>CAIPXZ010000074.1 GCA_903869075.1 uncultured Myxococcales bacterium | reverse complement strand
GTCGCAGTCGGTCTTGTCGAGGCAGCAACCGGCGATCGGCGTGTGCACCGGCGCGCCGGCGATGCAGGTGTCCGTTGTGCAGACGTTGTTGTCGGTGAAGGTCGTGACGTTGGTCGGGTCGCAGATCGTGCACGAACCAACCGGGCCGGTCAGCGTGTAGACGCAGGTGCCCGTCGGCGCGCCGGTGACGATGTTGCACTTGTCGATCGAGCACGCGACGCCGTCGTTGCACGCGGCATCATTGGCGCAGCAGCCGGTCGGCGGCGTGCTGTGGCGGCACTGGTTGTTCTGGCAGTACTCGACCGTGCAGGGGTTGCCGTCGTCGCACTTGGTCAGCGCGTCGGTGTCGCTCAAGCAGCAGTCGGATTTCTCAGTCACGTTGCAGAAGTGCGTGGTCGGATCGCACGTGGCGACGTGGCACGCGGCCTGGTACAGGTTCTTCGACTTGTCGGCGGCGACGCAGTACTGGTCATCCGGGCAGCATTGGTCGACGAGCGTGTGGACGCAGCCGCCGCAGCCGTTGGCGTTCAGCGCGCAGGTATCAGCGGTGCACGGGTTGGCGTCCACGCAGTCGGCGTCCAGCTTGCAGGCGTACGGATCGGCTTTGTGCGAGCAGGTGTTTGTCGTGTCGCAGGTGTCCAGCGTCGAGCAGTCGCCGTCGTCGCACTGCGCGGCGGTGTCGCAGCATTCCGTCACGCCGTTCGGCACATTGATGCACTTGTTGGTCGTCGAGTCGCAGGAGTCGATCGTGCAGAACTTCTTGTCGTTGCACACCGAGGCGACGTTGCTCTGGTCGCAGCAGCCGGCGATCGGCAGGCCGAGGCACTGGTGGTTGACGCAGACGTCCGCGGTGCACGCCTTGCCGTCGTTGCAGTCCGTGTCCACTTCGCAGCAGCCGGCGTACAGCGGGCTGTGCTTGCAGGTGTTGATCGGCACGTCGCAGTAGTCGCTCGTGCAGTACAGGTTGTCGTTGCAGTCGGTGTTCAGGTTGCAGCAACCGGCGACCGCGTCGTGGCTGCACAGCTGCTTCGGCACGTCGCAGGCGTCGTTGGTGCAGAGGTTGCCGTCATCGCAGTCCGAGTTGCTCAAGCAGCACGCTTTGTCCTTGGTGTGCGTGCACTTGCCGCCAACGCACAGGTCCAACGTGCAGGGCTGGCCGTCGTCGCAGGTGTCGATCTTGGCGTCGCAGCAGGTCGGGTCGTTCTTGGTGTGGGTGCACTGGGTCCAGCCGCCGGGCATGCCGGTCGAGCACGCGTCCACGGTGCAGGAATTCTTGTCGTCGCACAGGTTGTTGGTCGTGGTCGAGCAGCAGTCCGGCTTGAAGCCGTCGACGCCGTAGCGGCAGGTGAAAGCGACGCAGCCGCCGACTTTGCAGATGTCGTCCGAGACGCACTCGCTGTCGGCGCAGCAGGCGCCAATCGGCTGGACGTGCGAGCACTTACCGGTGCCGGTGTTGCAAGAGTCCACGGTGCAGGGCTTGCCGTCCGAGCAGGTGTCGGTGGCTTGCGAGCAGCAGTTCGCGTCGGCCTTGATGTGGGTGCAAACGCCCTTGGAGCCGGAAAGGTCGCACTTGTCGGTGGTGCAGCTGTCGGTATCGGCGCAGTCGTTGTCGACTTTGCAGGCCGAGCACTGCGAGCTGGCGGTGTTGGGATTCAAGCAGTTGGAGCCGACCGAGCAGTCAAACGCCGACACGCAGCAGTTCGGAATGATCACGACCTGGCAGGTGTTCTGCAAGCACTGCTCGCCGGTGCAAGCGTCGCCGTCGTTGCAGTCCGCGTCATTGCTGCATTGGGAGATGATTTTGACCTGGCGGACGCCTTGCGCCGCGCCGGTCGCGTCGATCAGGTCCTGACCGGTGGCGTCGAGCAGCACGCAGGCCAGCGTGTGTCCGCCCTTGGTCAGGCCGAGGTTGTTGATGCCCTTGAACGTCGCGGGCGAACCGACCGTGAAGTTGCCGATCGACACGCCGTCGAGGTAGCAGTGGACCTCGCTGCCGGTGTAGTTCGTGGTCGTGTAGGTGAAGTCGACGCTCGTGACGCCGCCGCTTGCGGCCATTGGGAACGCAGCCTGGTTCACCGGCGCCGTGACCGTGATGGTCGGCGTCGACAAGGCGAAGGTCTCCACGCCGAACTCAGCATCCACGCCGATCGCGACGTCAGGCGTCGCGGCTTTCTCAGGCGTGGGCGGTTGGCCTGCGCAGCCAGCAAGACCCGCTGTCAGAGCCAAAAGCGCCAAAAACGCCACAAAACTGGCTGAGCCAGTTCCCAAGCGTTTTGACCGCTGATGGTCCTGTGTGCGGTGGGCAGAAGTGAGCCCCGGGCTACACATGCGCGCAATGTGCTGGTTCCGCATCGCATTCCTCTTGACGACAGATTCCGGCGGAGGGCGGGCGCATTCGGCAGTGTGGATGGCCGGGAGAGGCTGGCGGGAATCGGTGGTGCGGCATCGCGTGATGCTCCCGGTTCGATTCCCGTTGGGTCCTGTCACCTGCCCGGAGCGCGCGTTGCCGCCCGTCGGAGCTGCGCGTTTGCTTCGCAGCGTTGGTGTCAGAAACCGCTCCCTGCACTCGGCTGGGGATGATCGAATCCGCAGGTTGGCCTTTCCCGCGGGGTAGTCTCGATCGCCGTCCAGTCGCACTTGCCGTCGGCCTGCAGTTCGCCTCCGCTATGGAGACGCGCTGTAAACCTTTTGCGCCCTTACTCGTTGGAATGTCCTGTCGTATCGGCACTGTTGCAGGGGGATCGCAACCGTAACTCGTCCTGTCGCACGCGGGCGGCTGTGGTTGGCTTGGCGGCCGCACACAGGTCAACGTCGACAGCGAATTCCAAGGCACCCGTTGGGGTAGCGCCAGACGATTTGCACCGTCTCGCGCCGTCGAGGCGCCATTTGTAGCCGTCGTTGAAACCCCGTCCAACGGTCGACTACACGGACTTCGGGATTTGGAGGCTCACCTGCACCAACGGGGTGGTTGGTCGGCCGAGCCCGTCGCGCTTGCGGATCAGGCAGTTGCGACGGTGACCGGAAACATGGCGCTCACGACGCCGAGCACCGGCCCTCCATGGTGGACGTTAGCAAAGCAACCAAGGGAACGCAAGCAGAAGCTACTCGTCCATGCGCGGTGCGGCTTTTGCCACCCGCGCGAAGGGATTGCGTCGGCTCAGCGCGGCGTTTGCTGGGCAGTCCCGTCGGCCGGCGCGAGCTGCCACCGCGCGGCGAGTTTGCTGGCCCAGGGCGCGAGGTCCAGCTCCGCGCCGTCCGGCTCCGCAGCGAGATTATCGAGTGCGATCAATGGCTTACCGCACAGCACTAGCCCCTGCCCCAAGCCGCGGTCGACGGCGCAATTGATCGCCACGCCGTGCAGCGCCACGTCATCGCGCAGCCGCAGACCCAGGCTCGCAAGCTTGCCGCGCGGGCTCCACACACCCACATCATCCGCCAGATCGCAGCGGGCATCGACGCCTGAGTCCCGCGCCAAGTCTGCAATTCCATGGAGAAGCTCGGCGCACAGCTCGCGCGCTTGCCAGCGCGGACAGGCCACCGCCAGAAAGGCCACGATCTGCCCGGGCGCGTGCAGCGTGCCCAAGCCACCGCGATCGACATCGACGATCGCGATCTGCCGCGCCGCGCAAGCCGCGATCGAGCCGGCGATCCGCGCGCGGCCGTCCACGCCCTGCGCCCGCCGACCGAGCGCGTACACGGGCGCATCCGGCTCAAAGAGCGCAATCGCCGGCGGCGCGCCCGCTGCCACGGCCGCGGCGGTCACTTGGTTCTGGTGCAGCATGTCGGCAAACGGCTGGCGGCCATGCCAGCGCCAAGCGACGCCGGCCAACCGCCGCGGCGCGGCGGCGATCAGTGGAACAGCACCCACGCCAGCACCACCGGCGCGGCAAACAGCACGCCGTCCAGCCGATCGAGGATGCCGCCATGGCCGGGCAGCAGCCCGCCCGAGTCCTTGGTGCCGGTCGCGCGCTTGAACAGCGACTCAGCCAGATCGCCGATCTGCCCGACGATGCCGCCGCTCGCGCCCAACAGCACGCCCTGCACCACGCTCAGCTGCGGCAGCAGGTAGCGCTGGGCGATCAGCCCGCCCACGATTGACGCCAGCAAGCCGCCCGCCGCGCCTTCCAGCGTCTTTTTCGGGCTGATGAGTTCGTACAGCTTGTGGCGGCCCAACGAGCGACCGGCGAAATACGCGCCGGTGTCGCCGGCAAAAACCACGATCAGCAGCGCCAGCGTCGCGCCACGGCCGGTGTCGAATTGCCCGCCCGGCGGCACCGCGTCGAGGCTGAAGATCTGCACGATGACGCCAAACAGCGTTGCGACGTACGCCACGCCCAACATGCCGACCTCGGCGCGCCGTCCCGCCGCCTCGACCGTTCCCGGCGCGACAAGGCACCACGCCAGCCATGCCACCGGCACCACCGCCGGAATCAACCAATATTGGCGAATACCCACCGCGATCGCCGTGACGATCGCCAGCGGCACCAGCATCAGCCGGTCGCGCTTGCGGATCTCGGCGTACATACGCACGAGCTCGTCGACGCCCTGCGCCGCGGCCAGCGCCAGCAGCACGAGGAACACGGGCTTGGGGGCAAACAGCACGACCCAAATCAGGATCGGCGCCAGGATGAAGCCGGTGATGAGCCTCTGTGCCACGCAACCTCCGTCCGTGCTGCCGTGCGCGCGCTCAGGCGTCGTCGCGGGCGGTGCTGAGACCGCCAAAGCGGCGGTCGCGGCGTGAGTAGTCGCAGAGCGCGGCGGCAAAGGCAAGCTCGCGGAATTCCGGCCACGGGGTTGGCACAAAAGCCAGCTCGGCGTAAGCGCTTTGCCACAACAGGAAATTCGACAACCGCTGCTCGCCCGACGTGCGGATCAGCAAGTCCGGCGGCCCGCCCAGCGGCGCGGTCCACAGCTCCGCCTCGATCGCCGCCTCGTCGATCTGCTCCGGCTTGAGCTGGCCCTTGGCCACGCGCCCGGCCAGCCGCTGCACCGCCTGGACGATCTCCTCGCGCCCGCCGTAGCTCAGGCACAGCCCCAACTTCATCGACTTGTGGTTCGCGGTCGCCGCCAGCGTCGTCTCCAGCACCATGCGCACCGCCAGCGGCAGGCGCTGCAGGTTGCCAAACGCCAGCAGCTTGATGTCGCTGCGCCGCAGCTCATCGATCTCCGACGCCAGGTATTCGACGAGCAGGCCCAACAGCGCGTCGACCTCATCGGGCGGCCGCTGCCAGTTCTGCTCGGAAAAAGCGTACAGCGTCAGGGACTTCAGCCCCACTTCGCGCGCCAGCCGGGTCACCGATCGCACCGAGTCCGCGCCGGCGCGATGGCCCACCGTCCGTTCCTGGCCGCGCCGCCGCGCCCAGCGGCCGTTACCGTCCATGATAATCGCCACGTGTTCCGGCAGTTGGCCCGCCGTCCGGAGCTTGTGCAGCACGTCACGCGTATCCGCCGGCAAAGCTGCCAGGCCGATCGCGGGCGGGGTCTGCGTCGCTTGATTTTGCGCCACGGCTTGCACGTTCACCCTCTAAGTACCTGGCGGGACAGGCAGAACCGGCTCGGAAGGCCAGGCCCGCCCGCGCCACAGCACCCAAGTCGACCACGCCAGAAGCGGCAGACTGATGAGCTGTGAAGTCGACAGCAGGCCAAACCATTCCCCGCGGTCGTCTGCCCGCAGGAACTCCACGCTGAAACGAAACAGCGCGTATTGCAACATGAACAGGAAGAAAATTTGCCCGGCAAACGCCGCGCCCTTGCGGTAACGCCACAGACAGACGACGAAAATCACGGCGCAGGCCAGCGCTTCATACAGTTGCGTCGGGTGCACCGGCAGCGATTGCGTGGCGTTCGCGGTGATCTGATGCAGGTGCAGCTGCTTGTCCCACGCCGGCGAGTGGCGCGGAAAGGCCAGCGCCGTCGGGCCGTCGCTGATCTCGCCAAAGCAGCAGCCGGCCAGCAGGCAGCCGGTGCGGCCAAACACCAGCCCGAGCGCGATCGCCCAGCCGGCGAGGTCGGCGACTTGCCACATCGACACGCGGCGGCGGCGCAAGAACCACAGCCCGGTCGGGACGGCCAGCAGGAAGCCGCCATAGTACGCATAGCCGCCGTACCAGATCTTGAAGACGCGCAGGCAGTCCTGCTGTTGGCGGCACAGGCCGCTGGTGGCGTCGCACAAGTCGCCCAAGCCGGCGCGCACGCATTGGTTCGCGTCGGCGCAGTGGACGCCCGGGCCGAGCGCGAGGCCCGGCACCTGGCTGGGATCGGTGCACAGGTGCACGTAGTCCATGAACTGGCCGTCCGCCACAACGTGCAGCGCCCGCGAGCCGATCAGCCCGGTTGCCAACATCAGCAGTCCGCAGTCGAGAATCGTGTTGCCGTCCAAGCCCTTGCGCAGGCCCTCGGCGTGCGCCAGCAGGATCGCCAGCGTGAAGCCGACCATCAGCAGCGTGAAGTACGCCGGCAGCTGGATGAAGCCGAGGTCAAAGCTTGGATACACCGCAGACCTCAATCACGCCGGCGGCGGCGACTTGGGCTGACGCAGCGAGTCCAGCGCGATGAGGATCACGCCGACGGTGATGCCGATGTCCGCGACGTTGTAGACCGGCCAGCCGTGCAGGCCCGGGCCAAAGGTCTTGCCCCAGAAGCTCGTCTCGTCGAAAATCACGTAATTGAAGATGAAATCGACTACAGCACGGTAGTGGATGCGGTCAATCAGGTTGCCAACGGCGCCGCCCATGATGGCCGCCAGCGCCCAGGTCGAGACGACGGTGCCCATTTTGCGGCGCCACAGCACCCAGCCCATGATGACCGACGCCACCGTCGAAATCGTCACGAACAGCAGCAGCCGCACGATCGGCGGCGAGGTCGCGAGGAACGACCAGGCCGCGCCAAAGTTCTCTGCGTAGACGAGCGACGCGCCCTCGGTCACGCGCACCGTGTGGTCGCGCACCGCCAGCAGATCGTCGGCGGCGATCGGCGTCGCGGCGTCCTCGATGCGCCCGTCGGCGCGCCAGGCGTTTTGCAAGATGCCCGGCACGTCGCTCTCGCTCACCCGCCAGGCCGTCGCCAGCAGCCCATCGAGCGGCTGGCCCATGTCCTGCGGCAGCGGCCGGAAGCGGCGCGGCGGCAGCAGGCCGGTGCCACCCAGCGCGACGAGATCCAGAGACAGATCCGCGGCTTGCACGATCTTCTTCGGATCCAAGCCGTGCACCGGCACATAGCGGCCAATCTGCCCGCCGTGCACGGCGTCGCTGATCTCCGTCGGCGAGAAGCCCTTGGCCTGCAGCGCCGCCTGCACCGTCGCGCCATCGGCGTGGCGCAGCACAATCGGGTGGACGCCCGACGCCAGCGTCGTCGCCGCCCAATACTTGGTGCCGAGGTCCAGCAGCAGCACGATCAGCATCAACACGAACGGGCCGGTTCGCGGCAGGAGCTTCTGGGGGGAGTCAGCGCGCGTCATGGACGTCTCCGGCAGTCGGGTTGAGCACAATAGGTGCGCGAGGCAGCCACGTCAACGTTGCAACCGCCGCCGCCCGGGCCTAGTCTTGCGCGCCTGGAGGTTCCTGTGCACGTCCTGACTGGTAGTTCCTGTCCGCATCCGTTTATTTCCGCGGCGTGCCCGCTGTGCCGCGGATCTGACGCGCCGGGGCGCTCAGAACCGCTGGCGACGGCCCAAGCTGTGGCCGATGCGCTGACGGCGGCCGATGGTGCCGCGGAGATCGTGCTGCGCGACGGCGAGCTGCTGACCCGGCCGGAGGCGCTGGAACTGCTGCAGCAGGCGCGTAAATCCAGCAAATCCGTGGAGTTGTGGACGTCCGGGCTGATGCTGGCGCGGCCCGGCGTGATCGAAGCCGTGCTGCGCGCCGGCGTGACGACGCTGGCGCTGCCGCTGTATGGCGACGCCGCCGAGTCGCACGATTGGGTGACCGGCCAGTCTGGACATTTCCAGCGCGTTATCAGTGGCTTGAAGCGCGTCCGTGCGTTGGGCGGCAAGACCGCTGTCATCGCGCCGCTGCTGCGGCCGACTTTCCGCACGCTGCCGCTGCTTGTGCAAAAATCGCAGGCGCTGGATGTCGCGGCGTTTCGCTTCGTGGCGCTGCCGGGACCGGACCGCGCTGGCCAGCCGCTGCTGCCGTCCCTGGAGATGGTGGCGCCGTACCTGCGGCAAGCGCTGCAGATGACAGCGGCGGCCAAGCGGCGCGCCAGCGTGCTGGACGTGCCGCCGTGCCTGCTGGGCGACCGCGCCGCGGAGATGGCCAAGGAAACGGTGACTGCGGTTATTGCCGCCGGCGCGCAGGCGCACGCGCGCGTGCATGGGCCGCCGTGTGAGGCCTGCACGTGGCGCGCCGAGTGCCGCGGCCTGCTGGAACCGACGGCGGAGCGCTTCGGCTGGGCCGGTTTGGTGGCGAGAAGCGATGCGCCGCCGACTCACAGCGCCTTGAAATAGCGGCATTTTTCGCAGACGGCTTGCGATACCGGGCAAATCCGCCAAACTGCAAGACGCGATCGTCCGTCCCCCCAGGCGTCGCACGCGACAGCCTTTTCGTTCGCAAGCGAGCCTTCCATGACCGACCATCAGAGCCGCGGTGACGCGACGACCCTTGAAATCGACATCGACAAGCTGGTGCGGGACGGCATCCTCAACCGCGACGAGGCCGAGGCGTTGCGCGCCACGGAGCTTGCCGAGGGCACGCGCATGGAGGCGCTGCCGTCCAGCGACGGCGAGAACAAGGACGCCGTCAAGGAAGCGGCGATGAAGCACAAGCGCCACTGGGTGCGCGTCACCCGGTTGTGCAACCAGCGCTGTACGTTTTGCCTCGACTCGATGAACCAGGACGGCACGATGATCGACGTCGAGTCGCTCAAAGCCTACATCGCCCTGGGCCGCCGCATGGGCCGCGAGCGCTTGATTCTCTCTGGCGGCGAGGCCAGCGTGCATCCGCAGTACGTCGAGCTGATCCGCTACGGCAAGTCGCTCGGTTACGACTGGATCCAGACGATCACCAACGGCATGATGTTCAGCTACAAGCGCTTTGCCAACGCCTGCGCCGAAGCCGGCTTGAACGAAGCCACCGTGTCCATGCACGGCCACACTGCGCACATCCACGACAAGCTGACGGGCACGCCGGGCGCATTCGTCACCGGCATCAAGGGCATGCAGAACCTGTGGGACACCGGCAAGGTCGTC
>CAIPXZ010000073.1 GCA_903869075.1 uncultured Myxococcales bacterium | reverse complement strand
GCTGTGAGCCGCGACGGTCAGTATTGGAACCGCAGCGCCAGCGACCCGGCCAGCACCGCACCGCCATAGCGCAGCGGCCCGACCGGGTCGCCCGCCACATTCACCTGCGTTTCCGGGTGGATCTGCGCGTGCGCCGCGCCGTCCAGGTACAGCCCGTGCGGGAAGACGCCCAGCGGATCGGCGAAATGCAGCGACGCGCCGGCGCCGACCAAGTGCGCGTCGGCGTCCAGGTAATGCTGCTGCGCGTCCGGCGGCGGGCCGTAGTGCGGCCGATAGCCCCACGACGCCCGCACGGTTACGCCAGTCTCCGGCACGCGGTATTGCGCGGCCAGCGTCGCGGTCAACGTGTCGCGAAACGCCACCGGCGGCTGCAGCGTCGCGTTGGGCGCGGTGATGAAACTGCCGAGCAGCGAGCCATCCGCCGGGGACGCCAACGTCACAGCGAACGCCGGCGACGGCGCCTGGCTCCACAGCTCGTAGCGCAGGTCGACGCCCAGCGACAGCGCGTCCGTCGGCGTCCACGTCGCCGCGAGCGAGACCGTGTGCGGCGTGTACAGCACAGTGCCAGACGCGGTGATGTCGAGCTCCCCCAGCCCGGAAATCGTCGCCGAGACCGGCTGCGTGATGTCCAAGCCAATCGCCCCGCGGTACGCCAGCGCCACGCGCCACGCGTCGGTCGGCAGCCAGGTAATGCCGGCGATCGGCGCCGTCGCCGAGGACAGCCGGAACGTGACCTCGCGACCGCCCAGCACTTTTTGGTTCAGATCGACCGAGAACGTGTCGTGCCCGGCGAACGACGCCAGCGCCTGCACGCCGACGCCCAGCGCCAGCCAGCGCCACGGGTGCACGCCCAGCGCCGCGACCGCGGTGATGCGATCCGCGTCGGTGCCGTAGCGCAGCCACTGCGGATCCAGCGGCTCGCGCGCCTCAACGTTGAGAAAGCCCGACTGCGGCAGGCTGAACGCCACGCCGATCGACGCGCGGTTGGCGATGACGCCGCCCAGCGGTACCAGCAGCGAGCCGAACACAACGCCGTCGCGCGTCGGCGCGTGCGACGGGATCGCCAGCGCGGTCGCGTCCGTCGCTGGCCGGTCGATGTGCAGCGCCGCGCCGTAATACAGGTAGCCCAGCTGCACCGTCGCCTTGCCGGCAGCGCCGCCCAGCCCCAAGCCCGCCGGGTTGAAGAACGCCGCGGCGCCATCCTCCGCCCACGCCGTCATGCCCGCGCTGAGCGCCATTGCCTCTGGCGTGCCGCCATACAGGTCAAAGGGCGACGCCCACGCCGTCGCCGCCGAAGCCACCACCGCCACGCCTGCGCACGCGCGCAGGCACAGCACCGCAAAAGCGGCGTGTCTCGCCATCGCTGCCCTCCCGTCTTGAAGCGCTCCCGCAGGGCGCGCGCCGCATGTCCCAGCCCCGGCCAGTCTGGCGCGGTGGCAAACGGCGGTCAAGAGAGATTCCTGCGTAAAGTTCGCGGGCTCGCGTTCACGCGCCCATCAGCGCGGCGCGGGTTCCTCGCCCACAAACCGTCGCCGCAGCTGCGCGCGCCGCTCGCCGGTGGCATACAGCCGCGACCAGCCCCAGCGCGGCGCATCGGCCTCGGTCGCACCCTTGATCAGCTCCGAGCCGCGCAGTGACGGCGCGCCCCGAGCGTCTGCCGCCAGCCCCGCCGGCAAGCGCTCCGCCGGCGAGCGCGCTGGCGTGTACTGCGATTCCTCGGCGATCTCCGAAACTTCCGCCGGCAAGGGCACCAGCCACTCGTCGTGCACGCGCCAGCGGCCATCGGCGTCGACATTTTGCTGCAGCCCACCCCACAGCGGCCGGCCCTGTTGCCCTAGCAGCCGCAGCTCGGGCGGCAGCTCACCGTCCCCGCCGTACAGCGGCCGCAACACCGGCAGCGGCGGCTCGATCCGCTTGACCTGCACGCGGCCACCGCCACCGCCGTCGCACAGCCGCCAGTGGGTCTCGACGCGCAGCAGGAGCGTGCCGTTCAGCACCGTCAGCGGCAACCACGCCTCGTGCAGCGAACGCGCCCCCAGCCCGGTCGCCGCCACCGACGGCAGCCGCGGCCCCACCGGCACCGTCCGCGTCGCCAGCAGGTCCTGCCACTGCGCCTCGTCGACCAAGCCGGCGCCCGTCCGCGCCATCGGCTTGCACCGCGGCACCTCGTCCTCGCACGCCAGCGGCGCGCACACCGGCAGGTCGGTCTGCGTCGGCAGCCAGTGCCAAATCACGTCGCGGGACGCGATCCACAGGCCATCGCGCTCGCCGACAAGCTCGGTCGACGTCGCCTGGATTGACAGCCAGTACGTCACGTCGGACTCGAAATCGTCGGGGCGGCGCCAAATCAGGAAGTCGCCGGTGTGCGGGCGGCCGTCGCTGAAGTCGTAGAACTCGGTCGCCGGCTCCGGCAGCGCCACCTCGGGCGGCTGCGTCGGCGTCGGTGGCGGCGGCTCGTCGATCACCTCAAGCTGCTGAATGGGCTGGGGAATGCGCGGATGCGGCGGCGGCAGATCCGGCTCCGGCGTGCGCTGGCAGGCCAGCAAGCCGGCCAGGAGGAGCCCGCGCGTCCGCATGCGCTACGCGAGCGCCGGCAGGCCCAGCAGCGCGCGCGTCTGGTCGATGCTCGCCACGTCGTTGCCGGTCTCGCGCACGGTCGCCGCCAGCGCCGCGACGAGCGCGCCGTTGGAGCCGGTCTTGTCGCCGTTCGGCAGGTAGAATGTGTCTTCCAGCCCGGTGCGGACGTGGCCGCCCAGCTCGGCGGCACGGCGGTGCAGCGCCCAGACTTCGGCGCGGCCGATGCCAATCGTCTGCCAAATCGCACCCTTGGGCATTTCGCGCTGCAGCAGCGGCAGCCAGTCCGGGTCGGCCGGCATGCCGGACGCCACGCCCATGACGAGCGAGAGGTGCACCGGATCGTGCAACATCCCCATTTCCTGGAACATTTTGACGCTGCGGACGATGCCGGTGTCAAAGCACTCGCACTCCGGGATGATGTGGAGGCGGTTCATGACGGCGATGAACTGCTCGATCTTCTCCACGGCGTTGGCAAACACCATCGGCGGCCACGCCCAGTCGGCCGTTGTGCGCTTTTTCAGGTAGTTGAGCGTGCCGGCGTTCAGCGCCGCCAGCTCCGGACGGCCCGCTTCCAGGCACGCGACCGGCCCGGAAATGTCCTTGCCCATGACGCCGGTCGAGAAATTCTGCAACAATTTCGGGCAGCGCGCGCGGATCGCGTCGCTCACCGCCTTAGCGACCTCCGGCTCCCACGACGGCATCCGCCCCAAGCCCGGCGTCTGGTCGCGAAAGTGCAGGTGGACAATCGTCGCGCCGGCATTCCACGCCTGTTCCGCGTGGTCAGCCATCTGTTCCGGCGTCACCGGCACGTTGTGGACCTCGGGGTCGGTCAGCACGCCGGTCAGAGCGCAGGTCAGGATCACGGGGCGGGACATGGCAACCTCTTGGATCGATGAAAGAATCTAGGCGTCGCCGACTTCCACGAGCACGGCACCGGCGGCCACGCTCTCGCCGACCGCGGCCAGCAGCGCGCGCACAACGCCAGCCTGCGGCGCTTTCAGAATCGTCAGCATTTTCATGGACTCCAGCGTCACCAGCGGCTGATCCGCGGCGACGACGTCGCCCACCGCCACATGCACCTGGCTGACAACCGCGGCGATCTGCGCCACCACCGAGCCCGGCGCCGCTTCGGGCGGCTTGGGCTGCGGCAACAGCGAGCCCTCGGTCAGCGCGATGACCTCGCCCTGCGGCGCATGCAGCCACAGCCGCGCGCCGTCCCGGGCGATGCGCCAGGTCTGCCGCTGGTCGTGGGTCGCGAACGTCACGCCCTGCCCGTCGCTCGCCAGCCACTCCACCGCCGTCGGCGTCGGCAGCGGCGCCGCCAGCAGCGGGTCCGCGGTGTGGGCAACGCCCCAGTGGAACGTCCGCCCAGCCGTGTGCGCCAAGCCGACGTGCGCCAGATGGCTGTCCGGCAGCTCCAGCACCGTCACGTCCGGCCGCGGCGGGTTGTTGCGAAAGCGCTTGGCCAGCCCGGCGGCGTTCTGCCACAGCGCCACCGCCAGCAGCGCGGCATCCGGCACCGGCGGGTCCGCCGCCACCGGATGCGACTCGATGTAGCGCGTCGTGAACTGGCCGGCGACGAAGTCAGGCTCCTGCAAAACCTGCAGCAAATGCGCGAGGTTGGTCCGCAAGCCGAGGATCTGCGTCTGCTTGAGCGCGCGCACAAGCCGGGCGATCGCCGTCGGCCGATCGGGTCCCCAGGCGAGGATCTTGGCGATCATCGCGTCGTAATGCACCGACACCGCGTCCTGCGGGTTCAGGCCGTGGTCCACGCGCACGCCCTCGCCCTCGGGCGGCTGCCAGCGCAGGATCGCCCCGGTCTGCGGCGCAAAATTCGCCTGCGGATCCTCGGCGCACAGCCGCGCCTCAATCGCGTGACCGGACTGCAGGATCTCCACCTGGCGAATCGCCAGCGGCACGCCGCGGGCGATCCACAGCTGCCAAATGACAAGGTCGACGCCTGTGACGAGCTCGGTGACGGGATGCTCGACCTGGATCCGCGTGTTGACTTCGAGGAAGTAGAACTGCCCGGTCTCGTCGTCCAGCAGGAATTCCACTGTGCCGGCAGACACGTAGCCAACAGCCGTCGCCAGCCGCACCGCCGCTTGCGCCATCGCGTTGCGGATGTCCGGCGTCACCGCCGGCGACGGCGACTCCTCCAGCAGCTTCTGATGGCGGCGCTGCACCGAGCAGTCGCGCTCGCCCAAATGCACGACCGTGCCGTGCGCGTCGGCGAGGATCTGGATCTCGACGTGGCGGCCGCGCTCGATGTAGCGCTCGATCAGCAACGTCCCGTCGCCAAAGGCTTCTTGCGCCTCGCGCGCCGCCAGCCGCAGGCTCTCCGCCAGCGTCGCCGCCTCGCGTACCACGCGCATGCCGCGCCCGCCACCGCCGGCCACCGCCTTGATCAGCAACGGAAAACCGACTTGATCCACGGCCTTTTGCAGCCGCGCCGGCAGCGCGTCCGCGTTCTTCTTTTTGCCGACCGCAGGCGCATCATCGGCCAGCCACGCGTTCAGCAGGTCCAAGTCCGGCTGCGCGCTGGCTTTTTCCGCCACGTCACCGCTCGCTGCGCCCAGCTCAAAGCCCGGCACAACCGGCACGCCCAGCGAGCGCGCCAGAACCTTGGCGCCGTCCTTGCGCCCCAGCCGCTCCATCACCAGCGCCGGCGGGCCGACCCAGGTCAGCCCGGCATCCACGACTTCCCGCGCAAAATCAGCGCGTTCCGCCAAAAATCCGTAGCCCGGATGCACGGCGTCCGCGCCGGTCTGCTCCGCCGCCAGGAGCAGCGCGCGGATGCTCAGGTACGGGCTCTTGCCCTTGCCTTCCGCGCCGATGCACACGGCTTCGTCGCACTGCGCCACGTGCGGCGCGTGCGCGTCGACGTCGGAGTGGACCGCCACCGTGGCAATGCCCAGCGACTTCGCGGCGCGCGCGATGCGGCAGGCGATCTCTCCGCGGTTGGCGATGAGCAATTTTTGCATGATTCGCTTCGCCTCGCTGTCGCCTACATGCGGAAAACGCCAAAACGCGGCTTGCCTTCGGCGATGATGTCGCGCTGCCACGCCGCCTGCAGGCCGACGGACAGCGCCGCGCGCGTGTGCCGCGGGTCGATGATGCCGTCATCCCACAGCTGCGCGGTGGCAAAATACGGGTCGGATTGGCGATCAAACTCGCCCTTGACCATCTCTTCCATCATCGCCATCTGCGCTTCATCGGCGGTGCCGCCCAGCTTGCGCATGGCCTCTTCCTGGACGATGCGCATGACGCGCGCCGCCTGTTCGCCGCCCATGACCGCGATGCGGCTGGACGGCCAGGTCAGCAGCAGCCGCGGGTCGTAAGCGCGGCCGCACATGCCGTAGTTGCCAGCGCCAAAGCTGCCGCCGACGAGCACCGTGAACTGCGGGACGCTGGCGGTGGCGACGGCGTGGACCATCTTGGCGCCGTCCTTGACGATGCCGCCGCGCTCCGCGTCGATGCCGACCATGAAGCCGGTGATATTTTGCAAGTACACAATCGGAAAGCGTTTTTGGCAGCAAAGCTGGATGAAGTGCGTGGCCTTGAGCGCGCTGTTGGAGAACAGCGGGCCGTTGTTGCCGAGGATGCCGACGTGGAAGCCGTCGATGCGCGCAAAGCCGCAGACGAGCGTCGGGCCGTAGCCGGGGCGGAACTCATCGAATTCACTGGCATCTACCGTGCGGGCGATGACCTCGCGGATGTCGAACGGGATCTTCAGCTCCGGCGGCACGAGCCCAAGCAGCTCCTCGGGATCGTACAGCGGCTCGGCCGGCGTCTCGCGCGCGACATTGTGCAACGGTTTCCCAAGGTTGGCGACGATTTCACGGCCGATGCGGATGGCGTCGGCGTCGTCCTCGGCGATGTAGTCGCACAGCCCGGAGACCTCGTGGTGCATCTCGGCGCCGCCCAGCGCCTCGTCGTCGCAGTCGGCGCCGGTCGCGGCTTTGACGAGCGGCGGGCCGGCCAGGTAGACGTGCGCCTGCTTGCGGACCATCACGGTGTAGTCGCTCATGCCCGGCACGTACGCGCCGCCGGCGGTGCCGTTGCCAAACACGAGCGCGATCTGCGGCAAGCCGGCGGCGGACATCCGCGCCTGGTTGCAAAAGCCGCGGCCGCCGCGGTTGCCGGGGGCAAAAAGCTCAGCCTGGAACAGCAGATTGGCGCCGGCGGACTCGACGAGCGAGATCGATGGCAGGCCGTTTTCAAGCGCCACGTTCTGCGCGCGGATCATCTTGTCGGCGCCCAGCGGGTAGAT
>CAIPXZ010000072.1 GCA_903869075.1 uncultured Myxococcales bacterium | reverse complement strand
GCTTCAGCCGGTGGTACTGGTACAAGCGCTCAAAAAGATTGACGATTGCCGACTGATACCGCGTCCGCTGCTTGGCATCGATCGGATGCGCCGCCTCCGACTGCTTCTGGATCTCGTCGATGTGCGGCAGCAGCGTCTTGAACGCAAAGTACCGCTCCGCCGACTGCTTGATCCCGATCAAGCCGAGCACGTCCGGGTCGTTGATGACGAAAATCGGTTGATCATCGGCCACTTCCGGTCGGAACAGCACGTCCAGCAGCCACTCGTCCGGCCCGACCGTGCGGTCGTTGTAGTGAAAGCTCTGCTGGCTGCGGATCACAAGCAGCGAGTTGCGGGCGATCGAGTCCAGCGGCTTCACGCGGCCGCCTTCGAGCACCGGCAGGGTCGCGAACGCCTGCACGTCCATCTTCCGCACTTGCGGCGAGGCAAAAAGCCCGCCCAGCGCGCCAATCAGCGCCACGCCCGCCGCCAGCCACGGCAAGTACTTGGCCCATTTGCTGTTTGTCTGCGTATTGTCTGCGTTTTTCATGCCATCACCTTTCCCGCCGTCGCTGCCGCCGCGGCCTGCTTCTGCCGTTTGCGCTGCGCGCGCCGCAAGCTGAGGCCAAAGTGTATCAGCAGGCCCAGCGTCACCAAGGCGCAGGAGATGTAAGGCAGCAACCAGCCTGGGTTTTCCACAACCTGCAGCACGGACAGCGTGTCGTTTTTGCCAAAGCTGGCCTGGTAGAAGGTGCGGCCGGCGTAGCGCAGCGGCTGGTTCATGAAGATCAGCACGTCCCGTTCTTCGCTCGCGCCCTTGTCGACAAGGTGCACAAGACTTGAAAAATTCTTGGGAATGTCCGTGCCAGGATAGACGTCATGGCTGAATTTCTTCAGCGTCAGCTGGTACGGCAGGTACTCGCGCCGCGGCCGCATTGACAGCTCATAGGTGTGGCCCTCGTGCACGAACGACTGCGGCGCGCCCAGGCTCGCCGATGCCAGCCACGTGCCGTAGCTCTTGGCGCCGACGAACGGCTCGATGAACACGGCCGGGCGGTTGCGCTCATCGTCCGAGGTCACCGGCGGCGCTTCCTTGACGCTCACGCCCGTGCCCACGCCCATCGTCGCCATCGACGGCGGGTCGCCCGCTTCCTTGCGGCCCATGTCCGTGTTGGCAAAGTAGCCGTGGACGCGCAGCGACAGCGGCGTGCCGGGAATCGCAATGGTTCCGCCGTCTTTGAGCAGCGTGTCGGGCACGCCGTAGACTTCGTCGAACTTGGCGTCGGTCGTGTCGAGGATCGCCAGCTCGTAGTCGTGCGGCCGCTCGATGAAGTCGACCGTCTGGCCTTCCTCGATCGTCAGCCGCGCGTCGGTCTGCAGCGCCGCCGAGATGAACTCCGCCGCCACAAGGAGCACCAAGCCGATGTGCACGAGCCAGATGCCGACCTTCGACCAGGTCCGCTGCAGCGCCCGCAGCTGCGAGGCGATGAGGTTGACGCCGAGGATGAAGCCGACCGTGGTGCCGCCTGGGAACACCGGAATCGAGAAGCTGCTGCCAGCCGGCTTCCACCACACCACAAAGCTGCGCATGAAGGCGTTGACCGCGCCGTTGGTGCCCATGTCCACCTGCGCGAGCGTGCAGGCGACGACGAGCACCATCAGCATCGCCAATGCGACGATCGTCACCTTGAGCGACAGCACAACGTCCAGGAACTTGGTCACTTTGCTTTTGTTTTCAGACTTCTGCATCACGGTGCCCCGCTGGCGTCAAAGTGCAGCGACTCGAGCAGGTGAACAAAATCCGCCTGGCTCGCGGCGATCGGCTCGCCGTCGCCCGTCATTTTCAGGAACCACGTGTTGCCGTTGCGGGCCGCCAACAACGCGGCGAGCATCCGCGTCTTGACCGTGCCGTCGCTGACGATGTCGTACAGCCCCAGCGCGCCGGCGGCTGTGGTAATCGGCTTGCGAACCGCCGCCAACCCAGCCTCATCCAGCGCCGGCAGCCCCAGCTGGCCGCGCCACCGGTTCACGTTCGCCAGCTCGCCACCCGCCGGACCCGGCAGCGTGACAACGGACACTTCAATCTTGCCCGGCGCCGGCGGCTTCAGCGTCGCGAAGCGCATCCCGCCTTCCAGCTTTTCCGTCCAGCCCGCCGGCAGCGTCCACTTCAGCGTGTTCGCCGGATCCGGCGGCGGCGGCGGCGCCACTTCACCACCGCCCATACCGCCGCTGCCCATGCCACCACCGCTCGGCGCTGGCATCGCGCCGCCCGCGCTGGGCGGCATCATCTGCACCGGCGGCGCATCCGAGCCCTTGGGCACGCGCGCGTGGGTCACAACTTCGCGCTTGCACGCCGTTACCAGCAGCAGCAGCGCCGCGCTGGCCAGCAGCAGCCGTTGGTTCTCGTGGGGAGTCCTCATGTTCGGCCTCTCATCGGTCTCATCGTGCCCCAGCCTGCCGTTGTGACAGACCCATGCATCCGTACGGCGCGGGTCCAAGCCAGCGCAGTCCGTCAGCGATTGCACGGCTTTCGGTTGCCCATTTGGAAGCAGCGGTTGCCCGCGATCTCCCCGGTCCCGCAAAAGACCGCGCGCAAGGGTATAGCGCCGCGGCGAAGTGGGATCAAGGTAACTCGCCCCGTTTGCCAGTCAAGTCCGTCACGGGATTGCCATCGTCGTCCGCGCGGGCTGTCAGTCGGCCGACAGTTGCGCCGGTCGCGCAGCCACGCCATGCTTGGTGCCATGCTCGATTTGACCCGCCAGCGCTGGCACGACATTACGCCGCCGATCAGCCCGGAACTCGCTGTATTTCCGGGCGATACGCCGTTTCGCCGCGACGTGCTGCTGTCGTTTGCCGCCGGGCAGCATCTCGAGCTGTCGACGGTGCACACGACTGTCCACCTCGGCGCGCACGCCGACGCGCCGTCGCATTACCATCCGGACGGCGTGGCCATCGACAAGCGCGACCTGAGCCGCTACCTCGGGCTGTGCGAGGTCCGTTCCGTGCTTGTGCCGCCGCGCACGCGCCTGACGCCCGCGCACCTGGGCGACGCGCCGCTGTGCGCGCCGCGGCTGCTGCTGCGGACCGGCACCTATCCGCAACCCAATGTCTGGAATCCGGATTTTGCCGCGCTGTCGCCGGAGCTTGTGGACTGGCTGGCCGGGCAGGGCGCGGTGCTCGTCGGCATCGATACGCCGAGCGTGGACCTGGCTGACGACGCCGTGCTGCTCAGCCACGCGGCGATTTTCCGCCATGATCTGGCGATTTTGGAAGGGATCGTGCTGGACGGCGTGGCCGACGGCGTGTACCTGCTCGTGGCGCTGCCGCTGCCGTTGGTCGGCGCGGATGCCAGCCCAGTGCGGGCAATTCTCGTGGCGATGTAGGGGCTTGGCATGGAGCGGTTGCACAATCTCATCGGCGGCCAGCTCGTGCCGGCGCACAGCGGCCGGACGTTGACGACGCCGGAGCCGGCGACGGGCTTGCCGCTGGCGACGCTGCCGGACTCCGACGCGGTGGACGTGGCGGCGGCGGTGGCAGCGGCAAAGGCGGCGTTTGGCGCGTGGTCGACGGCGCCGGCGGAGACGCGCGCGCGGTACTTGCGGCGGCTGGCGGCGTTGGTGGAGCGCGATCTGGAGCCGTTGGCGCTGGCGGAGAGCCGCGACTCCGGCAAGCCGCTGCAGCTGGCGCGGACGGTGGACATCCCGCGGGCGCGGCACAACCTCGAATTTTTTGCGGATGCCGCCACGCAATTTGCCAGCGAGTCGCACAGCGTCCCGGGTCAGGTCAACTACACGCTGCGCCAGCCCTTGGGGCCCGTGGCGTGCATCGCGCCGTGGAATTTGCCTTTGTACCTGCTGACCTGGAAGCTGGCGCCGGCGCTGGCGGCGGGCTGCACGGTCGTCGCCAAGCCCTCCGAGGTCACGCCGTGGACCGCGCACCTGCTCGGCCAGCTGGCGGTGGAGGCCGGCTTACCGCCGGGCGTGCTGAACATCGTGCACGGCGCCGGCGACACAGCGGGCGCGGCGCTCGTCAGCCACCCCGACATCAAGGCGGTCAGCTTCACCGGCAGCACGCGCGTCGGCGCGGGGATCGCCGCGGCGACGGCCGGGACGTGGAAGAAGCTGAGTCTGGAGCTGGGCGGCAAGAACGCGACAATCGTCTTCGCCGACGCGGACTTGGACGTGGCGGTGAACGAGGTCGTGCGCGCCGCGTTCGCCAACCAGGGGCAGATTTGCCTGTGCGGCTCGCGGATTCTCGTGCAGTCCAGTATTTACGCGGAGTTTCGCGCGCGGCTGGTGGCGCGCACGCGGGCGCTGCGCGTGGGCGATCCGTTGGAAGCCGGCAGTGACCTCGGCGCGCTCGTGAGCGCCGCGCACTTCGCCAAGGTCGTTGCCTGCATCGATCGCGCCCGCGCCGAGGGCGGCAACGTGCTGACCGGCGGCGCCGCGGTCCAGGTGCCCGGACGCTGCGAAGGCGGCTGGTTCGTCGCGCCGACGCTGATCGACGGGCTGGGACCGAACTGCGCGACGAATCAGGAAGAAATCTTTGGTCCCGTCGCGACTTTGCTGCCTTTTGACGATGAAGCCGATGCGATTGCGCAGGCCAACTGCACACCGTATGGCCTCGCCGCCAACGTTTGGACGCGCGACATTGGCCGCGCGCACCGCGTCGCCGAGCGGCTGCAAGTCGGCATCGTCTGGCTCAACTGCTGGATGGTCCGGGACTTGCGCACGCCGTTCGGCGGCGTCAAAGCCAGCGGCGTCGGTCGCGAAGGCGGCTGGGAGGCGATGCGCTTTTTCACCGATGCCAAGAGCGTCACGCTGACCTACTGACCCGCGCGCTGCGGCGTAACGCCGCGCAGGAACTGGAATTTCATGAGCGACTCCATCCACAGCGCCCGCGCCGCCGAGCCCGTCGGCCTCTACCCACACGCCCGCCGCGTCGGCAACTTGCTGTTCTTGAGCGGCATCGGCCCGCGCGTCGTCGGCCAAAAAGCCATCCCCGGCGTGACCTTGAACGCCGCGGGCGAAGTCATCGATCACGACATCGCCGCGCAATGCCATAGCGTCTTCGCCAACGTCCGCGCGGTCCTGGAAGCGGCCGGCGCGAGCTGGCACGACCTAGTCGACGTCACGGTCTATCTCACCGACATGAAACGCGATTTTCCGATCTACAACCGCCTGTGGGCCGAGTACTTCGCCGTCCACCCGCCGTGCCGCACGACGGTGGAAATCTCCAGCTTGCCGACGCCGATCGCCATCGAGCTCAAGTGCGTGGCGGTAGTGGCGTCGCCGCCGTGATGCTACACTGCCCGCCGTTGCGGAGCCCGCCTTGACCACGCCCAGCCCAGCCACAGCCGCCGCCTCGCGCGATCCCAGCCGCTGGTACGGCCTCACCGTCTTCATTTTTGCCGTCGTGCTCGGCTGGATGGCCGTCAACGACAGCTGGCAGCCCAACAAGTGGCTCATCGGCGACGGCGCGTTCTACCTGAACGAGGCGAACGGCATCCTCGCGCACGGCTCGCTGCGCCAGGAGCAGATCCACCCGCATTCCTGGTACGAAAAGGACATGGGCTGGAACGCCAATGTTGACGCGGCCTTCAGCAACATCGCCATCGGCCGCCACGGCGAGTGGTGGCCCAAACACCCGTACCTGATGCCGCTCGTCGCCACGCCGTTCATCTGGGCGTACGGCCCGCTGGGCGCGCTGATCTGCCACTTTTTGTGCTACGCGCTCATCGCCGTCTTCGCCTACCGCATCGCCGCGCGCGTGGCAGCGCCCGGGGCAGCGCTCGCGGCGGCATGCGCGCTTGTGGCGACGCCGTGGTTTGCCCACTGCGCGTGGGGCTTCAACAATGACGTGTTCTACACGGTGATCCTGCTGGCGGCGGTCGAGTCGGCGCTGGCGGACCGCCCGCACGTCGCCGGCATGTTGTTTGGCGTCGGCGTGTTCGCCAAGGCGACCAACGTGCTGTATGGCCCGGCGCTGCTGGGGATTTTCCTGCTGCGCAAGGACTGGCGCGGCGCCGTGCGGTTCGTGCTGTGGGGCGCCGGACCGGTGCTGCTATACCTGACGCTCAACGCCTACATGTACAGCTCGCCGTTCAAGACCGGCTATGACCGCATCCTCGTGCGCATCAACGG
>CAIPXZ010000071.1 GCA_903869075.1 uncultured Myxococcales bacterium | reverse complement strand
GTTGGGCGACGTCGACGCCGAGCTGCGCGACATGCTTGACATGCTCGACCAGCGCGTGGGCCGCCAGACAAGCGCCGAGAGGGACGCGGCGTCGCCGGCGCCGGCGGTGCGGCTGCAGCCCGAGATGATCCCGGCGCACGTGGATGAAGTCCTGGCGCCGCGCACCTCGATCTCGGGGACGATGGAGGACGAGGGGCCGATCCTCGTCGAGACCGTGGAGCTCAGCGACAGCCAGCCGCGGCCGGTCATGACGGTGCCGCAGGCCAAGAGCGTCAGCAAAAAGGGCCTCGTCGCACGGATTTTTGGTTTCGGCGACAAGGACAAGCCGGACGAGAGCGTGGCGACCGGCAACGCGCATCCGCAGACGCAGCTGGAGCCGTTGCCGCCGGTGGACCCGACGGCGGTGTGGGATCGGCCGGTGCGGCAGCCGCAGGGCGGTCGCGGCATGGTCTCGGGTTCGCTCGTCGCGGTGCAGCAGCTGTTCTCGGTGGACCAGGCGGTGCGCACGGAGAAGCCGATCACGTTCGAGTCCGGCAAAAAGAAGCGGCAGGGCACCGTGGTGCGGCTGTCCGAGAGCAAGCTGCGCGTACGGGCGCCGGTGGTGCCGGCGCTGTACGAGCGCATCGTCATCCAGCTGCCGCCGGCGACGGGCACCAAGGAGCCGGTCGTGATCCGCTGCGAGGTCACCCGCATTCGCCCCGCCGACGCGGAAGGCGCGGAGCAGTCGTTTGACGCCAAGCTGACGGGCGCCAACGATCCCCAGACGATGGCCCGGCTGCGCCAGCTGATGAGCGAGATGCAGCCGATCGTCGGCGACGGTCTCTGATTGTCGCCGCGGGTGCGAGGACGGGTGATGGCCTGCCAGCCCTGGACGCTGCTGCTGTGGACCGCGCTGCTGGCCGCGCCCGCGCACGCGCAGCCGCCCGTGGGCATGCCCGCGGCCGTGACGGCGGTGGCGCTGCCGACTGCAGCCACGCAACCGGCGCTGGATCTGCCGCTGACCGTGACGCCGGAGCTCATTGCCTGGCCGAACCCGAGCGCGCCGCCGGCGTGGATTCAGTGGCTGGGCTGGTCGGCCGATGGCCATCGCCTGGCGTGGCGGCAGGGGCCGGAGTGGGCGCAGCTGCTGCCAGGGACGCCGATTGAGATCGCGCGCGTGGACGAGCGCGGGCAGGTCGTCACAAACCTGCACCAACGCGCCAACCCGGCGGGCGCGCTGAAGGAACGGCACATTCGCAGCACGGAACCGCTGGTTGTGGAGCGCAAGACCGATCGCGACGTGCTGCTGCAGACCTCGAACGGGCGGTTGCTGGCGGTCGTGGTGCGGCCGGGGCGGACATCTGTCGCTGCCATACTGGAAAAAAACCACCGTTCGTACGAACCTATCGCCCGGTGGCTGGTTCGGGGACCAGCCAGCCGGGTGGATGTCATGGCTTTTGAAGACTTGGGCCATCGCCTGTTGGCGCTGGTGGTTCACGCCGATAGCGGTCCGCTGCGCCAGGCGCACTTGGCGGTCGTGCCGTTGTCGCGCAAGATCCCGGTGCAAGTTGCCGCCCTGACGCTGCCTGAAGTCGTGACGCCGAGCGCGCCGCGCCACCCTTGACGGTTCATTTCTGCCCACGGAGCCTGCAATGACGACAATCCTCATCGTGGAAGACGAAGCTGACCTGCGCGAGCTCGTCGCGCATCACGTGGAAGCGGCGGGCATGACGGCGCTGCAGGCAGCGACCGGCAACGAAGGCCTTGCGCTGGCGCGGAGCAAAAAGCCGGACCTCATCTTGCTGGACCTGATGCTGCCCGACATCCAGGGCGTGGAAGTCTGCCGGCGGCTGCGGACGGACCCGGCGACCGCGGGCACGCCGATCATCATGCTGACCGCGC
>CAIPXZ010000070.1 GCA_903869075.1 uncultured Myxococcales bacterium | reverse complement strand
TCGACGGCCTTCAGCGCCGGCTGCGTCTCGCCGCGCTCGCGCTTGATGAGCGCGATGTGGTACCACGCCTCCACCGTCTCCGGCGAATTGCCCGCCGTCGCCACTTCCAGCCAGTGCAGCGCATCGGCCGACTGGCCCTGGTTCAGCTCGCCCAGGCCGAGGTACAGCGCGGCGCGCGCGTCCGCCGGCCGCCGCTTCAGCACCTGCTTCAGCACGCCGATGGCGTCCGGGCTGGCGGCGTGGTGCAGCGCCTCGCCGAGCGAGGTCAGCGCGTCGATGTCGTCCGGCTGCAACTCCACGACTTTACGCCAGTATTGCGCCGCCTGCGGGAAGCGGTGCTGGTCGCTGTAGTGCCGCGCCAGCAGCCCGTAGACAACGTGCATCTCGTTCACGGGGTGGCCGGCCTGCTTGAACGCATTGGCACCGGAGACGATCGCCTCCAGCTCTTCCAGCGCCAATTCCCGGGCATTTTCCGGCTTCTTCTCGGCAAACAGGTTCTGCGCCAGCGTCAGCCGGTAGTTCCACATCATCGGCTCGGCGGCGATCGCCTGCTTCATGCGCGTCACGCCGACCTCGTTCTCGCCGCGGGCAAAAGCCAGCCGGCCGTACTGGAAGAACGCCTCCGGGCTCTTGCCATTGGCCGCCGTCACCGCGCGCTGCAGCACAGTCGCCGCGTGGTCCGGGTCCTTGGCGTCCAGCAGCAGCCGGCCAGCCAGCACGTTCAGCTCCACGTCCGACTCGGCCTGCTCAGCAAATGGCAGCACCGTCTGCGCGCCCTCTTCCGCCTTGCCCTTGGACGACAGCGCGAGGCCCATCTGGTACGCCGCGTCGCGGTCCAGCATCCGCATGTCGCGCAGCTTGCGCAGGTAGCCGAGGCCGCGGTCGACTTGCCCGAGCTTGAGATCCAACTGCGCCGCGCGCAGCAAATACGCGCGGTTGTCCGGCGCGATCTCCAGCAGCCGCCCGGCGATCTCCCGCGCCTCGGCGTCGCGCTTCAGCGCCACGAGCTCTTCCACCGTCAAGCGCAGCAGCGCTTCGTCATCGCCCACCGCTTTGCGGCCGCCCGTCAGCGTCGCCAGCGCCTCGTCGTGCTTCTCGGCCGTCGCCAGCAGCTCGCCGAGCCGCAGGATCGCCCGCAAGTGCTTGGGATCGCGCTGGATCACTTGCGCCAGCAGGTCGCGCGCCGTGGCAAAGTGCGCCAGCTTGTCTTCCACCTGGGCGCGCAGGAACAGCAGGTCCAGGGACTCCGGGTACAGCTTGCCGGCCTCGCCCAGCTCCTGCAGCGCGTCCTCGTTGCGGTTGATGTACAGCCAGAATTCGACGAGCGCGACCTCAAACGCGATCGACTTCATCCCCGCCGTCTTCGCCGCGCTCAGCACCTTGCGCGCGTCGTCGGAGCGCTTTTCCGCCACCAGCAGCCGACCCAGCCGCACCGTCGTCATCTCGTCGCTCGGCTGCAGGTCCACCGCGGCTTGCAGCGCCGCAACCAGCTTGTCGCGGTCACCGCGCTTGGCCGCCAGCCGCGCCAGCACCAGCTCCGCAGCGCGCTTGTCCGCCGGCTGCTTTTGCGTGTCCGCGATGTCCCGCGCATCGCGCAGCAGCCCGTCGGCGCCGTCCAGGTTGCCCGCCTCCAGGTGCGCTGAGGCCGCCAGCACCCGCGCCTCCGCGTTGTCATCGGCCTTGGCGACGATGTCGGACACCAGCGGCAGCACCTCGGCGCTGGCGCCCGCGCGATCCGCCAGGTGCGCTTGCAGCACCTTGAACTTGTTCAGGTTTGGCTGATCCTTGGCCGCCAGCGTGACCGCCGCCATGCGCTTGCGCAGCTCCGCCAGCTCCGGCGCGTCCTTGAGCGCGAGCCGCAGCGCGTCCACTTCGCCGCCGCCGGTCGCGCCCGGCTTGGACAGCACATCCTGCGCGGTCTTGCGCTCCAAAATGAGCAGCTGCTGGCGGATGCCCAGCGCCTGGTCGTCCGGCGTCCCGGACGCCAGCTCCGCCAGCTTGTCCGGCTCCAGGTTGGTGCCGGCGGCGATGGTCTTGATCACCTCCAGCCGCACCGGCGCCGGCACAAGCTTCAGCTCGGCGTCCAGCCGCGTCTTGGCGGCGGGCGTGTCGGCAAAACGCAGCGGAAAACGCTCGTAGAAGTCCAGGTAGCGGTCCACGAGCTCCTGGGCGATCTTCGGATCGCGCGGCGCCTGCTTCGCGCGCAGCTCCAGCCGCTTGATCTCCGCCTCATAGCTCGAGCGCGTGTCCCACAGCGGGATCGGCGGATCCTGCGCCGCCGCCGCCAACTTGGCGGACTGCGCCGTCTTTCGCGCGCTGGCGTCGGGCTTGGACCACAGCCGCCGGCCAAACCAGCCATAGCCGGCGACCTCAAAACCGGCGCCGACGAGCGCGACTGCCAGCGCCAGCAGCACCACCGCCGTCGCGGCGCGCGCCAGATACTGCTTGAGCTCGGGCGTGAAGATCGGCTTGCGCTTGGGCTTGCTCTGCGGCCGCACGGTCGTCGGCCGGTCCGCTTCCTGTGCGCCGGCACTGACTGAAACGACGACGGATTCGGCATCGCGTCCCGAATGGCGCGCGTCCAGCGTCGCGTCCAGCCCGGCGAAACCGGCAAAGCCGTCGTCATCGCCGCCGACCGCGGACAGCGGCGCCGTCGCAGCATAGTGATCGCCGAAGCCGCTGAAGCTGTGATCGGCGGAGCCGTCATCGGTCGGCAGCGTCGGCGAGATGCCCAGCTCCTCCAGCGTCACGCCGCCCAGCGGTGTTGTCGCCGAGGGCACGTCGAGCGTGTCAAAGCCGCCAAAATCGCCCAGCGTCGGGCTGATGGCCGTCGGCTGCGCGGGGCCGCTGGCGGCGAAAGCGTCGCGCACGACCTCGGTGTTGCCCGTGCGCGGCGCGACGATGCGGCCAAACGGCGAGGCGTCGGCGGCCGGCGCGCTCTGCGCCAGGCTGTCGCCCAGCAGGGCCTCAAAATCGATGGAATCGTCGGCGAAATGGCCCGCTGTGCTGGCCGGCGGCGGCGCGCTGAAGGGCGTCACGACCGGCGGCGCGGCGATGGGCACAACCGGCGGCGCGGCCGGCGGAAACGTCGTCGTCCGCACTTCCGGTGCCGCGGCGCCAAACGGCCGACCGGGCTGCAGCAACCGCGACGGGCTCGGCGCCGGTGCGCCAAAGCTCTCGAATTCGTCATCCGGCGACGGCGCGGCGCTGCCGCGGAACTGCGTCGGCATCTCCGGCAGGCTGACGGTGGTCTCGGCGTTGGGCTGGAAGCGCAACAGGCAGAGCGGACACTCGACCTGCTGCATGTCGCCAGGGCCGGTCGCGGCGACCGGAAACACCGCGCTGCAATTCGGACAACGGACGTTCACGCGCACTCCCCGGGCCCATTTGGGCAACAGAACGCTACCTTGCAAGGCCGGTTCGGTCAATTCGTTGCCCAGATTTCTTGCCGCAAAGTCCGCGCCAACTCGCGCGCGCCGCCATCCTGCGCTACGCTTGGCGCCGATTCGCATGCCCGCGCGTGCGCCCGCAGGATTTTTCACCTTGGCCGTGACGACTTCGCACTACCAGATTGTCATCATCGGCACCGATCTGGCCGGTTTGGTGTTCGGCGCGCTGTGCGCCAAGCGCGGCTACCGCGTTTTGGTGATCGGCCAGGGCAGCCAGGGCGTGCTGTACGAGCACCAGGGCTATACGATGTGCCGGCGCATCGAGATGCCGCACGGCCTGTCCAGCCCGCCGATCAAGCGCGTGTTCGACGAGCTGAGCCTCGGCTTGGAGCTGCGCAACCTGCCGAAACCTTTGGATCCGGCGTTCCAGGTCGTGCTGCCGAAGGCGCGCATCAACGTCACGACAAACGCCAAGCTGTTCGAGCGCGAGCTCAAGCGCGAATTTCCCGGCGTGGAAGACGAAATCAGCTATTTCTTCAAGCGTGTCGCGGAGATCGACGCCGACGTCGAGGAGGTGCTCAAGCTGCGGCCGAACTTGCCGCCGACTGGCGTCGTCGAGACCTTCCAATTCCGCCGCCTGGTCAAGCGCTTTCCGTTCCTGGACGATGAGTGGGCGATTGAGGATCCGCTGATCCGCTTTGTCCACGGCCACCCGTTTCGCGCCTTCATGAACGCGCCATTTCGCTTTACATCCGGGATGTTGCCGGCGCGGCCGTATCCCGCGACGTTCGTGCGCGCCGTGACCGAGCTGTGCAAAGGCACCGCGTCGTTTGACCACGGCCCCAACGCGCTGCGGCAGATGTTTTTGGGATTGATCAGCGCCGCTGGCGACTTCAAGCAAAAGGACATGGTGGCGCAGATCGACATCGCCCGCGGCAAAGCGACGAGCGTGACGCTGCGCGACCGCCGCCAGGTCATCGGCTGCGACCTGCTCGTGTGCAACATGGACCCGAAGCGGTTTTTCCAGCTGATCCCGCAGGAGCAGCAGAACGAGGAATTCCACCACCAAATCCATACGTTGCAGCCGGTGTATTACACGCTGGTCGGCAATTTCGTTGTGCGCGCCCGGGCGATTCCGGAGGCGATGGCCAAGCACGTTTTTGCGATTGGCGACCCGTCGCAGCCGCTGGAAGAGGACAATTGCATCCACATGGCGCGCGACATCGACACGGCGGCCGGCACGGACGATCGCGAAGTGCGGCTGATCACTGCGGCGATGCGGGTGCCGATCCATGCGACGTCGGGCGGCGCGCGCTCGGCGACGGCGCTGCTGGACAAGCTGCAGCGGCGCGTGGAGGAGACAATTCCCTTTCTTTCCGAGCATTTGCTGGCGCGGCACACGCCGTGGCTCAAGACCGAGGACGGCGACGAGGACATCGACCCAACCGAGCTGCAGCCGTGCTACGGCGAGGCGATCCCGCACACGCTGGGCACCAGCCCGGTGGCGACGACGACGGGCTATCGCAACATCCTTGTCGGCGGCGACGCGTCGTTCTGCGGCTTGGGCCATGACGGACCGTACGTCGCCGCGCTCAACTTGTTTGCCCAGGCGACCGAGCGCGTGCCGCTGAAGTCGGGGTTCTGAATCATGCGCATTATCCTGTTTTTGCTGCTGTTTCTCGCCGTGCCGGCCTACGCCGCGGACGCCGTCATTGCGGCGAGCGACGTCAGCCTGACCGCCGATGGCCGCCGCGTGTTGCGCTGCACCTACGAGCAGTGCGTGCAGCGGGCGCTGCAGCGCTCGCCGCTGATCGCCGCCGCCAACAAGGGTCTGGAGCTGTACGAGGCGATGCAGGACGAGGCGCGCTCGACCCAGTATCCGAAAGTCGAAGTGGGCGTTTTTGGCTCGGCGATCCCGGCGCTCAAGCAGTGGACGGACCCGGACGGCGCCAAGCACGACTACGTGGCGACGAACCCCGGCGACTACAACCTCAGCGGTGACTGGCGCCCGCTCGTGCTGTCCCAGCTGACCGTGACCCAGCCGCTCTTCACGTTTGGCAAGATCGCGGCGCTGAAGCGGCTGGCGGCGCAGGGCGTGGAGATCGGCGCGGCGACGAACAAAATCGCCGCGGATGAGATGCGCTACCAGCTGGCGCGGGCGTGGTGGGGCCTCGTCGCGACGGCGCAGATGGACGACATGATCAAGGACGGCAAGAAGCGCTTTTTGGAGGAACGCGACCGCCAGGAACACATGCGGGACGTGGCCGACGAGAAGTTCAACCAGAACGACTTGATGAAAAT
>CAIPXZ010000069.1 GCA_903869075.1 uncultured Myxococcales bacterium | reverse complement strand
TCAACAACAACAAAGAGCCGGTCGGCACCCGCATCTTCGGGCCGGTTGCCCGTGAGCTCCGCGCGACGCGGTTCATGAAGATCGTCTCGCTGGCCCCGGAAGTGCTGTAAGCATCCAGTCTTAGAGTTTGTGAGGAAGCAGTCATGCGCAAGATCAAGAAGAACGACACGGTCATCGTCACGGCCGGCAAAGAAATCGGCAAGACCGGCAAGGTGTTGCGCGTGATCGAGGCGAAGCTCGACGGCAAGAAGGCCCCGGCCAAAGGTGCGGACCATGTGATCGTTGAGAAGCTCAACCTCATCAAGCGTCACACCAAGGCGCGTGGCACGCAGCGCCAGGCGGGCATCGTCGAGAAGGAAGCGCCGATCGCGATCTCCAACGTGGCGCTCGTGAGCCCGACGACCGGCAAAGCCGTGCGCGTCGGCTTCGAGACCGTTGAGGACGCCAAGGGCAACCAGAAGAAGATTCGCGTGGTCCACAAGACCGGTGAGCGCCTGGATCCGGTGTGAACGAGGGTTCTGGTTTGACGAACTGAGACAAGGTTCATCGGTGGCATTGGCCGAGGGCTGAACGGGCAGACTGAAGTGCAGCCGCCCGCACGCCGCCGAAGGGACAAGATAGCGAGGAAGTGATGGCAGAGAAGCAAAAAGGCAAGTCGGCGTCCCCCAAGAACAGCGCGCCGGCGACCAAGATGACCATGGCGAAGGCGGACGACGTCGTCGGCGAGAAGGTGACCCCGCGGCTGCGCACGCAGTACACGGAGAAGGTCGTCCCGGCGATGCAGAAGGAATTCGCCTACGGCAACCCGATGCAGGTGCCGAAGCTCGAGAAGCTCGTCATCAACTTTGGCCTCGGCGAAGCGACGCAGAACCCGAAGGTCATCGAGCGCACCGTCGAGCAGTGCCTGGCGCTGGCCGGTCAGAAGCCGATCGTCACGCGCTCGCGCAAGGCCATCGCCAACTTCAAGCTGCGCGAGAACCTGCCGATCGGCGTGAAGGTGACCCTGCGCCGCGAGCGCATGTTCGAATTCCTCGACCGCCTGATCTCCATCGCGCTGCCGCGCGTGCGTGACTTCCGCGGCGTGTCGGCCAAGGGCTTCGACGGCCGTGGCAACTTCACGATGGGCGTCAAAGAGCAGATCATCTTCCCGGAGATCAACTACGACGCGGTCGACAAGGTGCGTGGCATGAACATCACGATCGTGACCACCGCCAAGACGGACGGCGAAGCCAAGGCGCTGCTCGCGCACTTCGGCATGCCGTTCCGGAAGTAAGCGTCGAACCGAGCGAAGAACTTAGCGAAAGCAGGAAACCAAAATGGCCAAGACCAGTCAGATCATCAAGTCGCAGCGCACCCCGAAGTACGCGATTCGCCATCGCAATCGTTGCAAGGTGTGCGGTCGCCCGCGCGGTTTCATCCGCAAGTTTGAACTTTGCCGTATCTGCGTGCGCGTGCTCGCGGTGCGCGGCGAGCTGCCGGGCGTGACGAAGGCGTCCTGGTAGTCGCGGCGGACCTTCGGGTCCGACCGTTTTCGGCCCCAAGTGGGCGGCGTCCTGGTAACCAAGCCAAAAGCGCCGCTGAGCCAGCAAGAGTTTGAGCATCTACAGTTTACGGAGTAGCCAATGGCCACCAACGATCCTATCGCCGATTTCCTGACCCGCGTGCGCAACGGCATCATGGCCCGTCACAGCGAAGTGAAAGTGCCGGCGTCGAACATCATCCGCGCGATCGCCAAGATCCTCCACGAGGAAGGCTTTGTCGGCGACATCACCGAAGCCCACGAGGATGCCCAGGGCAGCCTGACCGTGCAGCTGCGGTACGCCGCGGACAAGAGCAACGTCATCCTGGGTATCAAGCGCGAGTCGCGCCCCGGTCAGCGTCGCTACGTGGCGGTGGACGCGATTCCGCGCGTCAAGAACGGCATGGGCGTGGCGATCCTGTCGACTTCCGGCGGCGTGATGACGGGCCAGCGCGCGCGCCAGCTGAACGTGGGCGGCGAGTTGATTTGCACGGTTTGGTAGGCCAAATCCGTACCCCTGTGGCGGCAGTACCTGCCTGCCAAGCGACTGAATTTTCAGCGAGTTCGAGGATACCATGACGATCGAAACGACCAACACCGAGGCCCCCAAAGCTGTCGTGTCCCGCGTGGGCAAGGCGCCGATCCCGGTGCCGCAGAAAGTGACCGTGGCCATCAAGGCTGAGACCGTGACCGTGAAGGGCCCGCTCGGCGAGCTGACCCGCACGTTCAAGGGCGTCCGCTTTGAAGAGAAGTCCGGGCAGATTCTTGTGCACGCGCTGGAAGAGACCCGCACGGGCAAGGCGCTGCACGGACTCGGCCGCAACCTGCTCCGCAACATGGTGCAGGGCGTGTCCGCCGGGTACAAGCGCGAGCTGGACGTCATCGGCGTCGGTTACCGCGTGGAAGCCATCGGTCAGGCGCTCAAGTTCTCGATCGGTTACTCGCACCCGGTGCTGTTCCCGCTGCCGACCGGCATCGCCTGCGGCATCGAGAAGCAGACGCACCTGACGCTGACCGGCGTGGACAAGGAAATGCTGGGTCAGGTCGCGGCCAACATCCGCAGCCTGCGTCCGCCGGAGCCCTACAAGGGCAAGGGCATTCGCTACAGCGACGAGAAAGTCCGCCAGAAGGCCGGTAAGTCCGGCGGTAAGGGCGGCAAGAAGAAGTAGCGGCTGGGCTTCGGCCCGGCACGAGCGCAATTGGTCCACGCGCGCACTTGAGACGGACCCCGGACGCTGCGTGAGCGCAGGCAATGCTTGCGGACCAGGTTTTCCTGGCGACACTGCGGCGACGTGTGAAAGTCGGCATCGCGCCGACCAAAGGAGAGGAATATGTTGGGTAAGTTGGCAAAGAATCCGCGTGAACACCGCAAGATGCGGTTGCGCTTCACCCTGCGTGGCACCGCTGAGCGCCCGCGCATGTCGGTGTTCCGTTCCACCAAGCACATTTACGTGCAGATCATCGACGACGACTCGGGC
>CAIPXZ010000068.1 GCA_903869075.1 uncultured Myxococcales bacterium | reverse complement strand
TTGGCGTCGCAGGCGTCGGCGGTGCAGACGTTGCCGTCGTCACAGCTCTTGGCGGCGCCGCTGACGCACTTGGTCTGGGCGCAGGCGTCGCCGACGGTGCAGGCATTGCCGTCGTCGCACACAGCGCTGTTGGCGGTCCAGTAGCAGGTGCCGTCGGTGAGGTTGCACTGGTCGTTGGTGCAGACGTTGCTGTCGTCGCAGTTCACCGCCGTGCCGGCGCAGGTGCCGCCGCCGCAGACGTCGCCGGTCGTGCACTTGCTGCCGTCGTCGCACGCCAGCGTGTTGTTGGCGTGGACGCAGCCCTTGGCCGGGTCGCAGCTGTCGTCGGTGCACGGGTTTGTGTCATCGCACGTCACTTTCGGGTCGATGGCGGCGCCGGACAGGCACGCGCCGTTCTTGCAGACATCGCCGGCGGTGCAGGCGTTGCCGTCGTCGCATGCGACGGTGTTGGCGTTCCAGTAGCAGCCGGTGACCGGGTCGCAGCCGTCGGTTGTGCAGACCTTGCCGTCGCTGCAGTCCGTGGGCGCGCCTTTGGTGCAGACGCCGACCAGGCACGTCGCCGCCGCTTCGCACGCCGTGGCGGTGCCGCAGGTGGTGCTGTCGGCGACGGGCGTGAAGACGCAGCCGGTGCCGGGCACGCAGGTGTCCGAGGTGCACGGGTTGTTGTCGTTGCAGCCGACCTGACCGGTCGTCACGCAGCTGCCGCCGCCGCAGGTGCCGAGCTCGCAGTTGTTGCCTGGCGCGCAGCTGGCGGCGTTGTTGGTGGCGGTGCAGCCGGTCGTCGGGTCGCAGCCGTCGTCGGTGCAGATGTTGCCGTCGTTGCAGACCTTGGCGGTGCCGGGCGCGCAGGTGCCGCCGCTGCAGGTGTCGCCAAGCGTGCAGACGTTGCCATCCTCGCAGGTGCCGGTCGCGGGGGTGGCGAGGCAAGCGGCGGTGGCGGGGTCGCAGGCGTCGGCGGTGCAGACGTTGCCGTCGTTGCAGATCTTGGCCGTGCCCGGCGTGCAGGCGCCCGACTTGCAGACGTCGCCGGTGGTGCACGCGTCGCCGTCATCGCAGTCCACGGCGATGTTGGCGTGGCTGCAGGCGCCGGTCTTGCTGTCGCACTGGTCGGCGGTGCAGACGTTCTGGTCGTCGCAGCTGTTCACAACGCCGGCGCACTTGCTGTTGGCGCAAGCGTCGTTCAGCGTGCAGAGGTCGCCGTCGTCGCAGGTGGCGGCGTTGGCCAGCGCGACGCAACCCAGCGCCGCGTCGCAGGAATCGTCGGTGCAGACGTTGCCATCGTCGCACGTGATCAGCGCGCCGGGCGTGCAGGTGCCGCCAGCGCAGACGTCGCCCGAGGTGCAGGCGTTGTTGTCCTGGCACGCGCCGCTGTTGGGCGTGTTGCTGCAGCTGGCGTCGGCCGGGCTGCACGCGTCATCGGTGCACAAGTTGGCGTCATCGCAGGTCTTGAGCGCGCCGGAGACGCACGCGCTGGCGGCGCAGACGTCGCCCTGCGTGCAGGCGTTGCTGTCGTCGCAGCCCAGCGTGTTGGCGGCGTGGACGCAGTTGTTGGCGACGCAGGTGTCGTCCGTGCAGATGTTGCCGTCGTTGCAATCGCCGTCCAGGATGCAGGCGCAGACGTTGCCGCCGCCCACGCACACGCCCGCGGCGCAGGCGTCGCCGCCCGTGCAGCTGATGCCGTCGTCGCAGGCGCTGCCGTCGCTCGCGGGCACGACCGTGCATTGGCCTTCCACGCACTGCCACGCCTGGCACATCGTCACGTCGCCGGCGCAGTCCAGCGCCGTCGTGCAGCCGACCGGGCCGGTGTCCGTGGCGATATCGTCGCCGCCGACAGTGTCAGTACCCGCCTGCACATCCGTCGCGCTCGTCGCGTCATCGGCAGCGTCCGCCGCATCGGTGCCCGCCGTCGCGTCGGCGTCCGGGGCAGCCGTGTCACTGGCGGTCGCGTCCGGCGCGGCATCAACAACCGCATCCGGCGCTGCGTCCGGGGCAATGGCGTCGGCGTCGGGCGCGGGCGGCACATCGGCGTCGGTCACGCTGTCCGCGGCGACGTCCGCGTCCGGCGCGACGTCCGTTCCGACATCCAAGGCATCCAGCGGCGCGACGTCGGGCTTCGCCGCGTCCTGATCGGTACCCACTGCAGCGTCGGCATCCGAGCCCGCCGCATCATCGACTTGCACCCCGGCGATCGCCGCGTCATCACCGCAACCCACCAAGCCAAGCGTGGCCGTGACGGCCAGTGCAGTCAGAGTCAAGGTACATACGCGATTGAAACTATTCATTATTTTGCTCCAAGTCTAGTCCGCGCGCGTGTCGCCAAGTGACAATCCGGGCAAATGCGCTGGTGATCACAGTTTCGCCTGAAGCCGGCGCTCGCGCAAGCAAACTCAATGTGGCGCGTACAACAGCAGCAGCGCCGTCTGGCAGACATTGGCCAGCGCGTGGTGCGCGGCGGGGGCAAAAACCCCGCGGCTGCGCTCCGCCAGCCAAGCAAAAAGCAGCGCCGGAAAGAACACAAGCAGGCGGTGTGGCGCCGGAATCAGCACCAAGTGGATCAGCGCAAACAGCGCCGCGGACAGCACGTGCGCTTGGCCAAACGGCACGCCCCACAGCTGCCGGCGCGGCGGCAGCACGGCGCGCAGCCGGCCGAGGACGTAGCCGCGAAAGAAGATCTCCTCCGGCAGCGCCACAACCAGCAGCTGGGTGAACAGCCAGCCCAGCAGCCAGCCAAAGCCCGGCGCGGCGTGGATCGGCGCGTCCAGCACCTCGCCCGACGCGCCGGCGATCACCTCGCCCGCCGCCAGCGGCCGGCCCTGGCTGTCTTGCACCTCGAGCGCCGCCGCTACCTCCGGCACCAGCAGCACGCGCCCGCCCGGCGGCACCGTCCGCGGCGCACACAGCGGCTGTTCGCGACACGCCGGCAGCAGCGTGATCGCCTGCGACGTGTGGTTCTCCACCGCCAGGCCGTGGGAATCGTCCAGCAGCACCACATGCGCCGTCACGTCCGCGCCGCGACCCTGGAAGCCGACGCCAGCGCTGCGCAGCGCCGCGACGGGCAACCGGCTGTGGTGCAGCACGCGCACCTGCAGCACATCCAGCCCGACCGCAAACAGCGGCAGCACCACAAGGCTCACGGCAACACCCAGACCCAGACCGCGCAGCACCGGCGCCGTGTCGATGCCCAGCGGATCCGCCAGCGGTGGCACGCCGCGCCGCGCCCCCCAGCGCAGCACAAGCAGCGGCACCGCGACAAACGTCGCCGCGGACAGCAGCCCCGCCAACGGCGCCAGCACCGGCGCCAGCGCCGCCAGCCGATCCACGAGCCACAGCGCCGCCGCCGCCAGCGCCATGGCGGTCGCGATTTCCTGGCCCACAGCGCGCCGCGTCGCGGTCACTGGCCGTGCAACGCTTGCAAAAAGCTGCGGAAAGCGCCTTTGTGACGGCCCTCGTCGGCGCGCTCGATGTGCATGACAAACCGCTTGCCCGCCGGCACATCCGTCGCCACCTGCAGCAGCTTGCCGGCGAGCTGCACCGTGCGCCACACGCCGTCCACGCGCACCGGCAGGTAAATCACCAGCAGCTCATCCAAGCCCGGCGGATCGCCGGCGGTCACCACACAGGCGAGCTGCTCGGCGATGCCGGTCAACTGCCCGGGCACAAACTGGTTTTGCCGCACGTAGCTGATCGGCACATCCGCCGCCACGAGCATCCCAGCGCCTTCGGGCTTGCGCGCAGCCGGCCGCGCGGGCGTCACGGCTTCCGTCTTTTCCGGGCCAAGGTGGAACGACTGGCTCGTCGGCTGGTACGACGGCGCGACGGCGGCGTGCTTGCTGATCGCCGGGTCTGAACGCGGCGGCCGCGGGCTGAGCGAATCCGTCGCGACAACGCCCGACGCCCGACGCGCCGTCGGCGCTTGCGGTGGCCGCGACGGTCCCACGGTGTGCGCCACGACGGCCTCAGAATCAGTGACAGCGCGCCGCTCCCCGGGCGCCAGCGCATAGACAGGCCAGGACTGCGACGCATCATCGGACGGCGGCGCTGAGACGTCCTGGCCATGGCCCACTGCCATCGACGAGCGCTCGCGCAGGCCACCAAACAGCACGCTTTTGTCGGCTTGCCGCACCGGCTGGTTGTCATAGGCCGGCTGCATGCCCGACGGCGCCGCCGCGAGCACCGCCGACGCGCCCGTGCGCCCGCCCAGACCGCGCAGCGGCGCGACCGGGGCTTGCGGCTCCAGCTCCATCGGATGCTGCGCCGACTGGCGGCTCGCGTCGGTCGCTTGGCCGTCGCGCGCTACAACCGTGCTGGCGCGCGGCATGTTGCCCGTCGCGCGGTGCAGCGGCGGTGACCACACACCCTGGACCTGGCGCATGCTGCTGGGCCGCGCGATCGGCGACGTCGGCATGCCGTCCGGCGTCGCGCCGCGCTGCGGTTCGACCGGCGCGCTTTCTGCGACCGGGGCGAACAGGTACTCGGCGGCGCGGCCGCGCGTCAGGTCGGCATCGCCGACGGTCGCCAAGTGCAGCACCTGCCGCAGCACGCGGAACAGCGGCTCGGGACCGGCGTCGCACTCGGCGGCGCGCCACGAGACGCCAAAGCCGATCGGTCCGGAGACGCCCAGTTGGGAGGTGCGGGTGACGATCGCGGTCAGCACGACGATCGGGCTGTCGACGGCGCCGGCGCGGAGCTCGACAGTGACCTCGGTGCCGACCGGCGGCGGGTTGCGGGTCGTGAAGAACGCACCGGTCGCGCTGGTGTCGGTGCAGACGACGTCAAAACGCTCGCGTCCCACCGTGACCATCGTCCGGATGAGCTTGGGGTACCGAGAATGTGCGCGCCGGTCTTTGAACATCAAGCCGCACCGCGGGGCCGAAGGTCGACGCCCGCAGGATAGCAAAGCCGCGCGGCCGCGCCAGCATGGGCTGGTGACGGCGCAGCAATTATTGCAGCGGCCGTCGCGAAAAAATCGCGTTTACGCGCGTTCGAACAGGCCCGCTGCGCCCATGCCGCCGCCGACGCACATCGTGACGATGCCGTACTTGCCGCCCGTGCGGCCGAGGCCGTGGAGCACGGTCGCGGTCAGCTTGGCGCCGGTCGCGCCGAGCGGGTGGCCGAGCGCAATGGCGCCGCCGTACGGGTTGACCTTGGCCGGATCGAGGCCGAGCTTGCGGATGACGGCCAAGCCCTGCGCCGCGAACGCCTCGTTCAGCTCGATCTGGTCGATCTTGTCGAGCGAGATGCCGGCGCGCGCCAGCAGCTTGGGCACCGCCGCGACCGGGCCGATGCCCATGATCTCCGGCGCCACGCCCGCGACCTGGAAGCCGCGGAAGTAGCCGAGGATCGGCGCGCCGAGCTCCTTGGCCTTCTTCTCCGACATCAACACCACGGCCGCCGCGCCGTCCGTCAGCGGCGACGACGTGCCCGCCGTGACCGTGCCGTTGCCCTGAAACGCCGGCCGCAGCTTGGCGAGGCCTTCCAGCGTCGTCTCCGGCCGCGGCAGCTCGTCCACCGCCAGGCTGCCTTCGGGCGTGTTGACCGCGACAAGCTCGTCGTTGAACGCGCCCGAGGCGATCGCCGCGCCGGCGCGCTGCTGGGACTGGATCGCAAAAGCGTCCTGATCCTCGCGGCTGACGCCGTGTTGCTTGGCGACGAGCTCGGCCGTGTTGCCCATCGGCATGTAAATCTCCGGCCATTCGCGGATCAGCTGCGGGTGCGGCGCGAACTTGAAGCCGCCCATCGGCACCTGGCTCATCGACTCGACGCCACCGGCGATCGCGATGTCGATGTGCCCGGATTCAATGGCGAAAGCCGCCTGCGCCACGGCCTGCAAGCCGGAGGAGCAGAAGCGGTTGACGGTCACGGCCGCCACTTCCACCGGCAAGCCCGCGCGCAGCGCCGCGACGCGCGCGATGTTCATGCCCTGCGGGCCTTCCGGCATCGCACAGCCAAAAACGACATCCTCGATGTCCGAGGCCTTGAGCACCTTGGATGCCGCCAGCGCGCCGCGGATCGCCGTGGCGGCCAGATCCTCGGGACGGACGCGCGCGAGGCTGCCTTTGAGCGCCCGACCACACGGCGTACGCACCGCCGCGACAATAACTGCAGTATGGGAAGCCATTGTTTTTACTCCTGCTCTTTTTGTTCGTGAGGCGATGGGATCAGTTGCGCAGCGGTTTGCCGGTGGTGAGCATGTGCAGGATCCGGTCCTGCGTCTCCTGCATGCCCGCCAGCTTGAGGAACGACTCGCGCTCGAGGTCGAGCAGGTCCTGCTCGGTCCGCAAACCGCCGCGCTCGCCGCCGCAGATGATGCGGGCGACTTCGTGGCCGATGGTGCAGTCGTGCTTGCTGGCCTGGCCGGCGAGCAGGAACGAGTAGAGCGCCATGTCAAACGTGGCGATCGACTCCGCGCCCGGCAAGTTCAGGTTGTCCGGCGCGTTCGGCGGCCGGTAGCCCTGGCTGGCGAGGTTGACAACCAAGCGGCGGGCGTCCTCGATGCGGCGCTCCGGATCCACGCTCACGCTGTCGACGTCGCGCAGGAAGCCGAGCTCGCGCGCGTTGCCCGCGCCCGTCGACACCTTGGCCAGCGCGATGGTCTCAAACGCGCGCTGCAAGAGCGGCAAGCGATCGACCTTGGACTCCGCCGGCACGCCGTTCAGCGACCGGACCGTCAGCTCCTTGGTGCCGCCGGCGCCCGGAATCAGGCCGACGCCGACCTCGACCAAGCCCATGTACGTCTCGCTCGCGGCCTGCATGCGGCTTGCATGCATCGCGATTTCGCAGCCGCCGCCAAACGTCATGCTGTGCGGCGCGCTGACGATCGGCGCGTGGCTGTACTTGAACGCCATGAAGAGGTCCTGGAACATCTTCGTCGCCGCTTCCAGCTCCTGCCACTTGCCTTCGCCGACCAGCTGCACGACAAACGCCAGGTTGGCGCCCACCGAGAAGTTGCTGCCGTCGTTGCCGATGACGAGGCCATGCCAGCCTTCGTCGCCGATCTTCTCCAGCGCCTTCCAGCCCATCTCGATGATCTTGTCATCCAACGCGTTCATCTTGGACTTGAAGCACAGGCACAGCACGTTCTCGCCGATGTCCAGCAGCTGCGCGCTCTCGTTCTCCGCCACGACCTTGCCGGCGGCGCGCACGTCCTTCAGGTGGATGCCCGGCAGCGCCGGCACCGCGATGTGCGTGCCCTTGGCCGTGGTCTGCGTCGCGCCTTCGTAGAACGACGTCCGCCCCGAAGCCAGCAGCTGCGTCACGATCTTCGGCACCGCGCGGCCTTCCGCGGTGAGGCGATCGGCCACGGCCTTCACGCCGATGGCGTCCCAAATCTGGAACGGCCCGAGCTGCCAGTTGAAGCCCCACTGCATGGCGCGGTCGATCGAGATCACGTCATCGGCAATTTCACCCAGCAAATCAGCAGCATAGACCAAGCTGTGCGACAGCGCCTGCCACGCGAACTTGCCGCCGCGGTCCTCGCTGGTGACGATGGCCTTGATGCGCGCGCCGGTGTCGCGGATCTTCTTGACCTCGGCGAGGATCGGGAAATCTGCTTTGATTTGCGGCACGTACGTCTGCGTCGCCGGGTCGAGCACCAAGATGTCCTTGCCGACCTTTTTGTAGAAGCCCGCGCCCGCCTTCTGGCCCGTGGCGCCGGCCTTGATCAGCGCGGCGATGACCGGGTGCAGGTTGAAGATCTCGCAGTTCGGGTCGCTTTTGAGGTTGTCGTAGCAGTTCTGGCTGACGTGGCCCAGCGTGTCCAGGCCGACGACGTCGGCGGTGCGGAACACGGCGCTGCGCGGCCGGCCCATCGGCTCGCCGCAGAGCGCGTCGATCTCGTCGATGCGATAGCCCTGCGAAAACGCGATGTTCACCGCGCGCATCATGTCGTGGACGCCGATGCGGTTGGCGATGAAGTTGATGGTGTCCTTGGCGTCGACGACGCCCTTGCCGAGGTCGTCGCGGCAGAACGCCTGCATTTTCGCGGTGGTGGCGGGGTCGGTGAATTCGCCGGCGACGATCTCCACCAGCTTCATGTAGCGCACCGGGTTGAAAAAGTGGGTGATCAGGAAATTCTTCTTGAATCCCTCAGACTTGCCCTCCGCCATCGTCGCCAGCGGGATGCCCGAGGTGTTCGACGAAATGATGGTGTGCGGCTTGCGGAACGGCTCGATGGCGCCGAACACAGCGTTCTTGATGTCCAGCCGCTCGGTCACGGCTTCGACGATCCAGTCACAGGCGCCGAGCGCCGCCAAATCGTCCTGCAAATTGCCCAGCACGATGCGCGACGCGTCCGAATTGCGCTGGAAAGCCGAGGGCTTGAGCGCGATCGCCTTGTCCAGGCCAGACTTGCAGATGGCGTTGCGCGCGGCCTTGGTCTTGGCGGTGCCATCGGCCGGCGGCGCATCGCGCGGAACGATATCGACCAGCAAAACGTCGATGCCCGCCGAAGCGAGATGGGCGGCAATGCCGGTACCCATAACGCCGGCGCCAACGACACCGACGCGGCTGATGCGGTGCTGTGACATGTTGACCTCGTGAAAGCGGGAATGAGAGAAAAAGCGCCGGAATCGCCCGGCCGCGCGCCAAGCCGGCCCGGCGGTGCGCCGAGTCGGTCCAGCGGCGCGGGAGTGTAGGCCGATTGCCAGACGGTGTCATCTGCTCGGGGCTACGCGGTGACGAAGGCGTGGCGATTGGCGCCGGCCCATCGAGCCACCGCGGAAACGCTAGCGCCGGCCGCGCCCGCCGCCGTACCCACCGCGGCTGCCGCCACCGTAGCCGCCGCGATAGCCGCCGCCGTAGCCGCCCCGGTAGCCGCCGCCGTAGCTGGGCGCGTAGCCGCGGTAGACCGGCCGGCCATAGCCGCCGCCGTAGCCGCCCCACACGCGCGGGCGCGGCGGGAAGTACGCCGGCCGGGACCACGTGTAGCTGGGCCGCCAGCCGCGAAACAGCGGGCCGACGCGGATCACGCGCGGGTAGCCGGCGACGTAGACGACGCTTGGGCCGCCGATGGCCGTCGAGACGTTGGCCTGCAGCGCGTCGCCCGGGCAGACGCCGTAGCTGGCGTAGCGGTTGGCGTCCAGGCCATCGCGCACGGCGTCGGGCAGCTGGCCGGCGGCGAGGCCGGCCCACGCCGCTTCACCGCCGCTTGTCGTCGACCACTGGCCGCCGCTGCAGCTGTAGTACTGGCCCTCGGTGAACCACATCGGCGGCCCTTCGCCCGGTACCGCCCACAGGCCGGGGGCGACCTGGGTCATGTCGCCGGCGGGCGCGTCCTGCGGCTCGTCGGCCCAGGCGTGGGTGGCAAAGAGGCTGAACAGGGAAAGGAGCAAAATCGGCGTGCGCATGGTGCCCTCACTGCACCGGCAAGTGCCGGCTACTGGAAGGACGCATGAGCCGGCCCGCGCATTCACGCCGCGCGGGCGATTTCTCCAGGCGCCAGGCTGCGTCGGAAACTCAGGGCTTTTGGACGACAAAGTCCGTGTCGATCGGCGGCGCGTCGATATCGGTCACTTCGCCGGTGGGCCACCACACCCGCACGCGGTCGAGCGCCGTCACGCCGCCCAAGCCAAACCGCGCCGATGGCTCGTGGTGCGTGCCCCAGCCGGTCGCGCCAGCCACACGCAGCTCCTGGACATGGCCCTGCGCCCACACTTGGACGAGCGCGCCGCGGACCGGCCCGGCGCTGTCCCGTGGCTGCACGTTCAGCCAGTGGTTGCTCGTCTTGGTGTCGTTGCGCCAGATCGACAGCCACCCGCGCGGCGAGATCAGGAACAGATCGAGGTCGCCGTCGTGATCGAAGTCGCCGGCCGCCGCTGACACGCTATCGACGCCGGGGTCAGCGCCGTCGATCCACGGCAATTGATTGAAAACAAATGATTTTCCCGTGTTCTGCCCGACCAAGTGGAAGCCTGGCGCGTAGCCGGTCGGGTCTTCGTTCTCGATCGCCGCGAACTTCCCGGGCTGGGTGTGCAAGGACGTCGTCGTCACGAGGTCCGGCCAGCCATCGCGGTCCAGATCCTCGACGAGCTGCGCCCAGTTGATTGTGAAATTCGTCGCTGGCCAATTGCCCCACGTGGCGCTGACGTCGACAAAACCGCTGTCCGTGCCCTTGTACAGCGTCGTCGGCCCCCAGTCAGCGATCATCAGGTCATCGCGCCGGTCGCCGTCAAAGTCGGCGATGGCGGAGCCCATGACGTGGCCGTACGGCCGCATGCCGACGTCTGTCGACTGAAAAACGAATGTTTTTACGCGGTTGATATACCAGCCGTGGTGGCCGAAGTCGTTGCCGAGGAAGAAGTCGACGCGGCCGTCGCGGTCGATATCGCGCGGTGTCACGGTCATTCCGGCGCCGGTGTCGAGCACGAACGCGCTGCTGATGTCGACCAACTTCCCGCCGTCATTGCGCAAAATGCTGTGCGGCGAAGCCGGCGGCGACGCGACGCAGCAGCTGGCGACGTCCGGCTTGCCGGCCTTGGCTTGCATGCAAGGCAGCGAGGCGACGTCGAGGCAGCACAGGAAGTACGGCGGGTCGGTCAGTCCGCAGTCAAAATTGCCTTTGGATAAGCTGTAGTTCTGGTTGCCAGCCAGGTACACGTCCTCGTCGCCGTCAGCATCCACGTCGAACACGCTGATCGCGCCGTTGTAGGGGAATTGTGCGGTCGTGAACTTCGCCGTCACGTCGGCCCCGGCCTTGGGCCCCGTCAGCTCGAGAATCGCCAAGCCAGGCAGCGCCGACACCAGCAACTCCGGCTTGCCGTCATGCTCCAGGTCGGCGACGACGCAATCCGTTGGCTCCCAGAACAACGTTGTTTGCTGGCTGACCGCGACGAGCGTGCCGTCCGGCTGGCCCAGCGCGGTGACAAGCTTGCGCTTGGCATCGAGCGTTGTCGGCACCTCGAAGAAGATCAGGTCACCCAAGCCGTCGCCGTTAACGTCCTGCCAGACCAGACAGCGATCGAGTTGCGTGCCGGCGGGCAGGGGCAACGTGCCCGACGCCGCGGTCCACACCAGCGGGTCGGCGGCGATCGGCCCCGGCCAGCCCGGCAAAGCGCACGTCAAACCGGGCGGCGGCGCGACCGGCGACGGCACGGCGATGGGCGGCACCCAGGACGGCAGCGGATCCGGCGGGCAGCCGATGGGCAGCTTCATCGCTGTCTCGCTGGTTTCACTTGCCGCATCCAGCGCTGCCGGCAGGCCATCGGTGCCATCCACGACTTCGCCGACAAGCACCGCATCGGCCGGCGCGCTGGCATCCACGGCCGCCATGTCGGAGATCGCGGCATCAGCCGGTGACACATCGGGCGGCAACGCCGCATCCGCAGCATCGACGGACACATCCGGCAGGACCGCATCGGTGACGGCATCGCCGCTTTCAAGGTCGGTTGAATCAGCGCCGTTGGCGGCGGGGACATCACCGCCCGCTGCCGTCGATTGAGCGCACGCGCCGACGATCACGCAGACGAGTCCGGTGAAGACCCGCGTGAGCAAGGTGCTGGAACTGTTGCCGGTCAAGACCAAGGCACGCCTCTCGAGCCGCTAGGACACTACAGTTCCACACGATTCGCGAGTCTCGTTCATAAGTCAACATGCTTTTACAAACTTTTGTCTGGACGACAAGGTCCGCTCACTGCAACTGCGCGGCCAGCCACGCGTTCAGCTCGGGCGTCAGCGCCGCGGGGATCACGTGGCCGCCGTCGTGCGTGGTCAGCGTCACCCGCAGCCCGGCCTTTTGCAGCGTCGCCACCGCCTCCTGGGCGCTGGCAAACGGCACCATCGGGTCACTTTTGCCATGGACAAAGCGCACTTGTACCGCGTGCTTGCCGGCTGGCACGTGCACCGGCGCCAACAGCATCCCGCCGATGCACAGCACTGCCCGCACGCGGTCCGGATGCGCCGCGACGTAGTGCGCCGCCAGCATGCAGCCTTGGCTGAAACCCAGCAGCGCGACAGGCTTTTTTCCCGCCACCCGCACCTGCGCGTCGACAAGTTCAAGCGCTTCCTGCAGCGCCGCCTGGCCGCCATCGGGCGTTTGGCGGTCAAACCAGCACGCCGGGCCGGGCATCTGCCGCGGGTGGTGCGGGTCGGCAGGCACGCAGTGCACGGCGCCGGCAGGACCCTGGACAAAATCCAATGGCCCGCGTGGCACCAGCCAGTGAAACTGCGGTCCCAGCCGGTCGGCGAGGTGGCTGAAACCCTCCGGCGTGTCGCCACGGCCATGCAAGCCGATGATGACCGGCGCGTTGGCAGTCGCGCCCGGGTGGTCGACAAACGGCGCCAGCACCGCGAGAATCGTCAGGAAAATCAGCGGCATTTACGACCTCGGCAGCTGCGTTGTGATCGCCGGCGACGGCTGGCACGGCGGGCCGGCGACGTAATGCACCGTCGTCGCCGCCGCGTGGACGTGGACCTGGATGTGGCTCACCGTCGCCGCCAGCGGCTCGCGGTGCATGCAGACGCCGCGCGGCGCACCGTTCAGCGCGTGGCTGGCAAACCAGCTGCGCAGCGCCGTCGGCAGAACACCGGTCGCACGCAACGTCGCTTGTAGGCTGATGAATTCAAGCTCGCGCGCCACCCGGACCGCCGCCGCTTCAAACACCGCCGACACCCGCAGCAGCGGCAACGCCGCCGGCGCCAGCACAAGCTGCCGGCCATCCCAACGCACGTCCAGCGCCGCCGGCTCCGGCGTCAGCGCCAGCAGGTGAAACGGCCGCGTGTGCGCCAGGTGCGGGTGCGCCTGCACGCGCGCGGCGAGCTCCGCCAAGCTCCGCGCGTCGGCCAAGTCCGTCACGAGCAAACCGCGGCTGCGCACCGGCGGCTGCGGCTCCTGCACTGCGGCTTCGTAGACGTTGAGCGCCGCCAGCGTCAGCCCCGCCGGGTTCGTCGCCAGCCACGTGCCGCCGCCTTCGGGGTCCAGCGGCGCCAGGAATCCGCCGATCAGCGCCGGCGGATGCGCCTGTGGCCGTGACAGCAGCTCATCGCGGTTGAACGCCAGCACATAGCCGTCCGCCAGCGGCCAGGCGACGGCGGTGCACACCTAGGCCACCACGAAGTCGTCGCGGTGGATCAGCTCGCTCGCAGGCAACCAACCGATTTCATTGGTAATTTGCTCGGTCCGCAGCCCGGCGGCGCGGCGCGCGTCGGCGCTGTCATAGCGCGACAGGCCGCGGCCCAACGGCTGGCCGTGGCGGTCGACAACCAGCAGCGGGTCGCCCACGGCAAAATCGCCCTCCACCAACGTCACGCCGATCGGCAGCAGCGACCGGCCGCCGGAGCGCAGCGCGTTGGCGGCGCCGTCGTCGACGTGGATCGTGCCGCGCGGCCGCAGCGAAGTGGCGATCCACGACCGCTTGCCGGTCAGCCGCCGCTTGGCCGGCAGCAGCACCGTGCCGACGTCGGCACCAGAGAAAAGTGCTTGCAAAACGCCGGGATTCTTGCCGCGGGCGATCGCCACCGTCACGCCCACGGCGCCGGCCTTGCGCGCCGCCAGCAGCTTGGAGTGCATCCCGCCGGTGCCAAACGCGCTCTTGCCGCCCGACGCCACCGCCAGCAGCGCGTCGTCGTGGCTCTGGCCGAGCGCGATGCGCACGGCGCTTGAATCCTCATGCGGATTCGCCGTGTACAGCCCGTCTGTTTCGGTCAGCAGCACCAAGACGTCGGCGCCAACCACGTGCGCGACCTGCGCCGCCAGCGCGTCGTTGTCGCCGAATTTCAGCTCCTCGACGGCGACCGTGTCGTTCTCGTTGATGATCGGCAGCACGCCGGCGGCCATCAGCTCGGCCATCACACGCCGCGCGTGCAGGAAGCGGCCGCGGTCTGCCAAGTCCGCGTGTGTCAACAGGATTTGCGCCACCTGGACGCCATGCGCCGCGAACAGCTCGCGGTAGCGCGCCATCAACAGCGGCTGGCCGATCGCCGCGAGCGCCTGCTTACCCAGCCCCAGCTTGGCCGCCACGCCCGTGCCCGAAGCCACTGCGCCCGACGACACGAACGCCACTTCCTGACCGAGCCGCTGCCGCGCCGCCAGCCCGGCGACGAGCGCGACGAGCACGGCGTCATCCAGCGTGCCATCGTCGCGGCACAGCACCTGCGAGCCGACCTTCACGACAATTCGCGCTGATTTTGCAAGCAATTCCCGCGTCATTTCAACCTTGTGCCGGAGAAACTTGCCGCCCGGTCGCGGCGCACTCGAGCCGGCCGCGCGACGCCCTCACCCTTCCTCAATCCGCTCAATCCGCGCCCCCAGCGCCGCCAGCTTGACCTCAATCTTCTCGTACCCGCGGTCGATCTGCCGGATGTTGTGGATCGTCGTCGTGCCATGCGCGCACAGCGCCGCCATCACCAGCGCCATACCGGCGCGCACGTCCGGGCTCTGCACGCGCTGGCCGACAAGCCGGCTCGGACCGGCGACGACGACGCGGTGCGGGTCGCACAGGATGATCTGCGCGCCCATGCCGATCAGGTGATCGACAAAGAACATCCGGCCCTCGAACATCTTCTCGAAAAACAGCACAGTTCCGCTGGATTGCGTCGCGACCGTGATGGCGATCGACATCAAGTCCGTGGGGAATTGCGGCCAGATCGCGTCGTCCACGCGCGGGATGCCGCCGGCCAGGTCCTGGCGGATGCGCATTTCCTGTTCGCCCGGCACCAGCACGTCCTGGCCGTCGATTTCGGTGCGCACGCCCAGGCGCTGGAAGACCATGCGAATCATCCGCAGGTGCTCGGGCGCCGCGTCCTGGATGCGCAGGCTGCCGCCCGTGACAGCGGCAAGTCCAATAAAGCTGCCGACTTCCAAGTAATCCGGACCGATCGTGAAGTCCGCGCCGTGCAGCTTCTGCACCCCGTCGATCACCAGCCGGTTGGTGCCGATGCCGTCGATCTTCGCGCCCATCGCCGTCAGCAGCCGGGCGATGCCCTGGACGTGCGGCTCGCAGGCGACGTTGGACAGCACCGTCGTGCCCTTGGCCACCGACGCCGCCATCAGCAGGTTTTCGGTCGCGGTCACCGACGCTTCGTCGAGGAAGAAGTCCGCACCGACAAGGCCAGTCGAATCCAGCTTGTACGTCTCACCGACCGTCAGCTTGGCGCCCAGCGCGGCAAAGCCGTCAAAGTGCGTGTCCAGGCGCCGCCGACCGATGACGTCACCGCCCGGCGGCGGCAGCTCACAGTGCCCAGCGCGGCCCAACAGCGCGCCGGCAAACAGGATCGACGCGCGGACGCGGCGGCCGAGGTCCGGCAGCTCGGTCGTGCGCAAATCGCGGGTGACGATGCGGATGGCGTGCGGCTCCAGCCAGGTGACCTCGCTGCCCAGCTCACGCAAAATATCAATCATCACGCGAACATCCAAGATATCCGGGATGTTGCGCAGCACGACCGGCTCGTCGGTCAGCAGCGCCGTCGCCAGCGCCGGCAGCGCCTCGTTCTTGTTGCCGGACACGCGCACGGTGCCGGAGAGCGGCACGCCGCCCTGGATGCGAAATTGGCTCATGGCCCACCTGTGGTAGATTCTGGGGAAGAATTCCTGTCAAAACGCCCGGTTTCAGCCAGCCGGCCGTCCTGCATCACAAACACCTGCCGCGGCGCTGCCACGCGGATGTGCGCGGCGTCGGTCGTCGTCAGGAACACCTGGCCGCCCAGCTCGTCCAGGTAGCCCATCAGCGCGCGGTTGCGCGCGGCGTCCAACTCCGACGAGATGTCGTCCATCAGCAGCACCGGCGGCTCACCAAAGTCCGCTTCAAGACTGCGAATTTCCGCGATCTTCATCGCCAGCACAAGCGCCCGGCACTGGCCCTGGCTTGCATGCAGCGCGGCGGTCCGATCGGCAATGCGCAGGTCCACGTCGTCGCGGTGCGGCCCGCGGGTCGTGTGGCCACGCGCCAGGTCGCGGGCGCGGTTGGTCAGCAGCAGCTTTTGCAGCTGCGCCTCGTCCGCCACCTCGTCGCGCGGCAGGTACAGCGCGTCGGCGTGCAAGCCCGGCGCGGCGATGCGCGCGAAAGCGTCGCGCAAAATCGGCGCAAACCGCTCCAGCACGCGCTGCCGGCGCTGGATCAGCTTGATGCCGGAGTGCGCCAGCACCAAGTCGTAGGCGTCCAGCAGCCCGGTGTCCAGTCCTGTCACTTTGTGCTGGCGCAACAAGGCGTTGCGATTGGCCAGCGCCTGTTCATAGCGCCGCAGGTCCGGCAGGTGCGCCGGCTCGTGGTTGAACGCCAGGCGGTCCAGCCAGCGCCGCCGTTCCGCCGGCTCGGCTTGCGGCAGCGCCAGGTCCGTCGGCGCGAACAGGACGACAACCAGCCGGCCGAGGTACGCCGTCATCGACGGCGCCGCCTTGCCGTCCAAAAACAGCTTCTTTTGCCCGGCGGCGATGCGCACGCCCAGGTCCTCGCGCAGCCCGTGCCGCTCCATGCGCAGGCCGAGCGTCGCCTCTCTTTCACCAAAAGCCAGGCAATCACTGAGCTTTGGCGTGCGAAAGCTGCGCAGGCTCGCTGCCACGGCGATCGCCTCCAGCAAGTTTGTCTTGCCCTGGCCGTTGTCGCCGGCGATCAGGTTGAAGTGGCGATGCGGCCACCACTCGAGGGTCTCGAGGTTGCGAAAGTGTTCGGCATAAAGGCGCTCAATGTGCACGGTGGCGGCGTCCTGCGTTGGTCCGGGCCGGCGCACGGAAGTGCGCAACTCCCCGCCGTGGGCCTTGCGAAGCGCGGCGCGGCGGTCCTCGATCAGCGCCGGTGGGTAGGTGAGCGTTCCGAAAGCTGATCACCGGTCCGCGACCCATCTGGCTACATGCGCATCGGCATGATGACAAACACGCAGCCCGGCTCTTCGTCCGCATGCAGCAGGCACGGCGAGAACTGGTCCGACAGTTCCAGCGTGATGTGTTCCGTGCCCAGCACGTTGCAAACATCCAGCAAAAACCGTGGGTTAAATCCGACCTTGATCTTTGCGCCCTGGTAATCGGGCAGGTCGATCTCCTCGTGCGCCTCGCCGTCGTTGTGGCTCATCTCGAGCACCATCCGGCCCGCTTCCAACTCCACCCGCAGCGGCGAATCGCCGCGCGACGACGCCAGCGACGACACCCGCCGCACCGCGCTCATGAACTCGCTCGTGGTCAGCGTCACCGACGCGTCGCCGCGCTCGGGAATGACGCGCGTGTAATCGGGAAAACGCTCTTCAATTTGCCGCACTTGCACGCGCGCCTTGTCGCTCGAAATCACCACGTTGCGGCCGACGAATTCGATGCGCGCCGACGGGTCCGCACCCTCGAAGATCCGCTGCAGCTCCGACGCACCGCGGTGGTGCAAAATCCACGCGTGCTTCTGGCCGTCGTAATCGCTGACCGTCATCGAGCGCTCGGCTTTGGACAGCCGCGTGCCATCGGTCGACACCATGCGAATCCGCACCTGATTGGCAGGCGCGCCGTTGCCTTCCGGCTCGATTTCAAGCAGCACGCCGTTCAGCGCCGGGCGATTTTCCTCCTGCGACACCGAGAACAGCGTGCGCTTGAGCATCGTCTCCAGATGGCTCTTGTCGCACAGCAGGCCGCGGCCTTGCGTGTCCTCGATGGCGTTGGGCGGGAATTCCTCCGGCGCCATGCCGTTCAGGTAGTAGTAGGCGCGACCCGCCTCAATACGCAGCCGATTGTTCGCCTCGGTGGACAATTGCACGGTAGCGCCGTCCGGCAGCGCCCGCACGATGTCAAACAGCGACCGGCCATTGACGACAGCGGCGCCCGGCTCGATGACATCCGCCGCGACTTCGGCGACAACAGTCACGTCGTATTCGGCGGCCGTGAAGACCAAGCCATCCTCGCTCGCGGCGATGTGGACATGCGCCAGCACGTTGTTCATCGGCTTGCGGGAAATGACGCCCTGGGCGCGATAAAGCGGCACAGTCAAAGCGGCTTTGTCGATGCGAACTTTCATGAACAGGCTCTCCTGCCGAACCGTCGAGATCTGGCCCGGCTGAAACGGCGAAGTTGTACTCTGGATGGCCGCAATTGACCAGACCTGCCCGCCGCACCGCGCCAGCGACAGGGTCTTTGGGTGGTTTACAAAGAGAAGAGGGTGGTGTCAGAGGGCCCTGTGGACAGCTGTGGGCAGGCAAAAAAGTCCATGAATCACTGGTTGTTGTCGGCGATCAAGCTGTGGATGAATCCGGGGACCGCTGTGGACAAACGCCGGGCTTGTCCACAGGCGTATGCGGTTGTCCACAGGCTTGCCGGCTTTTCCACCGCCTGTTCACAGGCTATCCCCAAGTTATCCACAAGCCGCGACGATCGCGTTTTTCAAATTTTCCTGCTTTATATCATGGATCTGAACCAGACGCATCGCGCTCAGCGCGGCACCTGCAGGCCTTCGCGCTCGGCGACCACTTTTGCTTCATCATACCCGGCATCTACGTGCCGCAGCACGCCCAGCGTCGGGTCGTTGGTCAGCACGCGCTGCAGGCGCTTGGCCGCTTCCGGCGTGCCGTCGGCGACGATGACGACGCCGGCGTGCTGGCTGTAGCCCATGCCCACGCCGCCGCCGTGGTGGACGCTGACCCAGGTCGCGCCGCTGACGGAGTTTGTCAAGGCGTTGAGGAAGACCCAGTCCGATACGGCGTCGGAGCCGTCTTTCATCGCTTCGGTCTCGCGGTTGGGCGAGGCGACGCTGCCGCAGTCGAGGTGGTCGCGGCCGATGACGATGGGCGCCTTGACCTGGCCGCTGGCCACGAGTTCGTTGAACAGCAGTCCAGCCTTGGCGCGCTCGCCGAGCCCGAGCCAGCAGATGCGCGCCGGCAAGCCTTGGAACGCGATCTGCGGCGCGCCTTCGCGCAGCCATTGCTGGACGCCGGGGTTGTCGGGAAAGGCGGCGAGGATGGCGCGGTCCGTCACGGCGATGTCCTCGGGGTCGCCCGAGAGCGCGACCCAGCGGAATGGTCCTTCGCCGCGGCAGAAGCGCGGGCGGATGTAGGCGGGTACAAAGCCGGGAAAGGCGAATGCGACGGCCTCATCGAGCCCACCGGACACCGCTTCAGCGCGCAGGTTGTTGCCGTAATCAAAGACGTGGACGCCTGCCGCGCGCCAGTTTGCCAGCCGCTGCACGTGCTCGACGATGTCCGCGCGCACCCGCGCCACCCACGCCACCGGGTCCGCCGCGCGCGCCGCCTGCGCCTGCGCGAGCGTCAGCCCGGTCACATGGTAGCCGACAAGCGGGTCGTGTGCGCTTGTCTGGTCCGTCGCCAGATCCGGGGCAATCCCGCGGGCTTCCAGCGCGCGCAGCAGTTCCAGCGCGGTGACCTGTACGCCGATGGACAGCGCCAGTCCGGCGGTCCTGGCGGCAAGCGCACGGTCAATCGCGGCATCCAGATTGCCAAAACTCTCGTGCAAGTACCTTTGTGCCAAGCGCTTTTCAAGCCGCGTCGGGTCGACCTCCGCCGCCAGCATCACGCCGCCGGCCAGCGTACAGGCCAGCGGCTGCGCGCCGCCCATGCCACCCAGACCGGCCGTCACTGTCAGCCGCCCGCGCAGCGGCCGCTGCGGGTCAAAGCCAGGCAAGTGGCCAAAATGCTGGCGTCCCGCCTCGGCAAAAGTCTCGTAGGTGCCCTGCACGATGCCCTGGCTGCCGATGTAGATCCACGACCCGGCGGTCATTTGCCCGTACATCATCAGGCCTTTTTGCTCCAGCTCGCGAAACACCTGCCAGGTCGCCCACTTCGGCACCAGGTTGCTGTTGGCGATCAGCACCCGCGGCGCGTCCGCGTGCGTCTTGACGACGCCGACCGGCTTGCCGGACTGCACGAGCAGCGTCTCGTCGTCGGCCAGCGTCGTCAGCGCGCGGCAAATCGCGTGGTAGGCCGGCCAGTTGCGCGCGGCCTTGCCGATGCCACCGTAGACGACGAGGTCTTCCCAGCGCTCGGCGACGTCCGGGTCGAGGTTGTTGCGCAGCATCCGCAGCGCGGCTTCCTGCATCCAACCGCGGCAGGTCAGCGTTGTGCCATGGGCGGCGTGGATCGGTTGGCTGGGCATCGTGTCTGGCATGGCGGGCTCCGTATTTTGGCGGCGCGAGTGTGGCAGATGGCGTGAATCGGAACAAATCGCCGCGCGTTTGGGTTAGGATGGCTGCAGGCGTGGCGGCCCGGGAGGACGATGGACAGGCGAACTTTTTTGCGCAGGACAGTCGCCGGTGGCGCCGCTTTGGGCGTCGCCAGCGTGACCGGTATGGCGCTGGCGCAGGGCGGCGTCCGCATCACCCGCCACGACTTGCCACCCAGCCACGCGCCGCTGCTGGCGCCGGGGCGCAAGCTGCGCATCGCCCAGCTGACGGACATTCACGTGGGCTGGGGCACAACGGCGGAGACGCTGCGGACCGCGCAGCTGCAGGCCAAGCTCGTGCGGCCGGACCTGCTGGTGCTGACCGGCGATTACCTGAACCACTCACTGGCGGAGATCGACACGCTGCGCGCCTGGCTGCGCGGGCTGCCGCGCCCGGCGATCGCGACGTTGGGCAACCACGACCACTGGAGCGGCGCGCTGGAGATCCGCCGCCTGCTGGAGGCGGAGGGCATTCCGGTGCTGTCCAACAGCTCGACGGTGCTGTCGGTCGCCGGCCAGGACCTGCGCATCGTCGGCGTGGAAGACGGCTTTACCCACCGCGATGACGTCGATGCGGCCTTTCGCGGCGTGCCGCGGCCGGCGGAAGCGCTAGTGCTGAGCCACGACCCAAAGACTGCTGACCGGATCGCCCAAACCGGCGCGCGCATTGTACTTTCTGGCCACACCCACGGCGGCCAGTTCGACATTCCCGGTCTGAGCGCCGCGCTGGCCACGGTAGCCGGCCTGCACTACCTCAAGGGCTGGTACATGGTCGGCGACACGCGGCTGTACGTGAACTGTGGCATCGGCTCCTCGGTCGCCGCCGGCCGCAATGGCGCGACGGCGAGCGAGATGGCCGTGTTCGACATCGGTTGACGGCGCCGGCGCGGCGGCCGCTACGCTTGCCGTGCTAGCCTTCCGCTACGCTAGAAACGGTCATCGCGCTGATCGCCAGCGAGGAATTCGGCGCGAACGCCGCCTCGCGGACGCGGCCGTCGATCTTCTTGAACAGCTCTTTTTCGTCCTTCAGCAGCTGCCGCACTTTCTCGCGGCCCTGGCCGAGGCGCTCGCCGTCAAAGCTGTACCACGCGCCGACCTTGTCCATGATGCCGGCTTCGGACGCGACGTCGATCAGGTCGCCGCACGCGCAGACGCCTTCGCCGTAGAGGATGTCGAATTCGTGCTGGCGGAACGGCGGCGCCACCTTGTTCTTGACGACCTTGACGCGCGTGCGGTTGCCGATGCTGTCCTCGCCCGACTTCAGCGCGCCGATGCGGCGGATGTCCAGGCGGATGGAGGCGTAGAATTTCAGCGCGTTGCCGCCGGTCGTCGTCTCCGGCGAGCCGAACATCACGCCGATCTTCATGCGCAACTGGTTGATAAACAGCACGATGCAGTTGGACTTGGCGATCGACGACGTCAGCTTGCGCAGCGCCTGGCTCATCAGCCGCGCGTGACCGCCGACCTGGCTGTCGCCCATCGCGCCTTCCAACTCCGCCTTGGGCACCAGCGCCGCCACGGAATCGATGACGATGACGTCCACCGCGCCCGAGCGCACAAGCGTGTCGCAGATTTCCAGCGCCTGTTCACCGGTGTCCGGCTGGCTGACAAGCAGATCGTCGGCTTTCACGCCGAGCTTGCGCGCGTAGCCCACGTCCAGCGCGTGTTCCGCGTCGATGAACGCCGCGATGCCGCCCGCCTTCTGTGCTTCGGCGATCAGGTGCAGCGCGATGGTCGTCTTGCCGCTCGATTCCGGCCCGAAGATCTCGACAACGCGGCCGCGCGGGAAGCCGCCAACGCCGAGCGCGATGTCCAGGCCAATCGAACCCGACGAGATCACGCTGATGTCGCGCGCCGTCGCCGCTTCGTCGCCGAGGCGCACCATGGCGCCCTTGCCGAAGGCGCGTTCAATGGTCGAGAGCGCCGTGGCAATCGCGGCGCGCTTGTCGGTTTCCATTGGTTCGTTCAGGTCTTTCTTGGGCTTGGCCATGGTCGTTTCCTTGCTGCTTCGTTTTGTGTTCAGTAGTTGTTCAGGTTCCGTTCAGTCCTGTACAGATGTTCAGTGATCGTCGGCGATCTGGCAAGTATTTTGTCGCACGCGGCCAAAAAAGCCAGCACCCGGTTGTGCAAGTGTCTGAAAACACGCGATTCAGCCGTTTGATCACAAATCGCCGGGCGCGCGAATGCGTTGCGGCTTGTCCGACGATCGTGGCAAGCTTGGCAGGATGAGGTGCGATTCGTGACGTCCCAGCGCCGCCCGCAGGATACGGACCCTAATCCGCGGCCGCCGAGGCCGCCTGCGGATACCGCTGAGACCGATCTGGACGACGGCCAGCGCACGTTCATCCAGCCGTTTCGCACCACGGCCAGCATCGAGGACCCTGCGATGCTGGCGGCGCTGCAGGCGGCGCTCACTGCCGGCGAGGCCGATCGCACGTCGCCGGGCAGGCCGCTGCTCGACCGGCCGCTGAGTGAGTCCGAGGCGCTGCAGCACCTGACGTCGTCGCCGCTGGGCGCGCTGGGCGGTGCCGATCCGGCCGTGCTGCCGGTGGAGGGCGAAGGCCGCTACCAGATCGGCGAGGAATTGGGCGCCGGCGGCATGGGCGTCGTGCGGCGGGTCCTGGACACGGCGCTGGGCCGTGACGTGGCGATGAAGCTGCTGCGGCCGGAATTCCGCGATGAAGCCGGCTTTGTCGGCGCGCTGCGGCGCGAAGCGCGGATCATCGGCGAGCTGACGCACCCGGCGATCATCCCGATCTACGAGCTGGGCGTCTGCAAGGACGGCCAGACCTACTACACGATGCGCATGATGCCCGGCCGCTCGCTGGGCGACGTCATCGGCCTGCTGGCGATGGGCGACGCCGCGACGTTGGAGGAGTTCACGCTGCGGCGGCTGGTCGGCGTGTTCATCCAGATCGCGCAGGGCATGGATTTTGCCCACCGCTCCGGCATCGTCCACCGCGATCTGAAGCCGGAGAACGTGCAGCTCGGTGATTTTGGTGAAGTTTTTGTCACCGACTGGGGCGTTGCCAAGCATTTTGACCGGCCGAATCCCGACGGCGAAGGCATGGTCATCGGCACCGCGGCGTACATGGCGCCGGAGCAAGCGGCGGGCCGCGAGGAGGAGGTCGACCAGCGCGCCGACATCTACGCGCTGGGCGTGATGCTGTACGAAGTGCTGGCGATGACGCGGCCGTACCACGCCGAAACCCGCCAGCAGTGGCTGGAAGCCGCCAAGAACGTGGTGCCGTTGCCGCCGTCGAGCGCCGCGCGCGATCGGTTTGTGCCGCCGGATCTGGAAGTGCTGTGTATGCGGATGCTGGAGAAGCAGCGCGACCGGCGGCCGCCGTCGATGCGCGACATCTGGCAGGCGCTGGACCGCTTCCAGGACGGTGATCTGGAGCGCGAGCGGCGCGCCGAGCGGGCAGAGGTCGCGTACCAGGAAGGCCGCGGTGAGCTGGAGCGCTGTGAGCAGCTGCACGCGGAGCTGGCGCTGCTGCGCGAGGAAGAGGTGGCGCTGGCGCGCGACGTGCGGCCTTGGGACGCGCAGGCGGAGAAGCAGCGCGCGTGGGCGGTGCGGCGGCAGCGCGAGATGGTGGACGTGCTGTATGCCCACGCTTTTGCCAGCGCGAATGAGGCGTTGCGCCGCGCGCTGACCGAGGATCCTGGCCATGAGGAGGCGCGGCAACGGCTGATCGAGCTGTACTGGCGGCGCCACGACGAGGCAGCGACGGCGGGCGATCACGCCACCAAGCTGTATTTTGCCCGCCAAGCGCATGAGCTGGCGCTGACGCAGCGCAAGCGCCACCTGCCGCAGTCGGGCACCGTGCACATCCGCAGCCAGCCGCCGGGGGCGCGGATTTACGCCATCCCTTTTGACCGCATTCGCGACACGCTGGGCGCGCCGGACCCGGAGTCGGAGCTGGGCGCGGCGCCGATCACCGGCCGCGAGCTGCCGCTGGGACCGTATGTGCTGATCGCCAAGCTGGATGGCCACCAGGACGCCGTCGAGACGGTGCATGTCCGCGCTGGGTCTCAGGATTTTCTGCTGCTGTGCTATCCGTGGTCGTCCGAGCTGCCGATGACCGGCCGCGAAGTGGAGCTCAAGCGGCTGTGGTCGCTGCTGGAGGACGTGGAGCTGCGCTCGCGGCCGCTGACTTGCCTGGTGGCGGGCGCGCTGGGCATGGGCAAAAACGTGCTGCTGGACGCGTTTCGCCGCCAGGTGGAGCAGCACCCGGAAAAGCTGTATTTCCTGATGGAGGTGACGTGCGACCGGCTGCACGCCGACTTGCCGTATTCGACGGTTGTGGAGCTCGTGCGCATCCGCGCCGGCATTTTGGAGACCGATACGGCGGACCAGGCGCGGCGCAAGCTGCAGCGGATGGTGGAGCTGGCGTTCTCGCGCATGGGCGCGCGCAAGCTGTCGACGGAGCGGCGGCAGGAGGCGGCGATCGTCGCCGAGACGATCGCGTCCATGCCGGCGTTTGACATCAGCGAACCGGGACGCGCCGGCCTGGCGTCGGGCATCGGCCGCGATGCGCGCAAGGAGATGGCGGCGGCGCTGGCGCGCTATTTCCAGGCGGTGGCGCTGTCGGCGCCGATGCTCGTGCTGATCCGCAACGCGCAGCACATGGACCCGTCCACCCGCGCGTTTTTCCAGGACTTGTTGGCGGATCTCGGCGGCTCGCCAATTTTGGTTGTGTCGAGCTCGACCGAGCTGGACGAGGTCGAGCCGCTGCAGTCCTCGGCGCTGCGCCACCTGGTGCCACGCCAGCCGCCGTTCCATTTTGACGAGCAACTCGACCTCGCGCCGCTGCCCAACCAGGCGGTGATCCAGGTCGTGCGCGAGATGCTGGCGGCGCCGGTGAACGCCAAGCTGCGCGACTGGATCCAGACGCACGCGCTGGGCAACCCGTTTCTCGCCGGCGAGCTGACGCACCTGCTGGCGCGCCTGGGCGCGATGGAGCTGGACAACGCGCAGTGGCGGATGGTGCGCGAGAAGCTGCCGCCGGACATCCGCCCGGGTGTCGTCGACGGCGTGATCCGCCAGCTGATCGGCACGCTGCCGGAGCACGTGCAGCGCTGCCTGAGCGTGGCGGTGGTGGTCGGCGCTGAATTCTGGGCCGGCGCGCTGCGGGCGCTGGGCGTGGAGCAGCTGGACGACGCGCTGGAGCAGCTCGTGCAGACCGGCTTCGTGGTGCGCAACGCCACCTCGCGCTACACAAGCGATCGCGAGTTCCGGCTGACCTCGACGCTGCGGCGCCGCGTTGCCTACGACTTCTTGAAACCCAAGCAGCGCCGCGAGTTGCACCGCAAGACCGCCAGCTGGATAGCCAGCCGTGGCCGCACCGATCTGGAAGAGGGCCTGCGGCTGGCGCACCACCTGAAGATGGGCGGCCAGCCGGAGGAAGCGGCGATGCTGTACCTGCGGATCGCCCGCGCGGCGATCGCCGTGGGCGCGGAGGAAGAGGCGGAGCGGCTGTACACCCAGGCGCACGTGCTGTCGCAGGATCCGGACATGCAGGGCCAGGTTGAGACGGCGCTGCGGGCGATGCGCGCGGCGGTGCGCAGCCGGATCAGCTGAGCGGCGCCTTGCGCGGGCGATCGATTTCGTTGCCAAATCGGCAATCAAACCTTGACGCGCGGCGGCAACTGCGGCACAATTCGCACCCCCTGCGCCCCGGCCGGCTTGACCGGTCGCATGCGCAAGTCAGCGAAACGAGGACTACCATGGCGAGTTATGCGATCTTCAAGACCGGCGGCAAGCAGTATCGCGCCGCCCCCGGCCAACAGCTCACGATCGAGAAGGTCGCGGACGCGGACGGCAATGCCGTGGCGCGCGGCGCGGAAGTCGTGTTCGATCATGTGCTTCTGATCGGCGGCGACGCGGGCGTGCAGGTCGGTACGCCGCTGCTGGCCGGCGCCAAAGTGCGCGCGCAGGTCGTCGAGCAGACCCGGGACAACAAGGTGCTGATCCACAAGTACCGCCGCCGCAAGAACAGCCGCAAGACGATGGGCCACCGCCAGTCGATCACGCGCGTGCGCGTCACGGCGATCGAAGCGTAAGCATTCCACCATCCGCGCGGACCCAACCGTGTAGAGCTGCTTTGCGGCTCGCAGATCGAGGCAACCATGGCACACAAAAAAGGTCAGGGCTCATCCCGCAACGGCCGTGATTCCAACCCGCAATACCGCGGCGTCAAGCGCATGCAGGGCCAAGTCGTCCCGGCTGGCGACATCCTCGTCCGTCAGGTCGGCTCGACCTTCCACGCGGGCAAGAACGTCGGCACCGGCAAGGACTACTCGCTGTTCGCGCTGATTCCGGGCACCGTGGCTTTTGGCGCCTCCAAGGGCCGCAAGACCGTGTCCGTGATGCCCGTCGCCCAGGCGTAAGTCGCCCCGCGCGTTCGCTGACCGCGCACTCCTTCGAACTTTTTTTCAGCCTGAGTTGGCGGCGATCCGTCACCTTCCAGCGGTCGTGCGACCGTAGCCGAGCCGTCATCACCGCGCTTGGGCACCGCTTTTTGCCGCCGCCCCCTGCTGCGCAACGTTGTCGCCAAGCGCTGACTGTGTTACAGCCATCTGGCCGGACGCTATTGCCGGTCCGGACGGTCCGCGGTGCCCAGCGCCCGCACCGGTCCGGGACACGTGTGGCTGCGGCGCAATGGGCGCTGCGATAGCGGGTGAAGGGAACCATGGCCAACGAAGAGCGTCGCGGCGGAATTCCGCTCCCACCGCATCTGGATGACGACGACGAGCCGATCGAAGCGACCCGCGCGATCCGCTTGGAAGATTTGCCGCAGGTTCCGAGTCCGGCGCCTTCGCCGGCGAAGTCGGCAGTGCCGCGGCCGATGCCGCGACCGATGACCGCGACCGGCGCTGCGCCGCAAGGTCCGCGCCCCGTGCCGCGGCCCAACGTGCCGCCGCCGCCGGCAGACGAAGAAGACCAATCAACACGCGTATTTGAAGCGGCGGAGGCCGAAGCTGCCACCCGCGCGATCGACACGTCTGCGCTGGCGGCGATGCGGCCGCAGGGCAAGCCGATGACGCCGATGGAGCTGCGCGCGGTCTCTGGCCCCGATCGCGGCAAGATCCACCGCGTGCCCGAGGGCAAGCACCTTGTCGGCCGCGGCTTGGACTGCAACATCGTGCTGGCGGACCCGGCGGTCTCGCGCAAGCACTTCCAGATCGAGCGCCATGACGACGAAGCGGTGCTGTCCGACCTCGGCGGCGCCAACGGCACGATGATCAACGGCGTCAAGAAGCCGCGGCATGTGCTGGAGTCGGGCGATCGCATCGAGATTGGCACGAGCGTCCTTGAATTCTTTATCGAAGGCGCCCAGCCGGTGGCGCGCAACCGCCAGGCCATGCCGGAGCGCCAGGCGTCGGCGACGCCACAGGTGCAGTACGAGAAGTCGCGGTCGCGCAAGAGCCTGTTCCTGACCGTCGGCGGCATTTTTGCCATCGTCGCGGTGGGCGGCGGCGTCGGCGCGTATTTTGCCACGCGCAAGTCCGCCAATGCTGCCAAAACGGCCGCCGCGGCGCCGGTTGTCGATGACAGCGCGGCGGAGGTCACCAAGGCGATCGCCAAGGCCAAGGAGCTGCTGTCGGACACGCCGCCGGACTTTGCCAACGCCCTGGACATCTTGAAGGCGGCCAAGAAAAAAGACCCGACGAACAAGGAGTTGAAAGAGCTCGTGGCGTCGACGCGCAAGGAAGTCGAGGCCGAGGACACGTTTGAGGAAGCGAAGCAGGCGCTGAAGGCCGGCGATTTCCAGGGCGCGATCAGCAAGCTCGGCGAGGTCGACAAGGACACGCAGAAGTACGCCGATGCGCAGGACGAGCTGACGGCGGCCAAGGAGTCGCTGTTCAGCCAGCGGATGACCGACGCCAAGAAGGCCAACGAGGCTGGCGACACGGCGGCGGCGATCAAGGCGCTGGATGCGATCCTCGCGCTGGATCCTAACCGCTCGGAAGCCAAGGCGATGCGCGCGCAGTTGGACGCGGAGCCGGCCAAGGCGAGCGACGGGGCCAAGGCGGAAGCCAAGCCGGAGGCGAAGGTCGAGGCAAAGGCGGAGAAGCCGGCGGCGCACGCGGCGAAGCCTGAGCACGCGGCCAAAGCGGAGCACGCGGCCAAACCGGAGCACGCCGCCAAGCCCGAGCCGACCGAGCGGCCGAAGGCTGAGCCGGAAGCGGCCAAGGCGGAGCCGGGCAAAAAGGCTGATTTTACGGCGGGTTTGACCGCGTACCACAACCGGCTGTGGACGCCGGCGGTGCAGGCGTTTGACGCGATCGCCGCGGGGCCGAATTCCAAGGACCAAAAGGCCAAGGCGGCGGCGTATTCGGCGGCGGTGCGGCAGGTGGAGGCGTCCCTGAACGAGGCGCAGGCGGCTGGCACCAATACCAAGAAGGCGATCCCGGCGTGGAAGCAGGCGTACAACGCCGACCGGCGCGTGGACGGCACGCACAGCGCCTTTGTCGCCGGCAAGCTGGCGGACGCGTACCTGACGCAAGCCAAGGCCAACCTGGCCGCCAAGAAGTACGCGGACGCGTTTGAGGACGCGCAAGAGGCGCTGAACTACCAGCCGGAGAAGGCCGAGGCCAACCAGGTGGTGGACAAGTGCGTGCAGCAGGCGGCGACGATGTTGAAAGACGCCAAGGACCTGATGGACAAGAAGAATTATCTGGGTGCGCGCGATCTGGCGCGGACCGTTGCGCACATCCTGCCAGCCAGCGACAAGCGGGCCCAGGAAGCGCAGGACATTGCCAAGAAGGCGACCGAATTGAGTCGCCAAGACGCGGATTAACATGCCAAAAGACAACGGTTTGAATGTGCTGATTGCGGAAGACGACCTGGAGATCGCGGGCATCCTGCGCAAGACCCTGGCGGCGGAAGGCTATCGCATCGCGCTGGCGTACGACGGCGAGGAAGCGCTGCGGTCGGCGCTGGCCAACAAGCCGGACCTCATCGTGCTGGACGTGATGATGCCGCAGATGAACGGCTGGGAGGTCTGCAAATCCCTGCGGGCACGTGCGGAATTCAACGACGTGGGCATCCTGATGCTGACGGCGATTGGTCCGAACCTGAACGAGATGACCGCGCCGCTGTACGGCGCCGACGACCACCTCGACAAGCCGTTCCTGATCCCGGAGCTGCTTGAAAAGCTGGCGGCGCTGGCGCTGAAGCACCACAAGCCGGGGACGGTCGCGACCGCGTGAATTTCCCAGCGATTCTCGCAATTTGCACTGCGTTTGCCGCGGGCTGTGCCGCCACGCCTGCCGCCGGTGGCACGACGTACGTCGCGCCATTGGATGCCAGCGAAGACGCCGCGCTGGTCAGCGACACCGCCAGCCAGCCGCCGCCGGACGTCGCCGTGGCGGATCTGCAGGCGCTGGATGTGCCGCCGGTGGTGGGCAACCTGCCGCCGGGTCCGGTGCTGGAGTTGAAGGCCAACAAGGACTACATGAGCGGCGCGCTGGCGGTCATCCAGACCGCGCACACGCAGCTGGACGTGACCGAATTTGAGACCACGGCGACGAGTTCGTATCTGGCGGTCCTCGTCGGCGCGCTCAAGGAAGCCCAGGCGCGCGGCGTGCAGGTGCGCGTGCTGATGGACGACGAGATCGCCAACAATGCCTTGGTTGTCGCGGACTTGAAGACCGCTGGCATCGACGCCAAGCTCGACTCCCCCAAGGTGCGCACGCACGTCAAGCTGATCCGCAGCGAGCAGGGCTTCATCGTCGGCTCGACAAACTGGTCGCAGTCGTCGCTGTACTACAACAACGAGACAAACTTCCTGGTGCGCGACGCCGCCGCCAACACCTTGATGGCAGGCTATTTCCAGGCGCTGTGGACCGCGCCGACGGCGATGAAGAAAGTCGCGACGAGCAGCGATCCCAACGTGGCGATGTACACCGAGGGCAGCTACAAGGGCCTCGTACAGCCGCTGATCCAGGGCGCCAAGTCGCGGATTTTGCTGTGCACCTACGCGATGAACACCGATGACTCCGACGTCAAGGCGGTGCTGGCAGACCTCGCCGCGGCGGTCAAGCGCGGCGTGCCGGTGCAGGCGGTGCTGGACCTCTCACCGGCGAGCGACGGCGGCGACCCGACGATCAACGCCGACGCCGGCACGTACCTGAAGAACCTGGGCGTGCAGGTGCGCAACGACCCGAGCACGGTCATCACCCACGCCAAGTTCATCGTCATCGACGACACGGTCCTGCTGGGCAGCAACAACTGGGGCCACGGCGGTTTTGTGAGCTACCACGAAGCGGGCGTCAAGACGCAGCTCGCCACCGCGGTCGCCGCCGTCGACACCTATTTCCAGACGCTGTGGGCCGTCAGCACGCCGATCTGACGCCGCGCTCAGAACACCTTGCGGATGTCGACAAGCACCTGATCGTCGGTCTTGTACAGCCCGCCCGGGCTCAGCAACGGTCCGCCGGTGAACGCCGCGCCCAGGCCCGTCTGCCAGCCGTCGGCGAACTTCCAGCTCACGCGCGGCAGCGCCGCCCAGTCGCCCAGCGACACGCCGTACATGCCGCCCAGCTGCAGCGCCCACGCCTCGCCTTCGCCGAATTTCCACTGCCCGCCGCCGGCCACCACCACATGGTGGCGCGCCATCAGGAACAGCGGCTGGTCCACCGGCACGTCGATGGCGAAATTCCACGTCGCCTCGACGACAACCGCCAGCGTGTCGCCGTGGGTCCACTCCACGCCCGCGCCGGTCAGCAGCATCGACGTGACAATTGGCGCGAATTTGTCCGTAAAAACAACGCGTCCCAGCGCATTGCCGACCTTGGGCGCGTACGCCAGATCGCCGCGCAGCATCCAGCCCTCGGCGATCTCGACGCTCCACTGCCCGCCCAGCGTCAGCCGCCGCTGCCAGTCCGCCGTCACAAGGTCCAGCGGCCCCTTGCCGGACGCCGTCACCGCCGCCTGCGCCGCCTGGTACTCCGGGTCGATCAGCAGCGCGACCTGCTTTTGCGTGTCAAAGCCCACCGCCGCCATTTTGCCTAGCATCGTCGCGACGTTCGGGTCAAAGTGCAGGATCGGCATCCGGTCCCAGTTGAAGATCGCCGCGACGCCCAGCTCCCAGTCGCCGACGGTCGCCAGCCAGCGCGCGCCCAGCGAACCGGCCAGCGGCGTCGCCGGCGGTGGGTTCAGCGCGGTTGTCAGCGCATCGCCCAGCTGGCGGTCCAGCCGCAAATCGATGTGCCGCAGCATCTGGAACATCCCCTGCGGCAGCGGCGGCCCGACGTCCGGGCGCACGACCGCCGTGTCGGTGGCAAACGGGCTGAAGCGATGCTCGGTGAAGAACGGCTGGAAAATCGTCTCAAAACGCCCACTTCCCAGCGGTTGCGACCAGCGCACCATCCAGTCGGCCAGCAGCGGCGTGTCGTCCGGATTCAACGCGCCGAGGATGCCCTGGCTGTAGTCGACCGGGTTCCAGATCCGCCACGGGCTCTGCAGCTCCAGCGCGCCCCACTGCACGATGTCGCGGCCAACCGTCAGCCGTCCCGGGCCAAGATCCCACTGGATGTAGGCCTCGCGCAGCTCTGCCAACTGGTCGTAGCGCAAGCCAAAATCCGGGAAGTGGCCGTTGACGTCCAGCTTCCAGCCGTCGCTTTCGGTGCGCGCCGCCGAGGTCCGCTGCCACAGCCGCGCGGCGATTTTGACCCGCATCGTGTCGGAGATCGGGTGGCGAAGGTCCAGATCCAAGCGATTGCGCAGCACGAGCAGGTCTTCACCCGGCGCGTCGGCCTGGGTGTCCATGCCCAGCACGCTGACCCACGCGCCGGAAAACAGCGTCGGTTCCTCGGCTTGCGCCGGCAGCGGCGCCAGCGCCAGCAGCAGCAGCCCCAGCCACTGCCCACGCTTTCTGTTGCCCCGATTCCGACTTTCCGCCATCATGCCGCGCTCTGCTCCTGCTGGACCCCGTGCGCCCCGCGCCCTGCCTGCCCCGGTGAACCATGACGCCCACGACTTTGCAACATTCTACGCTGGACGGCTTCGGCGGTCACCGGTCGCGCTTTGACGACATCCGCCTCGTGCACGAGCTGCTCGAAGAGCTGCCCGAGCGCCTCGGCCTGAAACCCGCGATGCCGCCTATGCTTTTGCCGTACTACAACGGCGTCGAGCCCGATGACTGCGGCGTCTCCGGTTTTGTCTTTCTGCCCGGCGGCCACCTGACGCTGCACACGTTCAGCTTTCGCGAGTGCTATTTCGCCGATCTCGTCGCGCCGGTGGCGTTTGACAACGGTGAGCTGACGCGGCTGCTGCGCACGGCGCTGCCGACCCGCAACGTGGACGTCCACACCGCGCTGCGGCCAGACCGGTTCGATGAAGTGAAGGTGCAGCCCGAGGACGACTTTGGCCCGCATTTGCTCATCAATATCCAGGGGTACACTGGTCCGGACAACATGGACACGCTGTTCAAGCTGTTTGACAACCTGCCGCCGCGCATCGACATGACGCCGATCATGCGGCCGTACGTGCTGCGCTCGCAGACGCCGGACGGCACCTCGGTGCTGTCGGCGATGACGATGATCGCCGAGAGCCACATCGCGCTGCACATCAACGAAGCGACGCACGAGGCGTTTTTTGACATCTTCTCCTGCAAATTCTTCGACACCACCGACGTGCTGGACGAGCTCAAGGCGGCTTTTCCCGGCAAGTCCCACGCCGTGCAGCTCATCGCCCGCGGCTGCGGCTACCGCACGCGGCGCACCGAGCGCGAGCCCGAGCACGCGCGCACCAAGGCCTGGCTGCAGTCGCGACCGGGCTGACCGCGGTCCATCCCACCCGCCCAGGAGTCCCCACCATGCGCAAACTCCCGACTTTCCTCGTTCTCGCCGCGTTCCTGCCGGCCACGCTCGCCCACGCCGCTGATGACCCCGCCGCGCGCAAGCTGCTCGACGCCGTCATGAACAAAAACGCCGCGGGCTTCCAGGCTGGCCAGTCCAAGACCGCGCTGACGCTGCGGCTGGCGTCGGGCAAGGAAAAGACCTGGCTGACGCTGGCGCGGGTGGTGCGCAAAGATGGCAAGATGAAGAGCCGCATCACGTTTTTGCAGCCGGCGGAGGACGCCGGTGTCGAGCTGCTGATGCTCGAGCAGGGCAAGAACCAGCCGGCGCAGCAGTTCCTGTGGCTGCCCAAGACGCGGCGGCTGCGGCGCATCGGCGGCTCGCAGCGCAACAGCGCGTTCATGGACACGGACTTCAGCTTCGGCGACCTCGACAGCCACGGCATGCAGGGCGGCGAGAGCCGCAAGCTGGGCAGCGAGGCGGTGGGCGGCGTGCCGTGCGCGCGCGTGGAAGTGACGACGCCGGACCCGGACGAGGCGTACAGCAAGGTCGAGCTGTGGATCGACGAAAAGTTGAGTGTTCCCCGGCAGATGACCTTCTACGGCAAGGACGGCAAGCTGCAAAAGACGCTGATCGTCGACGTTGTGGACACCGCCGACGGCGGCGCGACGCTGAAGAAATTCCACATGCAGAACCACGTGCGCGGCTCAACGACGACGGTGGAGACGCGCGAGATGGACACCAAAGTGGCGCTGCCGGACGCGGCGTTTTCGCCCGAAGCGCTGGGACAGTAGCCGCGCGTGGAGCTGTCGATCTGCGCGGTGTGCCGCAAGAAACCGGGTGAAGTCTGCGATTCCCTGCGGGATTTGACCGACACCGCGCGCGCCTGGGCGCACGAACACCAGCAAAAACTGCCGATCAAGCGCGAGCCGTGCCTGTCCGGCTGCGTCCAGGGGCTGACGGTGCTCGTGGAGACGGCGGAGGGCTCGATCCGCTGCCAGCGCGTGGCGACGACGGCGCAGCTGCGGGCGATCCTGGATCATGCGGCGTTGAAGATTCACGCGCAAGTGGCTACGCCGATTGATGAATTTGTGCTATCGCGCACCAACTGGCAGGAGTGGGATGCCGAGTAGCTTCACGGCTTGACGGCGTCCGCGCAGGTCGCGCCGGCGATGCACGCGCCGTTGCGGCAGGTTCCGCCGGGGCACGGCTCGCCGTTGGGCGCCGGGTCGCTGCGGCAGACGCCGCCTTCGCCGCAGTGCTTGGCGGCGCAGCTTGTGGTGCCGCCACAGTCGCCGTCGCTGGTGCAGGGCGTGCGCAAGAGCGCGCGGCGGTCCTCGTCGCCGTTGATCGTGAAGCGCCACGCGTCCGGTCCGAGGTCGTGCACCGCCGGGTCGAGGCTTTGGAACTGGGTGTCGGTAAAGCGGAAATCGCCGTCGATGGCCGCCAGCTGGCCGGTCGCCAACAGCGGCTCGGTCTGCGCCGGCCACTTGAAGCCGACGCGCCACGTGCCCGCCAGGCCATTGCGCACGCGGTTCTCGGCGCGGGCGATCGCGTCGGCGAAGACAGATGACGTAGATTTGTTGAAGTTTTCCGAGTTGATGAACTGGTACGTGCCGTCGGTCCGGCACGCCATCTCCAGCATCCGCGGGTCGGGATCCTTGTAGCCCGGCGCCTGGAACTGGATGAAGTGCACGTGCACCGGGTAGCCGGCCTTGGCCATTTTGACGAGCAAGTCGTGCCACGCCACGGTGCTGCCGGCGCACGGCACGCGGCATTTGCCTGAAGTGTCGCTGTTTTTCAGCGACTGGTAGCTGAAGTCGTCGCCGTCTGTGCAGGTGTCCGGGCCGTCGGTGAGGACGACGATGTGCATGGCCTGCAGCGCGCCGAACGCTGCGTCCGGACAAGCGCTGCCGCCGCTGCTGAGGAATTCGAACGCGGTGCTGACGGCCTGCCAGAGCGGGGCGCGGCCGGTGGCGCCATAGCGTTTGAGCCCGATGCCGTTGGCGAGGTCGGCGCGCTGGGCGCTGCTGGCGCCGAACGCCTTGCACTGCGCGCCGTCCAGGCTGCCGGCGTAGCTGTCGTTGGCCTCCGTCGGATCCTGGTCGCAGGTGCCGGGCGCCGGGCAGGTCGTGGGATCGTCGGGATGGCACCAGGCGCCGCTGAAGCTGAAATCGTCGGTGGTGCAGATGTACGCATCCGACGAGGCGATGTGCGGGCCGTTCTCGTCAAAAAGGTAGCCGACGACGCGGTCGTGGGTGTTCAGGCCGCTGATCAACATTTGCGCGGCGTCGAAGCGCGCGCCGTGCCAGTCCGAAGCGACGGTTGTCAGCGGCGCCAGCGCGGGGTCGTAGCCGCCGTCGGGGCCTTCCTTGAGCGTCTCCTTGTCGACGTTGCCCTTTGTCGAGCCAGAGTTGTCGAGGATCAGCGCGACGTTGACACTCGTTCCGGGCAAGTCCGCGGGATCGCAGCGTTTGGCGAAGCGGTGGTAGCTGATGCCGGACGCTATCAGGTCCTGCTCGGGCGTGGTGCAGCCGGACAGGTCGCCGACGGTGCCGCTACAGCGCAGGGCAAACGTGAAGTCGCTGGGCGGCAAGGCGTGGGCGCCGGACGCGCTCACTGGCCGCAGGTTGATCAGCTCGCCGTCCTGGATGGCGGTGTCCTGATCGTCGGCGCAGGCCGGGTGCCAGAGGCTGCTGGCGACGAAATTCGCTGTGACTTCAAAGCCATTGGCGGCGCTCGGCGCGGGTTCAGGCGGTAAGCTCGGGTCGCTCGGGTCCAACGCCGCACCGCAAACGCGGCCGACGACCTTGCCGCTGGCGTCGATCTGCGCCGGGAAGGCGGTGACGGCTTCGATGGCGTAGAACTTGCGATCGGGAATCGTGATCGTCACGCCGCCGTTGGCGCACTGCCAGCATTCCATCGCGCTGAGCGCATCGCAGGTGCAGGCGCCGGTGAACGGCGTGCAGCCCGGCGCGAGGAAGCTGAGGTCGAAGCACTTGCCGCCGCCGATCGGGATGCACGCGAGAAAGGCTTGGAATTTCGCATCGCTCTGGCAAAGCGTCCGGCACGAGGCGCTGGAGACGTGCGTCGCGGCGCTGGCCTTGCAGGTGTCGTCGAAGCTGCCGGGCTTGGCGGCGGGCAAGCCGCCGTCGGCGGTGTCGGTCTGGTTGGCCGTGTTGCCCGCCGTGCCGGGATTGGCCACGCCGCAGGCTGTCGCGAGGATTGCCAGAAGCCATGCCCACCGTTGACCCATCGCGCCCTCCTGCGTGTACCCGCCTGAGCGTACGCGCGATGGCCGCGATGGCAAAGGCCTATTTCGTGAACAGCGCGGCCAAATTCGCCCGCGCCGCTGGGCCTTCCTAAACCGCTACGCGGTTTGCGGCTCCATGTATTCGCGCAGTGTTGGCACTACCGCGCCTTCCTAAACCGCTACGCGGTTTGCGGCTCCATGTATTCGCCGCCGGAAGGCTTACTTCTTAAACAAAGCATCCAACTTCGCCCGCGCCGCGTCTTCTGGCCGCTCGGCCTTGCCCTCGGGCGTGCCCCAGCTCAGCGTCGGCTTGGCCGCGCCGCCGCCGCCGAACATCGCGTCCAGCTTGGCTTTGTGGGCGTTGATCTCGGCGCTGGCGTCCTCGCCGACGACGCGGAACTGGAAAAAGCCGCAGAAGTTGCCCGCCTCGCGATCGCGGATGAACTCGCCCTGGTTCTCGATGCACTGGTTGTGCGCGGAGATGCTCCAGAACCGGCAGTTGCGGCACGAGTGCAGGTACGCGCCGCAGTTCGGGCACGTGTCGAGCCGGCCGATCTTGACGTCAAAGACCAGCTCTTCTTCGCATTTGTAACAAGCGTTGCGGACTTCCGTGACTGCCATGACTTTGCCTCTACGCGAACAGCCGCCGGCGCAGCACGAGCGCCGCCAGCAGGACCAAACCGATGAACGCGCCCGCGCCGCTGCCGCCGCCGCTGCCCGCCGTGCAGCCGCCCTTGGCTGGCGCGGGGCTGTCGGTGGCCGTCGCCGTCTCGCCCGTGTCCACAGCGGTGATGGCGTCCGCGCCGCCGCTCGTGTCGCCGGCGTCGGTCGAGCCGGCGTCGCTGTCCACTTTCTTGGCGTACGGGTTGATGACCGCGTGGTAGTTGTCGGTGTTGTGCATGTCGTGGCCGTGCATCGGCCATTCGTTGATGGCGCCCTTGATCACGCCTTTGCGCGTGCCCCAGGCGAAGATCCAGCCGTCGCGCGAGCCGATGGCGACGTCGAACTTGCCGTCGCCGTCCATGTCGCCGACCACCGGCGAGGCGAGCATCCAGCCCATGGTGAAGTGCGGGAAGCCGGTCGGCTCGGCGCCGAGGTAGTTCCACGCGTGCACGAGGTAGCCGGCGGACGCGGCGACGACCTCCGGGTTCTTGTCGGCGTCCAAGTCGACGATGCTCGGGTTGGAGAAGAACTGCCAGTCGTCGATGACGCGCGGCCAGCCTTCCAGCATCTTGCCGGTGGCGCTGTCGTAGGCGCCGATCAAGTGGTCGAAGTCGGCGCGCTGGCCGCCAGAAGCGAACGTCAGCGCGAAGTCGAAGCCCGCGGAAGCCTTGACGAAGTCGATGCCGCCGCCCGGGTCGATGTGGCCGACGGAGCCGTCCGAGATCAGCACGAACGCCGCGGTCTTTTCCTTGGTGTTGGACTTGGGACCAAAGTTCGCGGCATTGTTGGAGAACGTCGAGGTGCACTTGCCCGGCGCCTTGTTGATGCAATACGTCTTGCCGTCCCAGGTGAAGAACGTGCCGGCCGAGCCGATGGTGTCAAAGTTGACTTCGAGCTTCTTGTCGCCGTCCAAATCGACGAGCGTGGCGTTGCCGGGCACGCCGGAGCCGACTTCGGGCAGCACGTACGCCTGGATGCCGTAGGTCTTGACCGGGTAGCCAGCGAACAGCGTGCCGTCGCCGTGCAGCACATAGCCGCGCGCTTCGTTCTTGGCCTTGTCGGCGCCGAAGACCTCGTTGGTGCCCAGCGCGATGTCCAGCGTGCCGTCGTTGTCGATGTCGCCGATCGACGGCGTGGTGATGATGCGGTCGCCCTGGCCCGGCTGCGTCTTGTCGACGACCTCGACCGGGAAGCCCTTTTGCATCGTGCCGTCGTGGCGCCACATGTAGAGCTGGCCGTCCATCGCGCCGACGACGATCTCCAGCTTGCCGTCGCCGTCCATGTCGCCGAGCGAGGGCGCGGAGAAGATGCCGTCGTCCCAAATGTGCGTCTCGTCGGACTTCTTCATGCGCTCGCGGTCGACGTGCACCGGGAAGCCCGGGCGCGTGCTGCCGTCGGCCTCGACGGCCATCACATTGCCGTCGTAGGTCGTGAAGATCACTTCAATTTTGCCGTCGGCATCGAGATCGCCAATCGCCGGCGTGCCGGTGATCATCTCGTGGAATTCAGCCTTGACGCCGCCGTTCTTGGCCAGGCAGCCGGTCTTGTCGGTGCGGAACGCGCAGGCTTTGGTGATGTTGTAGAGGAAATTCTCGGAGAGCTCGCGGCGCACCGGCGACCACACCGGCCAGCCCTTGGCCTCGGTGCCGTCGGCCTTGAAAGCGTGCACGCGGCCGTCGGAATTCGGCAGGATCAGCTCGTCCTTGCCGTCGCCGTCCAGGTCAAACATCTTGCCGGACGCCTCGATCGACGCCAGGTTGCGGATCGGGAAGCCCGGCAGCAGGTCCGGATCCTTGAACAGCGCCAAGGACTTGCGGAATTCGTTGCTCAGCACCGTGCCGTCGCCGTTCTTGGTTGTCACGCGCAGCCGCAGCGTGAAGCTGTACTGGTCGTGGTCGGTCAGCGGCGCGGTGAAATCGACGGACTGCGCGGCCGTGGCCACGTCCCAGTCGGCGATCTTGCCGCTGAACGCCGGGACGTCCGTGGCTTGCTTGATCGTCGTCCAGCCGCTCTTCGGGTCGATGCCCTTGGCGTATTCAAGCACGTAGCTGTAGGTCGCATAGCGCGACGGCAGCCCGTCCACACGCGCGCCGACGCGACCGGTCACGGCGTAGCTGGTGGTCTTCGTCACCTCGATCGGCTCGAACCACGTCGGCAGCAGGATGTCGGCTTCGGGCGGGATCAGCTTGGCGGCGACCATCTTGACCGACGCCGCGACGTTGTTGCGGCCATAGCCAAAGTGCAGGTCCCAGCCGGGGCCGGAGATGAATTTCGTCGGATCGTTCAGCGATTCCGGCACGTTGATGTCGTCCACGGTGTTCAGCAGCACGCCGCGCACTTCCTCGGCGGTCAGCGTCGGCGTCAGCTTGGCCTGCAGCGCCGCGGAGTAGATCATGCCGGCGTGGCCAGCGGTGACGCCCGTCGCCTCGGACGAGCAGCCGGTGCCGGGCGAGCTGAGGAACAAATTACCGCCGTAGTTCGTGCAGTTGTTGAAGTTGAGGAACGTTGTCGAGTTCTTGTCCGACGGGCCGTCAAAGACGATGGCGTGCACGTACAGCGCGTGGTTTGTCGTGCTGGGCATGTTGTGGTGGAACGACAGTTCGTCGGCCGCCGAGGCGATGAAAACCGCGTTGTTCTGGTAGGCGTAATCGATGGCCTGCTCGGCATACAGCGAGCGGCTGAGCGCGCCCAGCGCCGACTGGATGACCGATGCGCCGCTGTCGATGGCAAAAAGGATGCCGGCGGCGAAGTCGTTGCCGTCGGCGACAAAGCTGTCACCGCCGCGGATCATCAGCGCCGTGCACTCCGGGCAGATGCCGAGCGAGCCGCGGCCGTTGTTGCCTTCCGCAGCAGAATCGCGGACTTCACCGCTGCCATGGCCATAGCGCGTGTCGTCGTACGGGTCGTTGTCGTTGCGGAAAAAGTCCCAGCCGGAGATGTCGTCGACGTAGCCGTTGCCGTCGGTGTCCTTGCCGTCCCCGAACGCCGGCGCCTTGATGAGGTCCTCCGGATCGAGCAAGCCGTTGGCGTTCAGGTCGCTGACGCGCGAGTCGCACGGCGTGCGCGGCACGGCCAGCGGGTCTTCCTTGGCGTAGTCGGCCATGTTGAACTTGCCGTCGCCGTTGGCGTCGTACGGGTCCGTGTCCTTGTACGCGGCGGTGCGGCAAGCGGCTTCCGGCGGCGTCAGCTCACCGCGGTTCAGGTAGTACTTGTTGATCGTGTCGTCCTGATCCCATTTGATGCCGCAGTCGATGACGGCAATGATGGTGCGGCGATCGCCGATGGTGGTCGACCACGCGTCGTTCGTGTGCATGCCGGTGCCGATCGCGCGCTCCGCCTGGCGAAAGGCGGACAGCCGCGTCCAGGCTTCGGGGATGAACGAGAACTGGTTCCACTCGCCGTCCGTCAGGTATTCCTTGGGACCGGTGCCGGCGGCGCACTGCTGCGTCGTCGCGGTGCCGGTGCCGACGTACTGGCAGACTTCACCCGTGTTGCAAGGCGTTTCCGTCCACACGCCCGCGACGCAGTTCAGCTGGCCCTTGCCTTGCACGCTGCAGATCGGCGGCGCACCCACCGTGCAGGCGGAGCCGGTGGCGACGAAGCTGGCAAAACCGGGATCGTTGGGCCAGTTGGCGGGATCGAGCGGATCCGACCCGGGCGCCGGCGGCCAAGCGGCGTCAGCGGCAAGAGGCGCGCAGGCGACGACCAAACCGAGCGCCAGCGCCACACGCCGACCGGTCGATGCAAAATGAGCCATGAAAACCCTCCCGATGTCGCCACAATCAGCGCACGCAAACCGTTCGCGCCGGCACGCATCCCCATCGCGCGCGGCACGGCGCGCCACGATAGCAGGCTAGTGAAGTGGCGGCAATCAGACGGCGGCGGCGTCAGCCGAAGGCGTACGGGTCGACGTCGATGCTGAACGTCACGCCCGCCGGTAGGTGCGGCACGACCTCGCGCTCGAGCACGCGCAGGCCCGCGTGCAGCGGCTTGCGGTCACGGCTGCGCACAAGCGCGTGCCAGCGCCAGATCCCGCGCACGCGCGCCACGCCGGCGTACAGCGGTCCGCGCACCTCCAGGCCCAGCGCGCGCGCCCGCTCGACGAGCTGCACCATCGCCGCCTCGGCGCGGCTGCCGTCCAGATGGCGCGTCTCCAGCAGCGCCAGGTGCAGGTACGGCGGGTAGCCAAAACGCTGCCGAGCCAGCAGCTCAGCGTGGACAAAACCCGCGTGATCATGGCGCAAAGCCGCCTCGATCGCCGGATGCTCGGGCATGTACGTCTGCACAAGCACGCGGCCCGGCTTGTGGCCGCGCCCCGCCCGCCCGGCGACCTGGGTCAGCAGCTGGAACGTCCGCTCGCTGGCGCGGAAATCCGGGATCTGCAGGCCGGCTTCCGCCAGCACGATGCCCACCAGCGTCACCGCCGGAAAGTCGTGGCCTTTCGCGAGCATCTGCGTGCCCACGAGCACGTCCAGCTCATGCCGCGCGAACTTGTCCAGCGTCTCGTGCAGCCGCTGGCCCGCCGCCGTGTCGCGGTCAAAGCGCGCCATCCGCACCTGCGGCAGCGCCTGCGCCAGCGTGTCCTCAATCTTTTCAGTGCCCGCGCCGATGCCCAGCAGGTTATGGCCGTGGCACGTCGGGCAGCTGATGTCCGCCGACACCGAGTGATCGCACAGGTGGCACCGCAGCCGCCCTTGGTTCTTGTGCCAGGTCAGCGTGACGGCGCAGTCCGGACAATCCAGCGTCGCGCCGCAGGTTTGGCAGAGCATGCTGGTGGCGAAGCCGCGGCGGTTGTGCAGCAAAATCGCCTGCTCGCCGCGCGCCACCGTCTCGCCGATCGCCGCCACAAGCTCCTCGGACAGCAGGCTCGGCCGGTCGGCGCCTTCCTCGCGCAGCCGCGGACTCTCGCGCAGGTCGATCACCCGCGCCAGCGGCAGCGCGCCGCCCGTCGCCCGCAGCTGCAGCTCGGTCAGGTGCAGCTTGCCTTCTTGCGCCAGCAGCATCTCCTCACAGCCCGGCGTCGCCGAGCCCAGCACGCACACCGCATTCGCCGCCTTGGCGCGCGCCAGCGCTACGTCGCGGGCGTGGTAGCGCAGGCCATTTTGCTGCTTGAAGCTGCTGTCGTGGCACTCGTCCACCACGATCACGCCCAGCTCCGCCACCGGCGCAAACAGCGCCGACCGCGGCCCCACCACGATCCGCCGCGCGCCGCTCGCTACCTGCGCCAGCTGGTCCAGCCGCTCGCCCTCGCTCATCGCCGAATGCAGCGCCGCCACCTGGTCGCCAAACCGCGCGCGGAACCGCCGCACCAACAGCGGCGTCAGCGCGATCTCCGGCACCAGCACGATCGCGCCGCGACCTTGCGCCAAAATGTCAGCGATCACGTGCAGGTACACCTCAGTCTTACCCGAGCCGGTGATGCCGCGCAGCAGGTGCCCGGCAAACCGCCGCGCTTGCGTGTCCTCCTGCATCCGGTGCAGCGCCAGCCGCTGCTCCGGCGTCAGCTCCGGCGCCGTGTCGCGCGGCACCGGCGCCCGCAGGCCCATCGGATCGCGCAGCACGCGGTCCTGCCACAGCCGCACAAGTCCTCGTTCCTGCAGCACTTCCAGCACTTTTGTCGACGCCGTCAGCTTGCCGTTGTCGCCCGGCCGCCGCAGCTCGGCGAGGCTCAGCGTGCCCGCCGCCTCGACTTTTTGCAGGATCCGCAGCTCCGCCTTGCCCAGGCCGTCGGGCCACGGCCGCACGTCCAGCGAGGTCACCATCGGCTGCATGCGCTCCGGCGCGTCATCGCCGTCCACGCCGGTGTGGCGCAGCGGCGCGGGCAAGGCCAGGCGCGCGGCGGCACCGAGCGGCGCGTGGTAGTAGGTCGCGCAAAACCGCAGCGTTTCCAGCAAGTCCGGCGGCAGCGGCGGCTCGTGGCGGTGCACGCTGACCAGCGGTCGCAGCTTGCGGACGTCAAAATTCAGCTCAGCCACCGGCTGCAGCCGCATCGCCAGGCCGACGACGAGCTTGCCCTGCAGCGGCACCGTCAGCCGCTGGCCCGGCTGCAGGCCATCGACGAGCGCCAGCGGCACGCCGTAATGCAGCGCGTCGGTGTGGTTGGCGACGGCGACCTCGACGGCCAGCAGGAACGACTGACCGGCCACGGTCGCCTGACCGGCGCGCGGGCTGACCTTGGCTGGCCGGGCGCGGACCTCCACGGCAACTGGCGCTGGCGCCTGCGGTTCTACCGCGAAGAGGTCAATCTGCGGCGACTGGCGACGTTTGCCCATGGCCGGATCGTGCCGTTGCGTGGCCAGAACGGCAAGCGTACGCTTGCGCGCCATGGGGGCGTGAGGATGACGCGGTCGCAAACGGTCCAAGGGGTGCGGTCGCGGCGGATGCGGCTCGGCCTGTGCTTGGCGCTGCTGGCGCTCGCGGCGTGTGGCCCGCACCAGCCGCCGCCCGCGGTGCGTCCGCCGCCGCCTTCCGCCGCGCCGCTGCCGGCCGAGGCGACGGTCATCACGCTGGGCGCGCCGCTGCCCGGGCCGCCGACAGTGACTTTTGCCCTGCCGACCGGTGAAGTGGCGACGGACGCGCCGCTGATGCTGGCTTTTTCCGAGCCGATGGTGCCGCTGGCGGCGCTTGACCAGCCGGTGGCGCTGACCGCGGTGACGCTGGAGCCGGACGTGCCGGTGCAGTGGCGCTGGGTGGCGACGGACACCGTCGTGGGTCAGCCGCAGCCGGGCTGGCCACACGCGCAGACGATGCACGTGCATCTGGCGGCGACCCTGCAGACGCGCGCCGGCGGGCACCTGGCGCAGCCGTTGGACTGGCAGTTTCGCACAGCGCCGCCGCAGATCGTGTGGTCGGCGCCGGCGGACAAGGCGCAGTTCGTGCCGCGCAACACCAAAGTGCAGCTGCTGTTGGACCAGCCGGTCGATTTGGCGCAGCTGCGGGCGCACCTGACGGTGACGTGCGCCGACCCGACCCAGCCGGTGCCGGCGTGGCAGCTGACGCCGCTGGCGGAGGGCGCGGTGCCGGCGGCGCAGCGGCCGGTCGCTGCCGGTCAAGCGGTGCAGCTGGCTTTTGCCACGCAGCTGCCGCCGTGGCAGCGGCTGATCGTGACGGTGACGCCGGGGCTGGCGGGCAAGACCGGCACGCTGCTGACGACCGCGCCGCAAGCGCTGGCGTTTGGTACGGCGGGCGGCGGTGGCGACCCGCAAGGCACGGCGGTGGAGCCGTTCGCGCTGCTGGAGGTCACCGATACCGGGGATCCCGACCCGGATCGTTGGCGCGCGGCGTCGCTGACTTTCAACGCCAAGCTGGCGCCGACCGACCAGACGCGGCTGCTCAAGGCGACGCCGCCGGTGAAGAACCTGCGGCTGTCGTGCTACGCCACGACCTGCGAAATCATGGGCGATTTCCAGCCAGCGACGACCTACGCGCTGACGATTGCGCCGCAGCTGGAGGACGCCCACGGCCGGCACCTGGCGCGACCGATCGCGTTTGCCCGCACGTATGGCCACCGCGCGCCGCAGCTGGCGATCGACACCGATGGCAGCGTGATGGAGCTGCAGCAAAAGCACACGGTGGCGCTGACGCTGCGCAACCTGAAGACCGTGACGGCGCGGGCGTTTCGCGTGCCGGCGGACGCGCCGTGGGCGCTGCTGGCGGCGCTGCGGGTGGACGATCCGCGCTACGCCGCGGCGCTGGCGCAGCTGGGCACGCCGGTGACGCTGCCGGTGGCGGCGTCGGTGCAGGCGGACCGGCTGGAGCGGCGCGTGCTGAACCTGGACGCTGTGCTGGGCGGCAAGCCGGGGCATGTGTGGCTGGAAGTGGCGACGCCGGACATCGCGCCAGCGCCCGGCCAGCGCTGGCAGCCGACGGGGCGCGAAGGCCGGCTGTTCCAGGTGACGGACCTGCACATTGCGGCGAAGTCGGCGCGCAACGAGTCGCTGTTTTGGGTGACGTCCTTGCAGACTGGCCAGCCGGTGGCCGGCGCGCGCGTGGAGCTGCGCGATGAGAGCGACGGCGTGGTGTGGCGCTCGACGACGAACGCCGACGGCCTGGTGGCCGGTCCGGGCGGCATGACGTGGCAGCAGCGCAAAAAGGCCATGGAGCGGCGCGTCACGGCGGCCAAGGGCGAGGACGTGGCGCGGCTGGAGGTCGTCGAGCCGTCGCCGTGGGCCGAAGAGCGCGGTGAGGAGGATGACGACGACAGCGAACGCGGCTGGCTGTTCACCGACAAGCCGGTCTACCGCCAGGGCGAGACGGTGCAGGTCAAGGGCCTGCTGCGGCTTGTCGGCAAGGACGCGCTGGGCCTGCCGGCGGCTGGGCGCGAGGCGACGCTGCGGCTGCTGGACCCGCTGGGCCATGCCGCGACCGAGGCGCAAGTGCGGCTGAGCGCGCGCGGCACGTTCGCGGCGGCGCTGGCGGTGCCGGGCAATGGCGCGCTGGGCAGCTGGTCGGTGCAGGTCAAGTCTGAGCGCACGGTTTTTGCCAAAACCGTGCAGGTCGCGGTCTACCACGTGCCGCGGACGCGGCTGGATGTGACGCTGGCGGCGAGCCATGTGGTGGCGGGCGATGCGCTGCGCGGCGAGGTGCAGGCGGCGTGGTTCTCGGGCGGGCCGCTGGACAAGGCGCCAACGCACTTGACGGCGTCCGGTGCCGCCGAGGCTTTTGAGCCGCCGGGCTGGCCGCAGTTCCAGTTTGGCGTCAACACCTGGCAAGAAGACGACGGCGCTGGCGCCCGCAACGTCATCAACCACGAGGCGCGCGGCGTGACCGACGACCGCGGCCACTGGGCGTTCCAGGTACCGACCGGCGTGGCGCTGGACCGGCCGCTGCGCGTGGAAGTGGGCGCCGCGGTTCAGGATCCTAACGGCCGGGAGATGTCGGCGAGCCACGCGTTTTGGCTGCATCCGGCGAGCGTGGCGGTCGGCGTGGGCCTGGCGTCCGCGCTGGTGACGGCGCAGACGCCGCTGCCGCTGCAGCTTGTGGTGACGGACCCAGTGGGCCACGCCCAGCCCGGAATGCCGGTGGCGGTGCAGCTGCTGCGGCGGGAGTGGAAGTCGATTCGCCTGCGCGGCATGGGCGGCGAGACCGAGTGGCAGCGGCGGCTTGTGACGACGCCGGTGGGCACCTGCGCACTGCAGAGCGCCGAGCTGCCGGTGGCGTGCACGCTGACCGCGCCGCAGGCCGGGCTGTACACCGTGCGGGCGACGGTGCGCGACCGCCGCGGCCGCCAAAGCACGACCCTGACCGATTTCTACGCCACCGGCGCGGACGCGACGTGGGGCCCGCAGGACGAGGCGGAGCTGCTGGTGGCGGACAAAAAGGCCTACAAAGTCGGCGATACCGCGCACATTTTGGTTCGCAACGCCGTGCCGGGCGCGCTGGCGCTTGTGACCGAGGAGCGCGCCGGCATCTTGCGCACGCGGCTCGTGCGCCTGGACGGCAGCGCGCCGACGCTGGACGTGCCGATCGAGCCGCGGCATGCGCCGAACGTGCACATCGGCGTCGTGGCGCTGGCGGGGCGGCGCAGCGACGGCGCGCTCGGGCTGGATACCGGCGCGCCGTCGGTGCAGCTGGGAACGGTGGAGCTGACGGTGGACCCGGCGGACCATCGGCTGCAGGTGACCGTGACGCCGGAGCAGGCCAAGCTGCTGCCGGGCCAAAAGACGCACGTGGAAGTGGCGGTGCGCGACGCCGCCGGTCGGCCGCGCGCCGCCGAGGTGACGCTGTGGGCGGTGGATGAGGGCGTGCTGGCGCTGACCGGTGAGCACACGCCCGACCCGATGGCGACGCTGTACGCAGCGATCGATCGCGGCGTGGAAGACCAGATGCTGATGTCCGCGCTGGTGCGGCGGCGCGCCGGTGAGGAAAAAGGCGATCCTGGCGGCGGCGGTGGCGGCGATCGCGGCCTGACGCGGGCGAACCTGCGCGATGTGGCGTTCTGGCAGGCGGCGATCGAGCTGCCGGCGGACGGCATGGCGCGCCACGCGTTCACGCTGCCGGACAACCTGACGACGTGGCGGATCATGGCCGTGGCGGTGGACGGTCCTGGCGAATTTGGCAGCGGCGACGCGCAGGTGGAGGCCGCCAAGCCGCTGATGCTGCAGCCGGCGATGCCGCTGTCCGTGGCGGTGGGCGACGCGCTGGAGCTGGCGGCGACGCTGCGCAACCGCCAGGCGTTCGCCGTGACGGCGCAGGTGGAGCTGACGCTGCCGCCGCCGTTTGTCGCCGAGGGGCCGCTGACGGCGACGGTGCCGCTGGCGGCTGGGCACAGCCAGGAGGTGCGGTTCCGCGTGCAAGCGCAAGGTGCGGGCCAAGCCAAGGTGCGCTGGCAGGCGACGGCGACGGCCGCCAACCATCCGGCGGTGAGCGATGCGGTGGAGCAGCCGCTCGACGCCAAGACGCTGCAGCCGCTGGAGACCGTGGCGAGCTGGGCGCAGGTGACTGGCAACCGCCTGGATGTGCTGCGCAAGGACGCGGGCGTCGTCGCCGATCGCGGCGGGCTGCGGCTGGCGGTGTCGGCGTCCCTGGCGGTGGGTGCGGAAGTGGCGCTGGCGGCGCTGACCGACTACCCGTACGCCTGCACGGAGCAGCTGGCGTCGCGCCTGGCGGGCCTGCTGGCGCTGGAAGCCCTGCGCGGCGATGGCAAGGCGCCGCTGTCAGGCGAGGCCAAAGCGCAGGCGCAGGCATGGCTGGACCGCATCGAGGCGCGCGGCCAGTACGGCGGCGGTCTGGCGCTGTGGGACGGCGGCGCGCCCGATGCCGACGCGACGCTGTGGGCGCTGTGGGTGCTGGCGGACGCGCGGCGCGCCGGGCTGGCGGTCGATGCGGCGGTGGTGGCGGACGCCGCCAAGTGGCTGCGCAGCCACCTGGCCAAGCCGCAGCAAGTGCAGCTGCTGGCGGTCGAGGCGGCCGTCGGGCTGGCCGATCCGGCGACGGCGGAGGCGTTTTTTGCCGGCCGCGCGCAGCTGGCGGTGGACGACCAGCTGTGGCTGGCGGCGGCGCTGGGCCGGCTGGATCCGCACAAATTCGCGCCGCAGCTGCAGGCGCTGCTGGAGCCGCTGCTGGCGCAGGTGCGCGTGGACGGTGAGTCGGCGAGCCTGCCGCCGGCGCCGAGCGCGTGGGGCTGGTCCTCGCCGCTGCAGCGCCAGGCGCTGCTTGTGGAGGTGCTGGCGCACGCCCAACCGAACCACCCGCTGCTGCCGCGCCTGACGCGCTGGCTGGCGCGGCAGCAGGGCGGCCACGGCTGGCGGACGACGCACGAGAACGCCTGGGCGCTGCGCGCGCTGCTGGCTCAGACGCAAGCGGGGCCGGCGGCGGATGGCGATTTCCAGGTGCTGGTGGCCAATCAGGTCAAGCTGGCGGGGCCGGTGACGGCGGGCACGCACGTGGCGACCGCCGAGGTGGCGCAGGACCAGCTGCCGCTGGGCGACACGCCGGTGCGCCTGCTGCGCCATGGTCAGGGGCCGCTGTGGCTGCGGCTGGAGTACAGCTACGCGCTGCAGACGCCGCTGGCGGAGGCGCGCAACGCCGGTCTGCTGGTGCGGCGGCGGCTGTTCACGCTGCACGGCGAGCCGGTGACGGCGCCGCTGCACCGTGGCGACCAGGTCATCGTCCAGCTGGAAGTGACGGCGGGCGATGCGTGGGAGGACGTGGCGCTTGTCGATCGCCCGGCCGCCGGGCTGGAGGCCGTGGACCTGCAATTCACCAACCACGACGCGGGCTTGGCGCGGCGTCTGGCGAGCTTGCAGGTCGATCGCCACGCGCGCCTCGGCGTCGCCGCGCACACCGAGCTGGCCGGCCGCGAG
>CAIPXZ010000067.1 GCA_903869075.1 uncultured Myxococcales bacterium | reverse complement strand
TGCAGCGCCGCCTGCGCCTCGCGCGAGAGTCCACTCACTTCGGCAAAGTCGACATCTGCCGGAAATTGCTGGGCTTCCAACTTTTGCGCCTTGGCCTGCCGCAGCTTTTCGCGCTCGACGTAGCCGGCGTACCGGACCTGCGTCGTGATTTCCTCGCGATCGTCCGCGTCCAGCGCCGCGACCGGGCAGTCCGCCGGCAGGAACGGCGCCAGGTGGTCCAGCGTCACCTCCGGCCGGCACAACAGCTGCGCCAGCGTCGTCGGCTGCAGGATCGTGCCGCCGCCCCACGCCTCCACGCGCGCCACGACCTCCTTGTCCGGCTTGACCGTCACCGCGTGCAGCGCCGCCGTCATCGCCTCGAGCCGCACCCGCCGCGCCTGCAGCTGCTGCCACGCCGCTTCGGTCACAAGCCCCAGCGCGTAACCCAGCGGCGTCAAGCGCAAATCGGCGTTCGTCGCCCGCAGCTCCAGCCGATGCTCGGCGCGCGACGTGAACATGCGGTACGGCTCGTCCGCGCCGCGGGACACCAAATCGTCCACCATCACGCCCAGATAGCTCTCGGTCCGCGAAAGCGTCACCGCCGGCGCGCCGCGCAGCCGCTGCAACGCCTGGATGCCCGCCACAAGCCCCTGGCCCGCCGCCTCCTCGTAGCCCGACGTGCCGTTGACCTGCCCGGCAAAATACAGCCCCGGCAGCGACGGCAGCATCAGGTCGCGCCCCAGCTGCCGGGCGTCGATGGCGTCATACTCAACCGCGTAGCCAAACCGCACAATTTCAGCCTGTTCCAGCCCGGGCAGCGACCGAACCATGGCGATCTGCACGTCCGCCGGCAGGCTCGTCGACAGGCCGTTGACGTAGATTTCGTCGGTCTGCCAGCCCTCGCGCTCCAGGAAAATGTAGTGCGTCTCGTGCTGCGGAAAGCGGATGACCTTGTCCTCAATCGACGGACAGTAGCGCGGGCCCACGCCGGCGATCGCGCCGCCAAACAGCGGAGAACGATGGACATTTTCGCGGATCGCCGCATGCGTCGCGGCGTTGCTGTGGGTCACGTGGCACGGCATCTGCGGCAGCTGCGCGCCGGTGCCGTTGCGCGCCATCGGCGGCGGCGGGTCGAGCCCGGGGTCCGGCTGCACGCGACTCCAGTCGATGGTCCGCCCGTCCAGCCGCGGGCAAGTCCCTGTTTTGTGGCGCAAAGTTCGCACGCCGAGCGCCCGCAGTTGGTCGCCGAGCCCCAGCGTCGCCAGGTCACCGGCGCGGCCGCCTTCGCTCTGGACCTCGCCGGTGTGGCACACAGCGCCGATGAACGTTCCCGCTGTCAGCACAACCACTTGCGCGGCAAAGCGTATGCCCGCCGCCGTCTCCACGCCCGCCAGTGCCGCGCCGTCCAACCACAGCCGCCGCACGTCCGCCTGCTTGATCGCCAGCCCCGGCGTCAGCTCCAACGCGCGCCGCATCGCCGTGGCATACGCCAGCTTGTCGCACTGCGCCCGCAGCGCGCGCACCGCCGGGCCTTTGGAGCTGTTCAGGACCTTGTAGTGCACGCCCGCCGCATCCGCAGCAACCGCCATCTGCCCGCCCAGCGCGTCGATCTCGGCGACAAGGTGCGACTTGCCGATGCCGCCAATCGCCGGGTTGCAGCTCATCCAGCCGATGCGGTCGACATTTTGCGTCAACAGCAGCGTCGCGACGCCGCCCCGCGCCAGGGCGAGCGCCGCTTCACAGCCGGCATGGCCGCCGCCGACGACGATCGCCTGCCACGGACCGGCGTAGTGCAACGGTGAACTGGGGGTGGCGACTGGCGACATGGCACATCCGGACCCGCGGCAGCCGCAACGCGCGGCGCCGACGCAGGCAGTTCAGCGGCTCATTTGACCGGTTTGGCAGGTTTGGCGGGTGCGGCGGGCTTGGCAGGCGCGGCAGCCGGCTTGGCCGGTGCCACGGCGGGCTTGGCCGGTTCCGCGGGCTTGACGGGCGCCGCAACGGGTTTGGCAGCCGCTTTGTCGCCCGTCGCCGCTTCAGGCAGCTCCGCCGGTTTGGCCGGGTCGGTCGCCGGATCGGTCGGCTTGTCAGCGGGCTTGTCTGCCGCGCCGACGCCTTCCTTGCAACGCTTGGCGATCGCCGCCGGCTCGGACTTCGCAAGCTTGGCCTGTGGCGTCTTGGCCATCTCGGTGCCCAGGTAGTTCCACACCTGCAGCGCCTTGCCGCATTTTCCTTGCAATTCCAAAATCTTGGACACTTCCACGAGCGACTGTGCCACCGCCACTGTCGGCTTGCCGCCCAGGCCGTCGTGCACTGCCTGGAACTGCTTGAGCGCGTCCACATAGCGCTGCTCTTGCGCGGCGATCCGGCCGATCACCAGTCCGCACTGCCCCCACGCCTCGCTCGCCGGGTAGCGCTTTTGGCACTCGGACGCCATCGCCGCCGCCAGCCGCACGTCGCCGTCCGCCAGCGCCTTGTCCGACGCCTTGACGAAACCCTCGGCATCCGTTGGCAAATCCGACGGCAGCGCGAGGATCGCGATGCCGGCGCGGTCGCGCAAGTCGGCGATCAGCTGGTTCAGCCGCCCGCGCACTTCCGTCAGCGACGCCTGCCCCGACGCGCCAATGCGCTCCAGCGCGTCCAGCCGGTGCACCATGACTTCCAGGTCGCCACGCACGCGCTGCAGCGCGCGATCGCTCTCGGCAATGCGCGCGCCGGCCTTCGCCAGCGTCTCCCGCAGCTGGTTTGTCGCTTCCTCGACCTGCGCCGCGAGGTTCTCCAGACGCTTGGTCTCGGCGCTGGCTTCCGCCATCACCCCGGAATTCACGCGCTCGAGCTCCGCAACACGCTGCGACACGCGGTCGACGTCTGTCGTCGTCGCGATGCACCCGGTGAGCGTCAACAGCAGCAGCGAGGCGATTGTGCGCACGAACGTCACTTGCCCTTGGCGCGGAACTCAGCGCGGCGGTTCTGGCTCCAGCACGACTCGGTGTCTTCATTGCAGACCGGCTTGGTCTTGCCGTAGCTGATGGTCTTGGCGTTGACCTTGGGCGCGACGGTCTTGAGGTACTCGCGGACGGCCTTGGCGCGGCGGTTGCCGAGCTCCATGTTGTAGGCGTCCGTGCCACGCTCGTCGCAGTGGCCCTCGATGGTGACCGCGGAAACGTTGCGTTCTTTCAGGCACTTGGCCGAGGCGCTGACGACATTTTGCGCCGACGACGAGAGCGTGTATTCGTTGAAGTCGAAGTACGCCGCGTCGAGCTTGGAGCAGTCGACCTGACCAGCGCTGCCCGCCGCGCACTTGCCCTTGACGCACGAGCCGCTCTTGCAGTCGCGATCGGAAGCGCAAGTGGCGCCGTCAACCGCGCCGTCCGGCAACACGCAGCTGCCGGCCATGCACTTGTGACCGACGGGGCATTGCACATCCGCCGTGCATTCGGCCGCGCACTTGTTGTTCAGGCATTGTTTGCCGGAGCCGCAATCCAGCTTGGACGAGCAGCAATCCGGCTTGCGACCGCACGCGCCGCTGACGCACGCCACGCAGACGTCTGTGCCGGCGCCGGGGCAGTGGCTGTCCAAGCGGCACTGGGCGCACTTGCTGTCCACGCAGTATTCGCCCTTGGCTTTGCAGTGCGTGTCCGTCTCGCAGTTCGGGTAGGACGGGCCGCAGCCGGTGGCGAGGAAGACGAGCGTCGTGACGCCAAACAGCGCGAGTTGGCTGAGCGGAGCGACGAAACGATTGAAGCGCGGGTTGGACATCAGAAACCTCCGCCGGTTGGACCGGCTGCATCCGGGGCATCGCGCTCCGGCTTTCGTCCCCAAGTATAGGTCGGGCCACGCGATGCGCTCGCGTGGCGAGACCTGACAGGTGACCGGGGACGACCGCCGCCGGCCGTCGCGCGTACTCCCTGGAGGAG
>CAIPXZ010000066.1 GCA_903869075.1 uncultured Myxococcales bacterium | reverse complement strand
GGCATAAGTCCCCGCATGCCGCGCGCCGCGGCACCCTCGATGGACGAAACTGCTAGCCTGCGTGTGGCGACGGCGCCGACGTCGAATTGTCATGGTGCTGCGAGCCCGTGCATAAGTTTGACGCGAAGTCCATGAGCACCCGGAATTGCTGCCGGCAGCCGCGAGGCGGTCGAGCGCGCTAAGTAGAATTCAACCACCTGGACTTCATGCCGTCGCCGCATGGAGGTGTCATGGAGGTTTTATACAAGCGTTGTGCGGGCTTGGACGTGCACAAGGACACGGTCGTGGCGTGCGCGCGGCTGGCCCAAGGCGAGAGCGCACGGGCGCGCATGGAGACTGTGACGTTCGGGACCACGACCCGGGCGCTGCTGGAGCTGAGCGACTGGCTGACCGAGCGGGAAATCACGCACGTCGTGATGGAGTCGACCGGTGTGTATTGGAAGCCGGTCTGGCACGTGCTGGAAGGCGGGTTCGAGCTTGTGCTGGGCAATGCTGCGTATTTGCGCAATGTTCCGGGACGCAAGAGCGACGTCGCCGATGCGGCGTGGCTGGCAGACCTGCTGGCGCACGGGCTGGTGCGGGCGAGCTTTGTGCCCGTGGCGGAGCAAGCCGAGGTGCGCGACCTGACGCGGATGCGCAAGCAGTGCGTGCGCGAGCAGACGCGGCAGGTCCAGCGGATGCAAAAGGTGCTGGAGGACGCGAACATCAAGCTGGACTCGGTCATCAGCAACATCACCGGCAAGAGCGGCCGCGCGATGCTGCTGGCCATCATCGGCGGCGAGACCGACCCGGCCAAGCTGGCGGCGCTGGCCGATGGGCGGCTCAAGGCCACGCCCGAAGCGCTGACCGAGGCGCTCCGGGGCAAGGTGACCGACCACCACCGCTTCATGCTCAAGCTGCACCTGGACCACTACGACGCGATTTGCCGGCAGGTCGAGACCATCGACGCGCGCATCGAGACGGCTCTGGAGCCCATCGCCGACTCGGTGGCGCGGCTGCAGACGATGCCGGGCGTGAGCGAGGTGGCGGCGTCAGCCATCGTGGCGGAAATCGGCGTCGACATGGGCAAGTTTCCCAGCGCGGGCCACCTGCTGTCGTGGGCGGGGCTGGTGCCGCGGATGGACGAGAGCGCGGGCAAGCGGCGCGACACCCGCACACGCAAAGGCAACCCGGCGCTCAAAACCATGCTGGTGCAATGCGCCTGGTCGGCCGTGCGGACCAAGAAGAGCTACTACAAGGCGAAGTTCCATCGCATCCGGGCGCGTCGTGGCGCCAGCAAGGCCATCGTCGCGGTCGCAGCCTCGATGCTGACCGCCGCCTACCACATCCTGCGCGACGAGACCGAGCACAAGGACCTCGGCGTCGACTACTTCGACCAGCACGACCAGGCCAAGGCGGTCAAACGGCTGGAGCGGCGGATCCGGGAGCTGGGCTACGAGGTGCAGGTGTCGAAAGCTTCCGGTGATGGCGACGGCGCTGCGGACGGGCGCAAAACACAATAGTTCCAAGGGTATAAGGAATGTGACGCGGGAGATAGCCTCTCGTTGTTTCTAAGTAGCGGCGTGCAAGCGCTGAAATTGCTACAGGAAGATCCGCTTACGCAGCAAATTCCAGTGATCGCGCTGAGCGCCAACGCGCTGCCGTACGACATCGAAAAGGGCCTTTCCGCAGGCTTCTTTCGCTACCTGACCAAGCCGATCCGCGTGCCGCAGTTCATGAGCACGCTGACGGACGCCTTGGAATTCGGCGCCGATCGACGGCGCGTCCTGACCGGCGAAACGCAAGGCAAATCGGCGATAACGCCTACGGAGAATGCATGATTACAGCTGACCAAATCCACGCGGCGAGCATCCTGATCGTCGATGACATGGAGGCCAACGTCGCGCTGCTGGAAGGCGTGCTGCGGCGCGATGGCTACAAGACCATCTCGCACACGTTTGACCCGCGCGAGGTCTGCGCGCTGCACAAAAAGCACCGCTACGACTTGATTTTGCTGGACTTGCACATGCCGGCGATGGACGGCTTTGAGGTGATGGCCGGGCTGCAGGCGCTGGAGGTCGACGCGTACCTGCCGGTGCTCGTCGTCACGGCGCAGCCGGGGCACCTGCTGCAGGCGCTGAAGGCCGGCGCGCGCGACTTCATCAGCAAGCCGTTTGACCTCGCGGAAGTGCTGATGCGGGTCCACAACCTGCTGGAAGTCCGCCTGCTGCACCGCGAGCTTGTGCACTACAGCCAGAAGCTCGTGCTGCGCAACCAGCTGATCTGCGAGACTTTTGGCCGCCATCTCTCCGAGGACGTGATGGAGAGCCTGCTGGCGTTGCCCGAGGTCATCCGGCTGGGCGGCGCGACGCACCCGGTGACGATGCTGAAGGCGGAGCTGCGCGACTTCACGGCGCGCGCGCTGCACGCCGGCCTCGCGCCCGACGCGGTGGCGTCGATGCTCAACGTGTATCTGGACAAGATGGTGGAGATTCTGCTCGACCACGGCGGCTCGATCGACGGCTTCACCGGCGACGGCCTCCTCGGGCTGTTCGGCGCCCCGGACACGCGGCCGGACGATGCCCAGCGCGCCGTCACATGCGCACTGGCGATGCAGCGCGCGATGCCGCAGGTCAATCTGGAGAATCGGGCGACGGGCAACGCGCCCATGGAGATGGGCGTCGGCATCCACTCCGGCGACGTTGTGTTGGGCAACATTGGCACGACGGCGCGGGCGAAATACGGCGCGTTGGGCAGCGCCGTATCGCTGACAGCACGCGTCGAAGCCTGTGCCGCCGGCGGTGAAGTCATGATATCGCAGACGACTTTGACCGCTGTGGGCGATCTCGTCGAGACCGCCGCCAGTCGCGCCGTCGTCACCTCAGGCGCCGCCGCACCGCTGCCGGTCTACCTGCTGGTTGACGCGAAAAGCCGGCCCGTGCTCACCCTACCCCGCGCCACCGCCATGAGCGATGTCGCACCGCCCGTGCCCGGCGCCTGACGGGATCGTGCGCGTGGCCGATCGCGGCGGCAGGCTCAGTTCCAGCAGCGCGGCGTCGTCGTCGGGTGGGTCTCGCCGTGGCAGCTGCCCGTGCACTGCACCGAGGTCACGCAGGCGCCTGGCACCTGCCGCGTCGTGGTGATTGACTGCCCCGTCTGCGGCGCGATGGTCGCGTAGACGTCGCGCTGGCCATTGACGTGCGTCGCGGTGTTGGCACCGGGGTGGCAATCGGTGCAGGCAATGCCATTGCCGGTGTGGTTCGGGTGTTTTCCGGTGTTCAGCGTTGCCAAATGGCAGCTCGCGCAGCTGCCGTCGGTCCACGCGCCGCCAGCCCAATACGCGGTCACTTTCGCAACGCCGCCGCGGCCGTCGGAGTGGCACGCGCCCGCGCACGTGCCGCGCGCCGTAATCGGTGTGCCCAGCGTCGTTGCCGCGCTCCACGTCATCGTGCCGGTGTTCCACGCGACCGCTGGCGGCGCCGGCAGCGTCACGTCGCCGTGGTGCCCCGCCGTCGTCAAGTCCGTGCTCACGACGTACTGCTGCGTGTGCGCCACGTCGCCCGCCGCCGGCACCACATGGCAGCGGTCGCAGGTCAGCGCCACGTGCGTCGCGGTCGACTGCAGGTGCATCGCGTGCGCCCCCACGGCCAGCGTGTTGGTCAGCTGCTCGTTCCAGACGCCATCCGGCGGGTTCTGCTGGGTCGCGGTGCCGTGGCAGAAGTTGCAGGCCTTCCAGTCGCCGCCGGTGCCATTCGTCGCCGCGTTGGCGCCGTGGCAGTTGATTGTCGAGTTGTTGCAGCTCACGCTCACGTCGCCGCCGTCGAGATTGGCGCCGTGGCAGGTGGTGCACGCGACGCCCTTGTCGTCCAGGCCGTGGTTGGCGATGAAATAGCCGACGCCATGGTGCTGCGTATTCACCGTGCCGTTGGTGTTGACGACCGGCGTCTGCCAGGCCGCGAGCGTGTGGTAGTTCGTGACCTCGATCGCGCCGTCCACGTGCAGCGCCGGATTCGCCCAAGTCGCCGCCTTCGTCGCGGCGTTGAAGCTCGCGATCACGGTGCTGTGGCAAACCTGGCACTGCGTCCCGGGCGGATGGCTGCCGCCCGGCGGCGTTGTGTGGCAGGAAGTCCCGCAGGAATCAAAGGTTCCGTCGACCTGCGTCCACTTTGGCGCCGCCGGCGGCGTGGTGGCATTCGCGAGCGTCGCGCCGTGGCAGCCGGTGCCGGTGCAGGTCGCGCTGGCGGAATTCCACGCGGGCGTCGCGCCATTTTCCAGCGCCGGTCCCGACCAGGCAAAGTCGAGGACATTATTCGTATGCAGCGTCGACGCCGGCACCACGTGGCAGTCCGCGCACTGCACTTGCCGGTGCCACGTGCTCGTCGCCAAATGCGCCGCGTGCGCACCGACCGGCGCCTGCGTCGTCAGCGTCTCGCCGTGGACGCCCTTCGGCGGCGCGGGCTGGTTGCTCGCGGCGTCGCCGTGGCAGGTCGTGCACGTCAGCGCTGTCAGCTGAATCGTGCCGTCGACGTGCTTGCTCGGATCGGTCCATGTCGCGGTCTTGCTCGCCGGGTCAAACGCCGCGATCACCGCGCCGTGGCACAGCTGGCACTCGGTGCCGGTCGGATGGCTGCCGCCCGGCGGTGTCGTGTGGCAGGAAGTGCCGCAGGAATCAAAAGTTCCGTCGACCTGCGTCCACTTTGGCGCGGCCGCCGGTGTCGTGGCGTTGTTCAAGGTCGCGCCGTGGCAGCCGGTGCCGGTGCACGTCGCGCTGGCGGAATTCCACGCCGGGCTCGCGCCATTTTCCAGCGCCGGGCCCGACCAGGCAAAGTCGAGGACATTATTCGTATGCAGGGTCGAGGCCGGCACCAGGTGGCAGTCCGCGCACTGCACTTGCCGGTGCCAGGTGCTCGTCGCGAGGTGCTGGGCGTGCGCGCCGACGGGCGCCTGCGTCATAAGCGTTTCGCCGTGGACGCCCTTGGGCGGCGCGGGCTGGTTGCTCGCGGCATCGCCGTGGCAGGTCGTGCAGGTGAGGTCCGCGACCTCCACCTGACCGTTGACGTGCAGGCTCGCGTCCTTCCAGGTCGCCGTCTGCGTCGTCGGGTCAAAAGAGGCGATCACCTTGTCGTGGCACAACTGGCACTCGGTGCCGGTGGTGTGCGTGCCGCCCGGCGGCGTCGTGTGGCAGGCGGAACCGCAGGCATTG
>CAIPXZ010000065.1 GCA_903869075.1 uncultured Myxococcales bacterium | reverse complement strand
TCATGTGCCTTCGCTGCTTGTCTTTGGCTCCGTCGAGCTGCTGCTCTTGCTCGCCGTCTCGCTGCCGGTGTGGCGCAACAGCGGTCTTGGCCGCAGCGGGATGACGGCGTCGGCAGGCGTGCTGCTGGCGTTTCTGGCGCTGCCGTTGATGGCGCTGCGCGGCAAGATTCCGGATTTGCTGACGTTTGCTCTCGCCAACAGCCTGATGATCGTCGGTGCGCAGCTTGTCTACCAGGTCGGCTACGCGCTGTTTGGCCTGGCGCATCAGCCGCGCTGGGACCGCCGGCTTGCGTTCGCGGCGATCCCGTTCATCGCCGTGACCTCGCTGATGGACGCCGGTCCGGACCGTATGTGGCTGATCAAGCTGCGGGTTGTGCTGTGCGCCGTGCCGCTGAGCCTGACCGCCGCGTGTTGGCTGGTCCGCCTGCGCCGCCACGCGCCGCAGCCGTGGACGCTGGGCACGCGCTACCTCGTCGTTGGCGCCGGGCTGGCGGCGACGATCCATGCCTTGCGGGCGATCGCGTTTGTGCTGGTGCCGCACGCGCCAGCGGATCCGCTGCAGTCGCCGGCGGCGGTCGTGGCGATCATGGGGCTGCTGTCGTCGTCGCTGCTGACGGCGTTCGGCTTCATCTTGCACATGGAGGCCACCGCGCGCGATCGGCTGCGGCGCGCCAACGATGAGCTGAGCAAGGCGGCGCTGACCGACGCGCTGACCGGCCTGGGCAATCGCCGGCGGCTGGAGCTGGCGGCGCAGGACGAGCTGCCGCGGGCGCAGCAGTTCGGCTGGCCGGTGACGCTGCTGATGCTGGACATCGACCACTTCAAGCGCGTGAACGCCCGCTGGGGCCACAACGCCGGTGACGGCGTGCTGCAGGGCGTGGCGTCGCTGTGCCGGGTTGGTCTGCGCAGCCATGACGTGCTTGTGCGCTGGGGCGGCGAGGAATTCGCGCTGCTGCTGCCGCGCTGTGACGTCGCCAACGCCGAGAAGGTGGCGCGCCGGATCCTCGCGTCCCTGCGCGCGACGCCGATCGCCGCGATTGACGCCACGAACGTCTCGGTCAGCATTGGCATCGCCGCGGTGGATCCGGCGGCAACCGACCTGACGGCCGCGCTCAACGCCGCGGACGTGGCGCTCTACGTCGCCAAGCAGTCCGGCCGCGATCGCTATGCGCTCGCCGCGCCGCTCGAGGCCGCCGCCCCGCAGGCAGCGCGCGCGTGACGCCGGTCAGTTGAAACTGGCGGTCAGCGTGTAGTCCATGCACGTCGTCAGCTGGGACGTGGCGGTGATGCGCACGTACCACGTCGTCGGCCCGGTGTTGGCGGTGCCGTAGTTGCCGTTGTTGAAGAAGTCCCACGATGTGTCGCCGAAGCCGCTGGGGGCCTCGTTCGTGCACAGGCCGGCGTCGCTGGAGCAGTCCGTGAAGACCTGCATGCTGTAGACGTTGGCGCCGTTGGGGCTGCTGACGTCCATGTGGTACGAGTGCCCGGGCAAGCCTTCCAGCGACGGGAATGAAATGGCGTACCAGTCCTGGTCGGTGTTCCACGCCAGGATGCGGCCGGTGACCTGCGTCGTGCCGTTGACGGTGACGGCCGCGCCGGGGCAGGCGTCGGGCGTGTCGCCGGGGTCGGTGCACTCGCAGCCGTCGAGCAAGCTGCCGTTCTGGTTGAACGCTGTGCTCACGCAGGTCTGGCCGCAGGTGCTGGCGACGCAGGTCGTCGCGAGGACGTTGGCGCCGGTCTGGCACTGGTTGCCGCACATCGCGCAGTTGTTCTTGTCGTTGGTCGTGTTGATTTCACAGCCATCGACGCGCTTGTTGTTGTTGCAGTCGGCAAAGCCGGCGTTGCAGCCGCCGTTGCACACGCCGCCGCCGCACGCCTTGGTCAGGTTGGTGCCGCTGCACGCCGCGCCGCAGCCGCCGCAGTTCGCGGGGTCGGTGCTGGTGTTGATTTCACAGCCGTCGGCCCGCTTGTTGTTGTTGCAGTCCGCATAGCCGCTGATGCACGCGCCGATGCACTGGCCGCCGCCGCACTGGCCGCTGGTGTTGTTGTTGCTGCACACCGCGCCGCAGCCGCCGCAGTTCGCGGAGTCGGTGGTGGTGTTGACTTCGCAGCCGTCGGCGGGGTTGTTGTTGCAGTCCGCCCAGCCGGCGTTGCAGCTGCCGACTGCGCAATAGCCGCTGTTGCACGCCGGCACGCCGTTGGGGATGACGCAGACGTGGCCGCAGCTGCCGCAGTTGTTG
>CAIPXZ010000064.1 GCA_903869075.1 uncultured Myxococcales bacterium | reverse complement strand
GCATGATGGACCGCAGCGTGCCGGGCGCGCGGCAGGTCACGGTCGCGGGCGACAAGGGCTATGACACCAAAGGCTTTGTCGAGCGCTGCCGCGCGCGCAACATCACGCCGCATGTGGCGCGCAACACCAAGCGCGCTGGGGGCTCGGCCATTGACGGACGAACGACGCGGCACGAGGGCTACGCGGTGAGCCAGCGGATTCGCAAGCGCGTGGAGGAGATTTTTGGGTGGATGAAGACGGTCGGCGGCTTCCGGCGGACGCGGTACAAGGGCCGCGACCGGACGCAGATGGCAGCGTGGCTGGTCGGTGCGGCGTACAACCTGGTGAGAGTCGCGAGGATCGAGGCCCTGGCGGCGTAGAAGGCCGGCAGGAAGCGGGAAAAGAGCAACGAAGAGCTCCGAGAACGGGGCGAAAATGGCGCCTGACGGCGCGGCAAACGGCGCGTGGGGAGTGGTTGCGGTCATGCGAGCGCCGTTTGCCGCGAGAACGGCGCGTGCGCGTTGGTCGGAGGGTGCATTTTCAGCAGCCTGCTAGCCTTCCGGCGATTTGCTAATGACTTCGGAGCCAACACGGGGACTTGAACCCCGGACCTGCTGATTACGAAAAAGCCAATTCCGCCTTTCAGGGACGTTCAGCAGGCATCAGAAAGCGTCTATAATGCATTAAAACACTTATGTTTGCCAAAACGGTCGCGTCATCGACCGTCACCAGCAATCAGGCCAGCGCACCCAAAAACCCTAGCCAAACCCTAGCCAGAAGAGTACACTTGGCCCGCGTCCGGCAGCCAGGCCAGGACCCCGCGAGCCGACCATGCCCACCATGAAAGTCCAGTTCACCGACCGCCTCGTCGCCGCCCTCAAGCCGCACGACGGCGGCGAGCGCACCATCTACTGGGAGCCGAGCCGCCACGGCGTCGGTGCCTTGGGCTTGCGTGTGTCGGCCAGCACCAAGACGTTCGTGTACCAGTTCTGGAAGGACGGCAAGGCGAAGATGATGACGGTGGGCCGTTACCCGCGCATGTCGCTGGGAGAGGCGCACAAGGCGGCGGGCGACGCAATGCTGCTGTTGGAGCACGGCGGTGATCCGGCGGAAAAGACCGTCGCCGAGAATGAGCGCAAGAAGGCCGCGGTGACGGTCAACGACTTGGCCGCCGAGTACATCGCCAAGCACGCCAAACCGAACAAGAAGACGTGGAAGGAGGATGAGCGGATTCTCAACCACGACGTGCTGCCGGTGTTGGGCAAGCGGCGGATCGAAGACGTGCGGCGCCGCGAACTGGTGCAGCTGCTCGACGACATCGTGCTGCGGGGCTCGCCGACCGCCGCGAACCGATGTTTGGCGGTGACGCGCAAGATGTTCAACGTCGCGGTCAAGCGCGGCCTGCTGGAGCACAGCCCGTTTGCGCTGATGGACATGCCGGCCAAGCCGGGGCGGCGCGAGCGACTGCTGGATCACGACGAGCTGAAGACGTTCCTCGCCAATTTGGGTGACCTCCCACTCTGGCCGCCGACCGCGATGGCGCTGCTGATGGAACTGCTGACGGCACAGCGCTCGGGCGAAGTCGTGGCGCTGCAGTGGGCAGACCTGAAGCTGGACGAGGCGATGTGGACGATCCCGAAGGAGAAAGCCAAGAACGGCAAGGAGCATCGCGTGCCGTTGACTCCGCCGGTGGTGCGGCTGCTGAAGGCCGCGCAGCGCATCGACATGGGTAAAGGCGCGGTATTTCCGGCACGCGACGACGGCACGGCGATGGTGCAGACGGCGACCGCGCGGGCTCTGCACCGCCATCACCCCAAGCTGGCCAAGGCGCAGTTCAGCCCTCACGACCTGCGGCGGACGGCTGCGACGCACATGGCCAGCATCGGCGTGCAACGGTTGGTGCTCGCCAAGGTGCTGAACCACATCGACGGGGCGGTGACGGCGATCTACGACCGCTACAGCTATGACGCGGAGAAGCGAGAGGCCCTGGAGAAGTGGGCGACGTATCTGGACACGCTGGGGCTGGAGGCGGCGGTGGCGAAGCTGGAGGCCAAGGCGGCATGGCAGACCGAGGGGAAGTGGTGGGAGAAGCGGAAGGTGCGGTTGGCGAATATCGGCGGTGCGGCTGCCTGAAGCGGCACTATGCTTCCCGGGAGCAACGACAATTGGACACGGTGTTCCGTGCGTGTTACAAAATGTCGGCTATTGAACACCGTAGCCAACGATTTGTAACATGACGACTGCTGAGAACAACCAAAGCGCCGAGACTGTCCTCGCCCTGGCGTCCGTGAACGGCATCCTGCGCCCCGCGGACCTTCGGGACACGGGCATCGCCCGCACCGTGCTGCAGCGCCTTGTCCAGGCAGGTCTGCTGGTGAAACACGGGCGCGGTCTGTACGCCCTCGCTGACGCGGATCTTGGCGAGCACACGTCCCTTGCCGCCGTGGCGCGCCGTGTTCCGCATGGCGTGATTTGCCTCCTGTCGGCACTCCGCTTTCACGGCATGACGACTGAAAATCCGTTCGAGGTCTGGCTTGCGATCGACCGCAAGGCGCGGCGTCCGTCCGCCTCAGGCACGCAGCTGCACATCGTCCGATTCGCGGCAAAGCTGCTGACCAACGGCGTGGCGCCCCACAACATCGACGGCGTCTCGGTCCGCGTGACCAGCCCGGCTCGCACCGTCGCCGATTGCTTTCGATACCGCGCCAAGATCGGTCAGGACGTCGCACTTGGCGCGCTGCGGAGCTACATTCAGGACCGCAAGGGTTCGATGGACGAACTCTGGCAGGCTGCGGTCGACTGCCGTGTGGCAAACGTGATGCGACCGTACCTGGAGGCGATGTCGTGACGCGACCGGTGCCCAAAGATCTCGCGGCGTCCATCCGCGCGCGGCTGTTGGCCAATGCCCAGCAGGAGGGTGAGGACTTCCAGCTTGCGCTCCTGCGTTACGGCAACGAGCGGGTCCTCGCGCGCATCGCCGAGTCGCCACATGCAGGCAAGTTCGTACTGAAGGGCGCGACTTTGTTTGCGTTGTGGATCGACGCGCCGCACCGGCCGACGCGCGACATCGACTTGCTAGGCTCCGGCGCCAACCAACCAGCGGATTTGCTGCCGATTTTTCGGGACGTCTGCGTCTTGTCGCCCGTGGTCGCTGACGGCCTCGTTTTCCATGCCGATTCCGTGCAAGCCGACCTCATCCGCGAGGACCAGGAGTACGAAGGTGTGCGGGTAACGCTGCTGGCGACGTTGGGCAATGCCAGAATTGCCCTGCAGATCGACGTCGGCTTCGGCGACGCGACCTACCCGAAGCCGGAGGTCATTGCGCTGCCGTCGTCGCTTGGCCTGCCGACCGGCACCTGGCGGGCGTACAGGCGCGAGACGGTCGTCGCAGAGAAATTCCACGCGATGGTGGTGCTCGGCATGGGCAATAGCCGCATGAAGGACTTCTTCGACGTGTGGACCCTGCAGCAGCGATTCGCGTTCGACGGTACCGTGCTGGGCGAAGCCATCCGGCGCACCTTTGAGCGGAGGAAGACACCCATGCCGTCGAACCCGCCGCTCGCGCTCACGGCGACGTTTGCGACCGACCGGCCGAAGCAAGTGCAGTGGCACGCGTTCCTGGCGCGAAATCAGCTGGTGGCGCCGGAACTGACGGTCGTGATCGAGGTGCTGGCGTCATTTGTGATGCCAGTGTTGAACAGCCGGGCGAAGGACGAGACGCACGCGCGGGGATGGCCGCCTGGTGGACCGTGGAGTTGACGAAGCAGGTATTCGCAAGTGTGCGCGCGAAGCCAGCGCTGACGCAACGGGAGCAGCATCCATGACCACGAAGCTGGAAGCACAACACTTAGGCAGCGACTTCGACGGTTTCCGAGAGAGCGAAGGGCTGCTCGCCGAGGCCGAAGCGGTGGCGACCAAACGGGTTGCCGCCAGACGGTTGGCGCCTCCCGCGCCTTCCGGCCATGTTTGGGCATTCAAGGCGCGCTTTCGTCGCAACGCGTTTGGCTGGAAGTCACAGCCCGCGATCGCCCGCATCAAGCAAGCTGTCAGTGAAATCAAGAAGGTGGCGCGCCGTGATCCGGTGCTGGCCGCAGAAGGCGCGGTGCTGTTCCTGGAGCGTGTGTCGCCAGCGCTGACCAACATAGACGGGTCGTCGGGGTCCATCGGCACCGCGGTGAATCGTGCCATCGACGCGCTGGTTCCGGTGATTGCGACCGCACAGGTCGACTCACCGACTCGCGCAGAATGGCTCCAGCGCCTGCGACAGGCCCACAGCGACGACGCCAACAGCTCGTATCTGTTCAAGCTGGACGACTGCTGGCAGGAACTGAGCGGGGGAGAAACGCAGGCGCGCTGAGCCCGTTTGCACACCCGGTGCGCGCGATACTCGATGAACCGATCAGCACAGCGGTGGACGGCAGCGCGCCCGATTAAGGTAAAGATTTTTTCCTTATCCTTCGCGCGGACTCTTTCCTGCATGTTTTCACAACGTAACAGCAAAGGTTTGTTCGCCGGAGCGGCAAGCCGCACGCGCTGACCACGCGGATCTGGTGACCGCCGCCGTCGGGCTGACGATGCTGCGCGTTTCGCAAAATCACCTGTATTTCTAGATATAAGAATGACGGAGGCGACCGCAAATCGCCTCCCCTGCCCGTTTCGGGCCGGTACACCGTGCGGGCGACCCGTGCGGCATTAACCACGTGAAGGCCGGCGAGAAGCCGGTGAAGGAAGAGACGATGCGACTCATCGGCGTTTTCGGTCAAGACGAATCGGTTCCCTGCGCGACGTGCAATCACGCGTGGGACATCAACTACCTCATGCGCGACATCGGGCGGGAGCGCCTGCGGGGCGAAGGCTTTGCAGCGATCGTGTTCGATGATGGCGCGGTCATGGTGAACTGGTGTCCGCAGTGCGACGTGCCAGAGATGGCGCGTGTGAAGCTGCCGGTGCCGGAGTTGCGGGCCGCGGCGTGAGAAGAGACGGCTGGTTGGCTGTGCGGCGCCCGATCGGCGCGGTGCAGTTGGCTGGGCCGTTTCTTAGGTGGTGCGTGACCTTGCGCGTCGCATCTACGAGGCGACGACTTCACGTACGTTTGCCGCGACGACGACTCCACGGCGGTCAACGGTGCGCGGAGTGCGAAGTACCAGCCGAGACCTGCACATCCACGCGTTGCACAGGCTGTTGCGGTTGGGCTACGCCGCGGTCGGGGCCACTTCGGCGCCGCAATCCACTTCCTTCTGCGGTCGCGCCCCCCTCAATGGGTCCGCTTGACGCGATTGGGCCGGTCCGTAGACTGTGACTCGGTCGTCGTTCGTGCGTGCGGGATGCGCGGCGAGGACCTGCGAGTCTACGTCGCGACGGATGGAAGCCATGGCCTTGGCGCGCGCCCGAATCGGCACGTTGGTAGTGCTGCTCGCGCTGGTGACGGCGTGTCGTTCAGGCGCAACAAGCCCAGAATCGCTGACGCTCGCCGATGATGACGCTGCCGCCGACGCGCCCGCACCGGGTGCAACCGATGCTGCCCCACAAGGATCGTGCGGCGATACGTGGGAAGAATACGGCCTTGCAACATTCACCACCACATGCGCAAGTTGTCATGATCACGACCATTCCGCGTTCACGACGCGCGCGGGTGTGCTGGCACAGGCGGGCCTGATTACGCAGCGGGTCGGCGACGGAGGGATGCCCAAAGGGGCCGCGCTGTCCGGGGCGGAACGGCAGCGGTTGCTCGATTTTGTCGCCTGCGGAGCGCCCTCAAGCAGTGGCGCCCCGGCTTTTGCGTACGAACCGCCGTCCGTGAATACGGCGGTTGCGAAAGTGAAAAACCTGCTGACGGGAATGCCGCCGACGGATGCAGAAATTGCGGCGGTGGTCGCGGACCCCAAGGCGTTGCCGGGCCTTGTCGACTCGTGGCTCAAATTGCCGCAATATACTGAAAAGATGCGGGTGTTTTTCTCGCTGGCGTTTCAGCAGACGCAGATTACCGCGGCGGACTTTGTCGACCTGATTCCGCCGAACGGCATCAACGGGCAGGCAACTGCGCTGCTGGTGCAAGATTGCCGAGAGTCGTTTGCGCGCACCGTTCTGGAGCTTGATGCGCAGGGCGATTCGTTCACAAATGCTTTCACGACGCATCGTTACATGCTGACGCCGGCGCTGATGGAATATCTCGCGATGACCGACGCGCGGCACGCCGACAACAACGGCAAGGTGATCGACGATTGGGCGACTGCGCACCCGGGCGCCAAGCTCGTGGTGGGCTTGCAGGCCGGTCCGGTGCCGCTTGAGCAGACGATTGATGAAAAGAGCTTGAATTTTCTTCATTTCTACGACGCTGATCTGGCCAAGCTCACGTACACAGAACCAGCGTGCGCGACCGATCCGATCGTGCTGCCGGCCAGTTCGCTTGCGATCCACGACATGCTGTACGGCCGCATTGATGGCCACAAAGTCGCCAATCCGCAGGGCGGCGCGCAGATTCAGTGCCCACCCAAGGGCGGTAGCTTGGCGGCGACGCAGCTGACCGCAGCGGACTTCACGACATGGAAAATGGTGACCATCCGCGCGCCGAAACCGGGCGAGGCGACGAGCGTCTTTTACGACCTGCCGCACCTGCGGAGCGCGAGCGAACTGGTGCTGCACACGCCGAAAGTCGGATTTTTCTCGACGCCGGGCTTTCAGGCGAACTGGACAACCAATCAGTCCAATCAGTTTCGGGTGACCGTCAATCAGGCGATGATTGTGGCGACCGGGATGCAGTACGACGGCCTCGACGCGACGCCGTCGCCACAGACGCCCGGTCTCGATGCGGCTCATGCAGCTGATTCCGCTTGTTTTTCGTGTCATCGGCTGCTGGATCCGACCCGGGCGATTTTTTCTGCGACCTTGAGCTGGACCTACAATCAGGCCACGGATCCAAAAATGATGGCCGAAAAAGGTCTCTTCCTGTTCCAGGGCGTGACACATCCGGTGGAGAGCTTGGACGATTTTTCCGCCGTGCTCGCCGCGCATCCGGCAGTTCCGGCGGCGTGGGCGCAAAAACTCTGCACCTACTTCAATTCCGCGCCGTGCCAGCCGGACGACCCCGAATTCCAGAGGATTGTCGCGGATTTCCAGCAAGGATTCAGCTGGTCCACGCTGGTCCGGGAAATGGCGAGTTCGCCGCTTGTGACGCACCTGGCCAATACCGCGACGTATGCGGCGCAGGGTGAGGTCATCGCGGTGACGCGGCGCGACCACTTGTGCGCGGCGCTGAACGCGCGGCTGAAGCTGCATGACGCCTGCGGTCAAACCCTGATCATGGGCGCGAATTCGGGCATCGGCGCGGCGCCGTCGATTGCTTCCGGGCTGCCGTCCGATGGCTACGGACGCGGGTCGACGACGCCGGTACTGCCGAACTTGCCCACGCTGTTTTACCGGGCGGGCGTCGAGAACATTTGCGCGCTGGTGGCGGCCAAGGTCATCGACGCCAAGGCCGATCCGAACCAGCCCGACGCACTCCAGTGGACGAGCAAGAACCCGGACACGGCGATTGACGATTTTACGGCCATTGTTGTGGGCTTGGTCAAATCCGATCCGCGCTATGCCCCGGTGCGCACGTTGCTGGCGCAGCATTTTGCCGACGCTCAGAAAACCGCAAATAAGACCGACGCGTTGCGCTCGACTTTTGTGACCGCTTGCCTCTCGCCGACGCTTGTCGGCATGGGGCTGTAGGATGGGCCGATGAACCAGCCGCTTGACCAGGACGCGCTTGCGCTCAGCCGCCGCCAGATGCTGCTGCGCGCGCTCGTGGGCGCGGGCGGAATCGGCTTGCGCGCGCTCGCGACGGGCCTGCCGCTGTCGTTTCTGGCCCATCCGCAGCGGGCGCTCGCCGGGCCGCTGTGCGCGAATCCGGGCAAAGCGCAATTCGTGATCTTCCAGACTTCCGGCAAGGGCGACCCCATCAACGCGAACGTGCCGGGCTGCTACGCCGATCCGAACATTGCCCACAGCCTGGACCCCGCGATGGCGGCGACGGCGCTGAGTCTCGGCGGCGTGCAAACCAAGGCCGCAGCGCCGTGGGCTGCGCTGCCGCAAAACGTCCTTGATCGCGCGGCTTTTTGGCATGTCATGACCAATACACCGGTGCACCCGAAGGAGCCGGACGTCCTCAAGCTGATGGGAGCGATTCGGCCAACCGAGATGTTCCCGTCGCTCCTGGCCAAGCAGCTGGCGCCCTGCCTCGGTACCGTGCAGATGCAGCCGATCACCGTGGGCGCGAGCACGCCTTCGGAAGGATTGAGCTTTTCTGGCGCCGCGCTGCCGATTATCCCGCCGCTGGCTTTGCGGGCGACGCTGCTGGCGCCAACGGGCGGGCTGGGCAGCTTGCAGACTTTGCGCGACCAGACGTTGACCTCCTTGCGCGACGTGCTGAAAAACGGCGCCACGAGCGCACAGCGGAGCTTTCTCGACGCGATGGTCCTTAGCCAGCAGGAGGTGCGGGCCATCGACCAGAGCCTGCTGGCGACGCTGGCAAGCATCACGGACAATTCGGCTGCGTCGCAAATCACCGCGGCGCTGGCGCTGATTCGGATGAAAGTGACGCCGGTGGTGGCGATCCACATCCCATTTGGCGGCGACAACCACAACGACAAGGGCCTTGCGACGGAGACCGCGGAGACGGTCAGCGGCGTGGCGGCGATCGGCCAGCTCATGGCGGCGCTTGCCACGGCGGGGCTGGCGGACGAGGTGACGTTCCTGTCGCTGAACGTCTTTGGGCGCACGCTCGGCTCGACGAACACGGACGGACGGCAGCACAATCCGAACCATCAGGTTTCACTGGCGATCGGCAAGCCGTTCAAGGCCGGCGTGTATGGCGGGGTCGCACCAGTGGGAAATGATTACGGGGCAATGCCGATGCACTCCGCGAGCGGCGTCGGCGCGGTGGACGGCGACATCGCGGCCATCGACACGCTGGCGTCGTTTGGCAAGACCGTGCTCGGCGCGGTTGGCATGGGAACGCAGGCGATCAATGCAGCGATTCCGGCCGGAAAAGTCATCGCGGGCGCGCTGGCGTAGCGCGTGGGTTGGCCGGAACCGCAAATGCGGCTGCCCCACACCGCGCACGCAGAACCTGCGGCCAACGCGCCCTGTCGACACCATTGGTCAGCGGGTGCCCGCAGCGCGAAAGGCCGCTGGTCGACGACTCCGAACGTTGCGTACGGTCTGGTGAGTCCGCTGGCTCGTGGCACCACGGGCCAACGATCGTGCCGGTTGAAAACGCTACCAATCTGCCGTGACAGCCGCGGAAGTCTCGGCATTGGCGTCACCGCGCGGGTCGAAGGCAAGGCCGGCTTCGGCGCGCACGCTGGTGGGCGTGGTCGCATCGGCCAGGCAGAGCTGCACGTAGTTGTCGTGGTCGCCCGTGCCGCCGAGCGCGATGGGCGAGACTTCGCGGGCGTCCGCCAGTGTGACGTGGAACTTGTCGGCGGCGCTTCCGCCCAGCCCGGCGCCCGACGCATCGCTCACGCCACCTGACCACACCGCCAGGACAATTTGCGCGGTCGCTGACGGACAGGCCGAACCCGCGCTGCCCGCCAGATCAGCCGGCGCATGACGCAGCGCGAGCAGCAGCGAGGGACCCGCGGATAGCGGCGTCACGTGCGTCGAAGAAAACCCTTTGGCGTTCGCGCCGCCTTCAAACAGCAGGTCGCCGACGATGTCGAGGCGCACCGGCGGATCGCCGGGATCGTCGCCCAGATCGCCGACCATCAGCAGTGTAAAGCGCTCCAGCGGCTCGCCACCGGGCGCGGCGGTGACACATTTGGGCGTGTGCGTCAGGCCAGAACGGGTCGTGACGACAAAAGCGGCGGGCAACGGCGTTCCGACCACGCGGCGCGTGAAGGTCACCGGGATCCCGTCCATGCCGCTGCCGCCCGGGCAAATCACGTTGACGGTCAATGGCAAGGCGTTGTCGAGGCCGAAGAACACTTCGAGGATCGCGAGATCGGGCGGTCCATCGGCGGCGTAGGCGGTTGCTTTGACAAGCGTTCCGGTGCAGGCCGAAACCAGCACGCTGAGCAACAGCAGGAACGAGAACCAGAGCGACTGGCGCAGGGACTCACGCGTGGCAGATGCCGAACGGGTAAAACGACCGAACATCTCGCGGACCTCCGGTTCTACCCTTGCACGCGGGAATGCACTTTGACGTCGCCCCGTTTCCAGCGGCGCAATTTCCGCTACTGCATCGAGTAGGTATTGCCCAGCTCATCCTGGACAACCGTCGCGTCGCCGGCAAGCGCCAGCAGATCCAGGTCCTTGTCCAAGACACGCGGCGCGTAGCTCCAGCCCGTCGGTAGCCCCGTCAGTTTCGCCGCCAGGCTCGACAGATCCGCCACCGTCAATGGCTGTTTCTGCACGCTGAACGACTGCATCGCGTACGCGTGACCGTCTGCGTCGTGCAGCTCGTACACCGGTTGGCCCGCGAGCCAGTGGAAAGCGCTCTGACGGTGAATCAGGTGCTGCTGGTAGGGCTTGGACAAGGTCGCCATCCCGGCGGTCGGCACATCAATCTGCCCGGCCTTGCGCATGTCGATGGTGCCGAAGGTTTTGACCGTCGTGTCCTGCAGCGCGGAACCAGACAGCGAGTCCAGCATCCAGTAGCGCGGACCGTTCAGCAGGACGACATCGACCCCGGTCGCGGTCTTGAGCGTCGCACTATCGAGCAGCTTCCACGAGGCGTCCGGACAGTCATTCAGGCCCTCGGTCGAGTACACGTCGATGTGCACCGTATCGGTACCGATGGTGCCCAGCAGGATTTCGCAATACCGCGTGTCGCGCAGCGGCGGCGAAGCCGTGTCCGCAGCGTCGGCATCGCCGATGGTGTCGGCGGCGGCTCCAGCACTATCGGCGCCAGTGTCCGCCGAGGTTCCGCCGCAGCCAAAAAGAGTCGCCATCAAGGCGATGCCGAGACTGCGCGGCCAGCGCTTGTCGGAAATACGGGAGTCGGTCATCTGCATCCTCAAAGCCTCCGGAAGGTCCTGCCCATCACGCCGCGTGCGCTCCGGTGTTGCCGCATGGTCACCGTTTGCTCCACCAGGCAGCCCATCGGATTCTGCAAGGGGAAGGCCTGCGTCCTCGCAAGACGAGGCAGGGCGACGAGTGTGCCGCTGCCTCGGCGCGCGTCAAGGCCAAACGGACCAAATGGACCCCATCTCCAAACCGTTCACAAGCGTGGAATAGCAGGTCGTTTGAGCACTGCGGCGCGACCGATCTTTGTCGCGCGTCTTGCTGCAAATCTGCAGAATTCACACTAATTTACCCGCAATCAGCACGTTTATCCCTAGCATTTCACGGTCGGCGCCCCAAGCGGCCGTGGAGCGTGAATGTTCAGTCGTCTCGCAATTTTTGCCATCCTCCTCGCCACAGGCTGCCAAGCCGCCGCGCCCGCTACCAGCCCGCAGCCGACCTGGTACGGCGCGGCCAAAGGCGTCTACGCCCGCAACTGCACGGTTTGCCACAAGCCGGGCGGCGCGGGACCCATCGACTTCACGAGCTACGACGCCGCCAAAGCGGTGCTGCCGACGGCGCTCGCGGACATCGCTTCGGGGCGCATGCCGCCTTGGATGCCCGACCCGAACTGCCGACATTACCAGGACGAACGGCTGATGCCGCCAGCGGACGTGACCGTGCTGCAGGCGTGGCAAGCCGCGGGCGCGCCGTTGGGTGATCCGAGCGAGGAGCCCGCGGCGGCGACGCAGACCGCAGACACGAGCCTGCCGGCAACGCCGGACCAGCAGCTGCAGATGAAGGAGCCGTACACGCCGTCGACCGCCGCCAATGACGACTACCGCTGCTTTTTGCTGGGTGACGCGCTGCCGACCGAGCAGTGGATGACGGCGTCCAACGTGCTGCCGGGCGCCAACGGTCTTGTGCACCACGTGCTCATTTTTATGGTGTTTCCGGAAGAAGCCGGCGCGCTGCAGGCGCTGGATGACGCGGAAGCGGGGCCGGGCTACACCTGCTTTGGCGGTCCCGGCGTGGCACCGACGCAGACAATCGCCGCGTGGGTCCCGGGCGCGACGCCGCAGGTCATGAACGCCGGCTCAGCGGTGCGGCTGCCCAAGGGCGCGCGGCTTGTGATGCAGGTTCACTATAACTTGCAGGGACATACGCTGGCTGCTGACCAGTCGACGTTGCAGATGTGGCTGCGACCGACGGCGCCGCAGTTCATGGTCCGCGCGATGCCGGTGGCGGATTTGGGGCTGCACCTCGCGGCGGGCGACGCGCACGCGCAGGCGGAGTTGGTGACGACGAACAATACAAAGGCGCCGTGGGTCATTGTCTCGGCCGCTGGGCACATGCACCGCTTGGGCACTGAAATCAAGGTCGTCGCGCTGGGCGCAGGCGGTACCGAGACGTGCCTCATGGACCTGCCGAAGTGGGACTTCAACTGGCAGCAGTTCTACCGCTTCCGCACCGGCGAGGAGGTCTACGTGCAGCCCGGCGAGAAGGTCAAGATGACCTGCACCTGGGATAATTCACCATCGAATCAGCCGATTATCAACGGCATTCGGTCGGTGACCAAGGATGTCTGGTGGGGCGAGAGCACCGCCGACGAGATGTGCTTGAGCTACTTGTCCATCGTCGAGCCGTACCAGCCCTACGTCCCCACCGGCGCCGACGCGTGCAAGGGCTTTGACGCGTGCTTCGCCGGCTGCAGCGGCGACATGGCGACCTGCATGTTGCAGTGCTCCAAGGCCGCCGGCAGTGTCTGTCAGCACTGCGTGGTCCAAACGATGATGCAGTGCACCGCCGAACCGCCGCCCGGCGTCCCCGGCTGCGGACCGCAGGCACAAGCCATCATCAGCTGCCTGAACGACTGCGCGGGCCAAGCCACGGGCGCGCAGGCGTGCATTGTCAGCAAATGCCTGAGCGACTTGAGCGCGTGGAGTACCTGCGCCAAGCCTGTCGTGGCCGCCGGCGCGTGCGATGTGCAGCAGAAAGCCTGCGGGATTTCGCTCAAGTCCGCGCCCTAGCGGCAACGCATCGCCCGCGTGCCTCCGGCTGTCCCGTCGCGCCCGTCACGGGACAGTCAAGCTCCATGACAGCGGCCCGACATCCGCGCGCGACAGCGGTCCGTGCGTCGGTCCAACGCCGCTCACCTGGTCGCAACCCACGTCGGCGGGCAGGGTCCGCGGCTGGCCGTCGATGTCTACCGGCACATCCACGCTGCCTTGCGCCGCGCCTATCGCCGCGCTCCCCGCGGTCGGGCGCATCAGCCCATCGGCCGCGCGCACAAGCTGCGGGTCCAGCTGCGTGAACCCAGTCGCCGGCGTGTAGCCGAGCGGCGCGCCCGCATAAAGGTTGCCCATCACCGTCGGATTCGCGAGGCCAATACCCGCTGCCACGACCGCCGTTCGCGCCGCCGAGATGACGTTATTGGCAAACGTGACGGTCCCGGGTTGCAGCGGATTTGTGTCTGCGCCGAAGATCAGACTCTGATCGCAGTCGAACAGCGTGTTGAATGCCACGAGTGCGTCTTGTACCTGCGCATAGCCGCCCGCTTGGGCGTTGGCCTGGCCCGACATAATGACGAGACCGCCGCGCGCCGCAGACGTGGTCCGTACGCCTTCGACGTAATTGTTCGTCACGCGGTGCTTGGCGCCGATGATGCGGATGCCGCCGGCGTCGATTGCGCCTTCGGTCAGGAAGATATTGCCGTCGACGGTGGAGCCGCTGCCGTTGCGCAACGTGACCTGGCCAATGCAGCGCTGGAACGTGTTGCCGCGGATCGTGTTCGCGCCGGACTTGACCGAGATGATCTCCGCGTCGCCGCTCATCGCGACGAACAGGTTGGCCTCAACTGTGGTGGACGAGTCGCTGCTGGCCTCCGCGCCGGTGCCGATGCGAATCGCTTCGTTGCCGTTGGTGCCAGTGACGGGGCGGTTGGCGAACAGGTTATGGTCGATTTGGTCAAAATCCGTCTGCGTTGACTGCCGCCAGACGACCAGCAGCGTGCCGGGGTTGGTCTTGCCGGAGAACACGCAGTGGTCCACGCGGTCGTATTGGCCGTACAAGCTGATCCATTTGACGTCGGTGGTGTTGCCGATGTCGAAGTCGACAATGGCCGACTCCGTAATGCGGCAGTGGTCGCAGTTCGTCTTGCCGGACTTCAGCTCCACGAGCGCTGTTCCCGCGCTTTGGCCCCCCTTCAAGTACAGCCCTTGCAGCGTGGCATACGCGCCGCCCATGGAAATCTGCGTCTTGCCTGTGAAAACGGCCTGACCGGGATGCTGCGCGGCGATGACGATGGGTGCCGCCGCTGTCCCGGGCGCGGTGAAGCTCAGCACGGCATCGGCGTAGGTGCCGTCGCCAAGGCACAGTGTCGTGCCAGGAGCGAGGGACTTTACCGCTGTCGTCAGCTCTGCAACGCTGCTCACGACACTGCCACACGCCAACGGCGGCGCTTGAACGTCCGTCGCAACGTCCGTGGCAGTGGAATCCTGAACGTCAGTGGTGTCTTTTGCGCCCGTATCCGGGAACGCATCGGTTGCCCCGGCGTCGGCGCCGGTATCGACGATTGCGGCGTCCAACTCAGCGTCGGGCGCGACGACGAGGCCTCCGCTTCCCGCCGAGGACGTGCCGCAGCCGACCAGCCACACGAGGCAGGCGCACGCATACCCGCGCATTCGCAGCCCACCTTTCTTTCGCGTCATCCCAGGTCCCCGCGCGGCTTGCCGCCGCTGTTTCCGCACCGTTGGAGTCTGGGATGCCCGCTGGTCGCGGTCAAGCCAACAGGGCACGTCGGCCGATAGGCACTCATCAAGGCCCAACTGGCGCAAAATGCGCGGTGACGTGCGTCGTTCGCTTCGGAAACAGAAATGGCCAGTGCTTGGACCTTGTCGCTGAAGAAGACCTTGTACCCGGCGTCCAAGTAGTAACCGTAGGTGAAAGAGCCGTCGGTCGCCTTGGGCATGCCGTTGGCGAAGGTCCACGGCGGCCCACACCTCCGAATACTCCTCGCCGCGGGTGAACGGCTACTGAGCGACTGTTTGGTAGCCGCTCCGATCCCCGACGCCGAAGGATTCCCGCGGCAGTCCCAGCGTGATCGGCGTCGCGGTTGTGGCGTCGATGGACGCATCAACCGCGTCCATCTGCGCATCGAGCACATCAAGTTCAGCAACCGCGGTCGCCGCACTCGGCGACATCACGCCTTCTGTGCCACAAGCAGAAATACCGGGAACGACCGCGTGCCGTCCGCAGTCTCTTTGGCGATCTGCAGCACAGTCGAGAGGCTCGGCGCCGCAAATCCAGCCTCCTTGGCCAACGCAACCAGCTGGTCCGTGTCAAAACCGTGGTGCACATCCACCTCGACGCCGTGAAACGAGCCGTCTTCCTGGGCCAGATCCGCGATACACAGCCAACCGCCCGCGTTGAGCTGGTCGTGCCAAGTCCGCAGAATCGCCGCCGTGTCCGGAATGTGATGCAGCACCATCGACGAGTAGATGAGATCGAAGCGCTCGTCCGGCAGGACCGCGACGGTCGGCTCAGCCAAACGCGTCGTCATGTTGTTGACGCCAAACGCGGCGATCTTCTCCGTCACGACCTGCAGCATCCCCTGCGAGGCGTCAGCCAGCACGATGTGTCCCAAGCTCTCGCGCAGCGGGAACGCCAACAAGCCCGTGCCGCAGCCAAAGTCGAGCGCGCGCATCCCGGTGTGCAGTGCCACAGCGTTGCGAATTCCGGCGGCAATCTGATTGGCACGTTCGATGAAAACCGGGTTCTGGTCCCACGAGCGGGCGTGACTGTCAAAGTGCTCCGCGCCAAGGACGACTTTGTGTTCGTGCGCGTGTGCGGCGTGGTTGTGCTGATTCATCATCTGCCTCAAGGTGTTGCAAGTGTTGTATGGACGCGCGGCGCTACTTGGACGGCGAGGCTTCCCGTTCGGCCCAGAACCAGCCGCGCAGGTCGCCTTCGGCAAAGTCCACAGCGGCATCGGCTGGGTAGCTCTCGCTCAAACGCGTGCGCAAGCCGTCAGGAAGCGCTGCCCGTGGACCATGGCACGCGAGGCAAGCGGGCGCAACGCCAATCGCGCGCAGGAAGCCGGTTCCTCCGTTTGGCAGCGCCACAGAAGCCAGCTTTGCACCACCCGCGACTTTGCGCCGCCCATGGTCGCGCACCCACTGTTGCGCCCAGGTCGGCGGCTGGGTCGCCGGATTGCGCAGCGCCACGGACGTCCGGCCAACGCGCAGAGTCGCCGTCGACTGGGCTGCGGTCAGCCGCGGTGCCTCAGTCTTGCAAACGTCGATCGCAGCGGCAGGACCACCGCGGGCGATTTCGGCCAACAAGCGGTCTTTGAGATGACCTTGAAGTTGGTCAAAAGCTGCAGAGACATCCGCGGGTAGTTCAGCGACTGCGGCGACGGCGGGCGCTGATTCGGT
>CAIPXZ010000063.1 GCA_903869075.1 uncultured Myxococcales bacterium | reverse complement strand
CCGGTGAGCTGCCGCCGCTGCCGGCAAACGTGACGGATACTGCGCTGGCGCGGCCCAATGGCGACGTCGGCTGCATCGCTGCCAAGTGCGATCCCAACCCGTTGGGACTCAATCTGAACTTTGGCGGCGTCAGCGCCGTGCCGCTGCTGGCGTCGGACTGCTGGGCGCCGGGGACGCCGCCGACCTGCGATGGCGCCGCGGAAAATAGCGCGCAAATCGCGTTCCTGCGCACGGACGCGCACTGGCCGCTTTCCACGCTGACGGTCAGCACGACCTTTCTGACGACCGCGCATGACGGCCATATCCTCGACGCCGACATTCTGCTGCGCGACACAACGCTGGTGTTTTGCTACGACAAATGCCAGCAAACCCAGTGGGATGTGCGTTCCGCGCTGATCCTCGAGCTGGGCAATGCCATCGGCTTGGGCAACGCTGTGGCGATCAGCGGCGCGCCGACGCCTGTGACGGTGAACCCGGGCGATCCGCCGGTGCTGCCGACGTACGTGGCGCCGCAGCTGGCGCAGTGCGCGTGCCTGGCGTATCGATTCAGCACCGATCCGGGGCAATGTCCGGGCGGGGATGCGACGCAGAGCTGCGACGCGGGGCCGCAAAAGCCGCTGCCGCGCGCGCGCTGGCCGTGGCTGCTGCTGCTGGCGACGGGTCCGGGGCTGTGGCGCTGGCGTCAGCGAAAAGGCACGAGCTCGGCGGTGCCGAAGCGCCGCGCGTAGGCCTCGCTGACGCCGGGGCAGGTGGCAAAAGCCGGGCAGCTGCGACAGGTTTCGGCAAAACAGCCGAGCTCGGCTTCAATGTGCGCGATGGGGTAGAGCCGGTCGCCGGTCAGGTCGTCGAGGTAGTGCGTCTCGCCAAAGCCGGAGCGGCTCATGTTGCGGGCGCGCGGGTCGGCGATGGCACACGGCGGGAATGACTCAAGGTGCCACGTCAGGTTGATCGCGTCGCAGGCGGTGACGAACGCCACGACCTCCGCGGCGACATCGCTGTAGCGCAGGTCGATGCCGTCCCAGCCGCCGCCGCGGCCGACGGTGGTCGGAAAGCAGATCTTCAGCTCGATCTCGTGGCCCCAGCGCGCGGTTGTCCACGCGAGATAGCCGAGCAAGTCCGCGTGGTTCAGCTTGGTCAGCACCAAGTTCAGCATGACCGGCACGCCGGCGGCGACGAGGGCGTCGATGCCGCAGAGGATCTCGCGGTGGCCCTTGGCCGTCACGCCGCTGATCTCCTGCGACACCTCCGGCACGTGGCTGTGCAGCGAGATGATCGCCCGCTGCAGGCCTTCGTCGACGGCGCGATCGGCGAAGCCGACCTGCGCGAACGTGCGGCCGTTGCTGTTGACGTCCCAGACCAAGCCGCGCTCACCAAGACGTTGAATAACTTGCCAAAATGCTGGGTGGCTCGTCGGCTCGCCGCCGGTGACGACGACGCGCTTCATGCCCTGGCCCGCCAGCCAGTCGACGCGCTGCAGCAGCTCGGCCTCGGGCGTCAGCCAAGCTTCCGGCCGCCCGGAATTCGAGCACATCGGGCAGTGGTTGTTGCACGCCTCGCCGAGGCGAAAAAGTGCGATGCTGCGCGGGGTTATCGGCAGCGTCGGCGGCGTGCGGCGGCGCATCAGGCGGGTCTGGGTTGGGTGGACGGGCAGCGTCATCGCCCCCAGCATGCCGGAGGTGCGGCGCTGTCGCCAGTGCAAACGCAATCTGCTACAGTCGCGTGCGCTCACTGCAACGACGAGGCACCATGGCGACCCTGCAAGACCAGCTCCTGACCGCGGCCAACCGCCCCAAGCTCGTGCGCGATTGCGCCGGGCTCATCGACGAAGAAGTCGGCAAGAAAGGCGGCCTCTCCGGGCTCGCCATCAAAGGCGCGTTCGCGACCGTGAAGGCCGTGAAGCCCGGCTTCATCGACAGCGTCATCAGCGCGCTGCTGGACGAATGGGTCGGCAAGCTCGAAGGCCATTTTGTCCGCTGGAACGACGGCGGCAAGGTCGGCACGTTCGGCGCCAGCTGTACGCGGGACGCCGGCGGCGTGGCTGAGAAGCTGCTGGAAGTGACCGACGCCAAAGCGAAAAAGGCGGATCCGAAGCTCGCATCGCTCTACGGCAAGCTGCGGCCGAACGCCAAGGACCATGTGGTCAGTGCGGTGCCGGGGCTCGGCCGCATCGTCGACAAGTACCTGTAACTAGGTCGGTTCATCGGTTGGCTGCGCGCCTTGCGGCAGGCACAGCGCGATTTCTTCGGCGAACACTTCGTGCATCGTCCGCTGCGTCGGTCCGCCTTGCTGGCAGTCGGCGCCGGGATGGTGGCGCGCGCTCTCGTCATCCACCTGCACAACGCCGTCGGAGCGCAGGATCGGATAGGTCGCGCAATCAAACGGTTTTAGCCCGGGCCACGGCAGGCCAGCCGCCTCCGACGCCAGCTGCAGCGCGCACTTGTGGTCGGCGCGCACGAAGACGCAGCCCTGCCGCCCGGAGCCATCGGCGCGCGGCGCCACCGCCGTCGGTAGGCCAATTCCGCTGGCAAAATCCGCGGTTTCCAGCGTCTCGTCGCCAAACCAGCGATCTTCGTCGGCAGCATACTGCGCGGCCATGAACGGGCGAATCGCCGCGGCGGCGTTGAGAATTCGCTGCACGTGGGCGAGGTCCACCCAGATGCCGTTCACGCAGCACGCGCCGCGGCAGGTGGCCAGCGCGCAGCGCTCCCCGCGCGCGGTGCGCCAGAGGTTCTTGTCCAAGCGAGGGCCGTCGGTAGCCATGGCGCGAGTGTGACCGCATCGGCTGCGCTTGCAAAGCCGGCCGATTCAACTTGCAACCGCGGCGCAAAACCGGTACTTCCGGCGGCAGCGTTGGCAGTTGGCGGCGGGCGTGGGGCAGACGATGAAGCGATTGGCAATGGCCCTGTGTCTCGTGGGGTTGGGCGCTTGCGGCGCGGCGGTGGCACCCAATCCGGCGGGCACTGTCGATGCGGGCGCTGACGCTGTGGAGGACGTTGCGGTCGCCGATGCTGCGGACCAAGCCAGCGGCCAGAGCGATGCGCCGGCGGCCGATGCGCTGGCCGAGGACAGCCCGGATGCCCTGGACGCGGCGTCGGACGATGTGGCTGATGCCGTGACGGACGCCGTCGCCGACGCCGACGCCGATGCCGACGACGCCGTGACCGATGCCGTCAACCTCGACGCGGAGACCGATGGTGAGACCGATGCGGTCAAGCTCGACCTGCCGTTGTTGCCGGACACCGAATTTCCCGACGTGCCGCCGCCGGACGTGGCGGACGTGCCGGACGTGCCCGATGTACCAGACGTTACCGACGTGGCGGACGTGCCCGATGTGCTGGACGTGCCGGATCAGCCGGATGTGCCTGTGATTGTTGAGCTTCCGATTGTTGACGACGTGCCCGATGTCCCGGATGTGCCGGATGTGCCGGACGTCCAGGACGAGCCGGATGTCGCGGACGTGCCCGATGTGCCCGATGTGCCGGACGTCCAGGATGAACCGGACGTCGTGGATGTGCCCGATGTCGCCGATGAGCCGGATGTTGCCGACGTGGCAACCGACGACGTCGATGCGGCGAGCGATGACATCGACGCCGGTGCCACCGACGGCGACGCGACGGACGATGTGCCGGACGTCGCCGACGTGGACGTGCAACCGACCTGCGTGCCGACGCCCGAGATCTGCGACGGCGTGGACAACAACTGCAACGGCGTGACCGACGAAAACGCCTGCGACGACGGCAACAGCTGCACGAGCGACGCCTGCACCCCGACCGGCTGCCAGTACGGCGCCGCCGCTGGGCCGTGCGACGACGGCAGCGCCTGCACGACCGGCGACTTCTGCGCCGG
>CAIPXZ010000062.1 GCA_903869075.1 uncultured Myxococcales bacterium | reverse complement strand
GTCGAACTGCTCGAGCCGTTGTCGATGCCCTCGACGTCCTCCTGGTGGCCGCCGAACACCGACACCGGCTTGTCCGCGTCGATCAGCGTGCCCGTGAGGTCGTTCATGACCGGCGTGAAGCCGCTGATCGTCGCTGCGGCGGCCTGCAGGTTCAGCACGTCGTACTGCTGCAGCTGGATCTGCGTCGGCTTGCCCTTGGGCATCGTCGGCACCGGCGAGCTACCGGCTTTGGTCGGGCTGATGTTGCACGATGGCGTCACCGTCACCGTCGTCGTACCCGGCCAAGCGGCGACAACGGTGATGTAGCCCGATTGCGGCGGCAGGTTGCCAAGCGGGATCGCCGTGCCCGAAGGCCGCGAAACCGGGTAGTATTTCTTGCCCAGCACGTTCTCCGGCAGCAGCAGCGAGCCATCGTTGGAGTACGCCCCCGCGGCGTTGAACGGGTTGAACTGCCAGGCGAGGATCGGCTGGTCGCTCTTGACGTGGATGCCCTTGGGCAGCTTGGACGTGCCGGACGCGTTCATCACCGGCATCTTGAATTCCTTTGTCATTCCGGCCTTGACCGTCGCATCGGCCATCAGCAGGTCGTACGGCTTGGCCGCGGGCGTCTCGCACGCCTTGCCGCCGGGGCACAGTCCGGACGGGTTGCACGGCGTGCCATCGGCGCAGGTGACGGCGACGGTGAACGTGAGGCTGGCGTCCAGGATGCCGGGGTTGAAAATGACGATGCTGTGCGAGATGTTCTCCGGCGTCGTACCGCCGCCGAACGGGTCGGGATAGTTGTCGAGATCGACGCTCCAGTATTCGCAGCCGACGTTGGACGAGATCTTCAGGTTGGTCTCGCACAAGCTCAGGCACTTGCCGCCAAAGCACTGCGCGCCGGTCTTGCAGTCGACCGGGTCGGCCCACGCCTGGCCGTCCGGATTGCAGGTGTGGTAGGTCTGTTTGCCTGTGCATTCAGGGGTGTACGGCGTGCACACAACCGTTTGGCACTTGCCGTCGGCGCAGAGTTGGCCGGTTGGGCAGGGCACCGGGAAGGTCGACTGGCCGTCGGCGGAGCAGTGGACTTCGGTCGAAAAGCCGTCGCAGCCGATCAGCTGGTTGGGCGTGCAGTTGGCGACGGTGACGCAGTTGCCGGCCTGGCAGGTCGAGCCGTCGGCGCAGGTCTCCTTCAACTGCCACGCCGAATTGACGCAGATCTTGGCGGTCGTGGCGTTGAAGCAGTCGATGGCGCCAGACGTGCACTTGAACGTCGAGTCGATGTCCTTGCCGCCGCTGCCGTCCGCAAGGTCGGTGCCGTCGCTGGCGTCGTTGCCGCTGGTTGCGGTGCTGCCGTCCGGCAGACCGACCTTGGCGTCGGGCACTTTGCCGCCCGCGCTCGTGGTCGGTGAGCTGCAGCCCCATGCGCTGAGCGCGGCAACGCTTGTGAGGATCGCGAACGAGTGCTTCATGGCGCCATTTCCTGCGCGCGGATGCGGACGCGCGCCACTCATTGTCGGACTGGCCGCCGCGGCGCGCAAGCCTCCGCCGTGGCGTTCACGCCCGCCGCCGCCCGTGCCGGCCGCGCAGCTCTTTTTCCACCTGCGCCAGCGTCAGGCCGCGCGCCGTGAGCTTGGTCATCGCAAAGAAAATCACGTCCGCTGCTTCCCAGACCACGTCACGATCGCTCACTGCTTCGGTCAGCTCCTGCGCTTCCTCGCGAATCTTGGCGTTCAGCAACTCCGCGTCGGCGAACAGTTTTGCCGTGTACGAGCCGGGATCCGCCGTCGTGCGACGTTCCTGCAAAATCTGCTCGAGGTGCGCGAGGTTAAACGTCGCGTCGCCAAAACAGGCGTGCTGCGGCAGGTGGCACGCGCGGCCCGTTTGCTCGACGCGGTACAGCAGGCAGTCGCGATCGCAATCCCAGCGCACTTCAAGGACTTTTTGCGTGTGGCCCGACGTGTCGCCCTTGCGCCACTGCGCCGCGCGGCTGCGCGACCAGTACGTGCCCTGACCGGTGCGCAGGGTCTGCAACACCGCGTCGCGATTGGCATATGCGAACATCAGCACCTGGCCGGTCGTCTCCTGCGCCACCACCGGCAT
>CAIPXZ010000061.1 GCA_903869075.1 uncultured Myxococcales bacterium | reverse complement strand
GTGATGGTGCTGCCGTCGGCGCTGCAAATGTTCGTCGAGTCGCTGCCGGCGCACTTGCTGCTGCCTTTGTCGCAGACGGTGGCAATGCACAGCCCGGACTTGGCGTCGCAGTATTTGTCGGTGCCGCACTGGGTGACCGCGTAGCTCTTGCCGCCCGGACCGCACGCTACCGAGACGTTGCCGATGCACTTGGGCGGGTCGGTCGCGAGGCAGAGGCTATCGACCGGCGCGGGCGTGGCGGATTTTGAGCCGCACGCAGCGAGCGCGAGCAGCAGACAGGGCAGCAGGCAAAGCAGACGGCGCGACATAAGACCCCCGGTTGGCGCGTGCGTGGCAGCGGGCACGGCCCGCGCCGCACAGGATGGCGCAATCGCCGCCAAGGTTCCAGTGGCGCCACGGAAATTCACGGGACCGGGCGTCGCCGCGCCAAATACTGCTAGTGGTGGACCAGAATTTCCCGCGGCTTGTTCGGCCCACGGCTCGGACCGACGATGCCGCGCGCTTCCATCGTGTCGACGATACGCGCCGACCGACCGTAGCCGATGCCCAGCTTGCGCTGCAGGAACGACACCGACGCCTGCTGCGATTCCAGCACGATCTGGATCGCGTCGTCGTACAGCGGATCCATCTCGGCGTCATCGACGTCCGCCGCGCTCGATTGCTCGTCGGGATCGCGCAAGATGTCCATTTCGTACTTGGGCGCGCCCTGCTCGCGCCAGTGCTTGGCAATCGCCACGACTTCCTCGTCGGTAATCCATGTGCCGTGACAGCGCCGCAGGTGGCCCTCGCCGGGCGGCACAAACAGCATGTCGCCTTTGCCCAGCAGCGTCTCCGCGCCCACCGCGCCAAGAATCACCTTGGAGTCCATCGACGACGCCACCTGGAAGCTGACGCGCGTCGGGAAATTCGCCTTGATCATGCCGGTGATGACGTCCACCGACGGCCGCTGCGTCGCGAGGATCACGTGGATGCCCGCCGCCCGCGCCTTTTGCGCCAGCCGCGCCACCGGAATCTCGACTTCCTTGCCCGCGGCCATGATCAGGTCGGCAAATTCATCAATCACCACAACGATGTACGGCATGTCCTCGGGCATGTCGATGACGTCCTCGCTGCGATCGCCGTTGGCGTCCACGCGCTCCGCCATCTGCTTCTTCAGCTGCGCCGCGGCCTTGAGCTCCGGCAGTTTCTGCTTGTAGCCCGCGAGGTTGCGCACTTCCGCGTCGGCCAAAATGCGGTACCGCCGGTCCATCTCCGCCACAGCCCACTTCAGCGCCAATTCGGCCTTGCGCGGCTCGTCCAGCACCGGCAGCAGCAGGTGCGGAATACCTTCGTAAACGCTGAGTTCCAGAATCTTCGGGTCAATCAGGATCAGCTTGACCTCATCGGGCGAGCAGCGGAACAGCATCGAGCACAAAAACGTGTTGATGCCCACGGACTTGCCAGTACCGGTCGCGCCCGCGACGAGCATGTGCGGCGCGCGCGCGAGGTCGGTGCAGATCGGCCGGCCCTCAATGTCCTTGCCGAGGATCAACGTCAGCGGGCTCGTCGACTCGCGGAACACCGGAGCTTCAATGATTTCACGGAAGTAGACCATCTGCCGGTTCTGGTTCGGCACCTCGATGCCGACAACGTCGCGGCCGGGAATCGGCGCGACGATGCGCACGCGCAGCGCCGACAGCGACATCGTCAAGTCATCGCGCAGATTGACGATTTTGGAGATCTTGATGCCCGGCGCCGGCCGATACTCGTACGTCGTTACCACCGGACCCGGGCGGATGTCCGTCACTTCGCCGTGAATGTTGAATTCGCCGAGCTTTTGCTCCAGGACCAGCGCGTTTTCGCGCAGCATCGCCGCGTCCATGTTGACGACGCGCGCCGGCGGCTCCTGCACAAGCGTCGCCGGCGGGCACACCCAGGTCTTGGACAGCCCGAGGTTGCCCTGCACGGACGCCGCCGAAACCTGCGGCCGATCGGTGCGCAGCGCTTCGGTCTCGACGATGCGCGGACCACCTTCAAGCCGTTGGCCGCGGTCCGGCTGCGTCATGCGATGGCCGGTCGGCGCCGACACGACCATGGGCGCTTCCGGCACCGGCGGCGGCACGTCGTCCGCTTCCGGCAGCGTCACCTGAATCGCCTCGAGCGGCAGGTCCTCGATCTCCAGGCTCGGCATCGGCCCGGTCGGCCGCGCCGCGATCGGCAGCGTCGCGGCGGCAATGCGCGCCAGCTCCGCGTGATTGGTCTCCATTTGCTCGGGCGGCGTCACGTCCGTCAGCGCGCGGTGCGCCACAACCGGGGTCTCCGGCAGGCGAATCCGCACGCTCGCTTCCTCGCGGGCGCGGCGCACGGACGTCGGCACGTCCAGGCTCTCAAAGCGCCGCTCATCCTTGGCCGCCGGTTCCGCCGGCGACAGCGGCGGCGCCATGCGCACAGCCGTCTCGGCACCTTGCGCCGGCGCCCCAACCGCGGACTTGAGCGCCACGGCGTCGCCAAAAAAGGCGCTCACGGCCGGGTCCGCAGCGTCGTCGTCGTCCATCTCGGCCGCTTGCGCGTTGTCTGCCGCCAGCGCCTTCTCGGCCCGCCGCCGCGCAAACCAGCCCGGAACCGCGCCCAGCGTGCCAAGGCTCTGCCGCGCCGCCTGCGCGCCCGTCTCACTCAGCGTCGCCGCGACCGGCTTGGCGCGGCCCGAGAACCAGCGCACCGTGTCGCCCACCAGCGACTTGCCCGTCAGCGCTGCCAGCGACGCCGCGAGCATGAAGATCGCCACGAGCGTCGTGCCCAGCGTCGACAGCAGCGCGAGCAGCACCACGGCAATCGCGCCGGGGATGAAGCCCGCCGGATCGTGGCCCAGCGGCCGCAGCCCGACGCTCTTGGACGACATGTACAGCAGAATCAGCACCGCCAGCGTCCCGCCGATGATGCCCGCCGTCGGCCGCAGCTTGGGCGCCGCCGCCTTGCCCATCAGCGTCCGACCCGCCAGCGCGATCAGCAGCGCGTCCAGCACAAACGCGCCGAGGCCAAACAGGTTCAGCAGCAGGTCGGCGATGCGCGCGCCCACCGGACCAATCGCGTTGTGCAAGGACTCGGCGCTCTGCCGGCCATCTTGCAGCAGCTTCATGTCGTGCGGCGTGAACGTGACAAGCGCCGCGGCGAACGCCAGGCCGGAAAACAGCAGCACGAGCCCGACGATCTCGCCGCGCAAGTCGTGGTGCTTCGCCGTCGGTTCGCCGGCCTTTTTGGCGCGACGCGACTCGGCGGGTTCCGCCTGCATCGCATCCCGGTTGTTGAGCGTTTCTGTTTGCGCGCGGGCCATGGCAATCTCCGTCTCTAGCCAGCTTCACGTGGAAGATAGGCAGGTTCGACGCTACCACGGCGCCGATCGCCCGCCAGAAATCTCCCGACGCGCGTGCGCACCCATGTAGTCTCGCGGAGTTGCAACACAGGGTGCCAAGGTGGTTGGTGAAGTGCGGTTTGCAACATCATGAAACCGAAGGAGAAAATCAGATAATGCGCCGTCGCCCCGCGCAAAGGTTGTCGCCTCGCGGCGCTGCGGCGATACTCCCCGTGTTTGGCGCTGTTGGAGGCGAGATGGCGTACCGGCAAAAATGGGCAGTGTGGCTCGCGGCAGGTTGCTTGGCGACCGTTGCGGTCCCCGCGTGGGCGGCGCACAAGGGCAAGAAGGCGGGGCACGCGCCTGTTGCCGCTGCGCCTGCTGTGGCGCCAGCGCCGCCGGCTGCTGCCGCACATCCGGCGGTGACCTTGCCGTTGCCTGCCAAACCGACGCCGCAGCAGGTCGCCGACGCCGTGGAGGCGTTTTACCAGAAGCAGCCCGGCTTTCGCGCGCGGTTCTCGCAGGTCGTCAAGAAGAAGGGCTTGGCGACCGGCATCACCCGCGAGGGCACGGTGTACCTGCAGCGCGGCGACCTCGCCACTGGCAAGCCGGGCAAAATGCGCTGGGAATACCCGAATGAAGAGGTGTTCTACTACTGCAACGGCGTGACGCTCTGGGCCTACGAACGGCGCGAACGGCTGGCGACCAAGGTGCCCGTCAAGAACAGCCGGGTGTACCAGGCGACGTCGTATCTCGTAGGTCAGGGCAACCTGGGTCGCGATTTTCAGCTCGATCTGCTGGCAGCGCCGGAGCCGGGCGTGCTGCCGCTCAAGCTGACGCCGCGCAAGGGCACGCAGGACATGCGCTCGCTGACGTTGCTGGTGGACGCCAACACCGGCGCGGTGCGCGGCTCGCGGCTGATTGACCCGCTGGGCGACGAAACCGCGCTTGTCTGGCTGGACGTGACCTACGAAGCGACGCCCGACGACGTGTTCGAGTGGACGCCGCCCCCGGGCGTCCAGGTCAAGTCACTGCAGTAACTGGAAACCTGAATGAATAGGCGGATCATGCGATTTTTGCTGAAGATTGGCTCGCTGCTCGTGATGTGTCTGGTGGCGCTGCCGGCGCTCGCGCAGCCGCTGCCGGCGCCCGCGTTCAACGTGCAGACCTGGCGGCCGGGCATGGGCCCCGACGACGGCTTGCTGACCAAGTCCGCGCTGGTGCTGGGCCACCTGGACGCGGCGGGCTGGCTGGGCGTGGGTTATGCGCGCACGCCGCTCCGGCTGCAAAATACCGCAGTGGGCGCGACGCAGACGCTTGTGGGTGACCTTGGCACGATCGAGTTCGGCGGCGCGCTGGGGCTTTTTGACCACGGCATGATCGCCGCGAGCTTGCCGGTGGCGGGTGTGATCCGCGGCGGCGGCTCGAACCTCGCGCAGCTGGACACGCCGAGCGCGCCGGCGATGGGCGATCTGCGACTGGACGCGCGCTGGCAGCTGTGGTCGACGCGCGCCGACAGCTTCGCTTTTCACCTCGGTCTGGCCGGCGTGGGCGAACTGCCGACGGCGAAAGCCGGTTCGATGATGGGCGGCACCTTGGCGGGTGCAATCGAAGTGCTGGCGACGGCGGTGTGGGGGCCCTGGCGCGGCGACGTGAACGTGGGCGTGCGCGGCGAGTCGGCGCAGTCGCTGCGCGTGCATCCAGTTGATTCTGCTGGATTTACCATCGAAAATGGCACGGACACGACGATCGCCCGCTCCGGCTCGGTGTGGCTGGCGCGCGGTGCGGTGCGGCGCGGCTTTGCCGGCGACCTGTTTGGCGCCCGCGCCGAGCTGCAGGCGCAAGGCACGCTGCTGACCAACGCGATTCCCAAGAGCCAGACGGTCGTGGACGTGGTGCTCGGCGGCGATGTGCGCGTGGCGGACGCGTGGCGGATTTTCGCGATGGCCGGCGGCGCGCCGACTTCGGCGATGGGCTCCGCGGGGCTGCGGCTGGCGGCTGGCGTGCAGTTTGACGCGCGCAAAATCAACCGCGACCAGGACGGCGACGGCATCCTCGACAAGGACGACAAGTGCCCGAACGAGCCCGAAGACAAGGACGGTTTTGAGGACAGCGACGGCTGCCCGGACCCGGACAACGACAAGGACGGCATCCCCGACGCGCAGGACAAATGCCCCAACGTGCCCGAGGACAAGGACGGCTTTGAGGACAGCGACGGCTGCCCGGACCCGGACAACGACAAAGACGGCATCCCGGACGTCAGCGACAAGTGCCCGAACGTCGCCGAAGATTTGGATAATTTTGAGGACGCGGACGGCTGTCCGGACCCGGACAATGACAAGGACGGCATCCCGGACGTCGACGACCTGTGCCCGTCGGCGCCGGAGACCAAGAACGGCTTTGAGGACCTGGACGGCTGTCCGGACGTCGCGCCGGCGCCGAAGGTCGAGGCGCCCAAGGTCGTTGAGCCGCCCAAGCCGGCGCCACCGCCGGAGCCGCCCAAAGTTGTCAAGCCGCTGACCAAGAAGGAGAAAGCTGCGCTGGCCAAGCAGGCCAAGCGCGACAAGGCCGCCGCTGCCAAGCACGCCAAGGCGGAGAAAGCCGCGGCGAAGAAGGCCGCCAAGGCGGAGAAAGCGGCTGCTGCCAAGGCGGCCAAAGCCGACAAAACCGCCGCGAAGCACGCCCCCAAGCATCCGGCCAAAGGCCACGGCAAGAAGCCGCACCACAAATAGCCGCCGTACGAAATTCCGCCCCGCATCCCGGAATGTGGCAGACTCCGCCGTATAGGTGATTGCCGCACCTGCGAGGCTCCATGGGCGTGACCTGGGTCGACCCGCGTACTTGGCCGCCGCGTACCCGCTGGCTGTTCGGCGTCCTTGTGACGCTGGGGATCGGCTGGGTGGATTACATCACTGGCTCAGAACTGCGCATTTATCCGCTGTATTTTCTGCCGCTGACCATTGGCGCTTGGCAGCGCGCGACCGGGCCGTCGGTGGCTCTTGCCTGCGCGACGGCGCTCACCTGGCTCGTGTCCAACTGGCTGGCCGGCATGACCTATTCGCGGCCGTGGATGTGGGCGTTCAATACCGGCACGCAGCTTGCCGAGTTTGCCGCGTTCGCCGTGCTGATCGCCCGGTTGAGCGGCGCGCTGGCGCACGAGCGGCTGCTGGCGCGCACGGACTCGCTGACCGGACTGCTGAATACGCGGCAGTTCCGCGAGGAGATCGCCGAAGAGCTGGACCGCGTCCAGCGCGTCAAAAGCCCGTTCACGCTGGTGTTTTTGGACCTCGACAACTTCAAGTGGGTCAACGACAACCTCGGCCACAAGGCCGGCGATCAGCTGCTGGCGGACGTGGCGGCGGCGCTGGAGCGCGCAACGCGGCGCACCGATCGCGTGGCGCGGCTGGGCGGCGATGAGTTTGCGCTGCTGCTGTCGACGACGGACCGCGCGCAAGCCGAGGCGCAGCTGCGGCGGTTGACGGCGGAGCTGCGCGCCGTGTTCGCCCGCACGCCGGGGATGCCGGTGTCGGCGAGCATCGGCGCCGCGGTATTTGCCAACGGCGGCGGCAGCGTGGACGCCATCTTGCAGCGCGCCGACGACCTGATGTACCGCGCCAAGCGCGCCGGCAAAGACCGCGCCGTTCTTGAGGAATTCTCCCTCGGCGAGCGCGGCTAGTCCCGCTTGCGCTTGCCCGTCGGCTCCGTCGCGCCGGCGCCCTTGCCCGGGTCAAACGCCGGCGAAAAGCCCGGCACCTTGGGGAACAGGAACGCCGGCACGTGGCTGAAGTCGCCGAGGTAGACCGTCGCGCCATTTTGCCCCAGCTGGCCCAGCGCTTCATAGCCGCGCATCATCACCATCAGCGGTGTCAGCGCCTGCGCCTCGGCCTTTTTCATCGCTTCCTTGGCGGTCGCCAGCAGCGTCATCTCCTTGGCGTCCGCCGTGGCGCGCGTCACCTTGATTTCCGCCGCCGTCGCCGCCATGACGCGGTCCAGCTCGGCTTGGGCCTTGGCCACCTCGACGCGCCGTTGGGCCTCGCGCAACTCCGCTTCCGCCTTGAGCTTTTCCCGCTCCGCTTCGTGCTCCAGCTCCAGCTTGCGGCGCAGCGCTTCGTTATCCAGCAGCACCTTTTGCCGCGCCGTGTCCTGCTCGCCGACAAGCTTGTCCTGCACCGCCTTGGCGATCTCCGGCGCGTAATTCACGCCCTCCAGAGTAACCGACGTGATTTCAACGTGTTTTCCCGACGTCCGCCGCCGCAGGTCCGTCTCGATCTCGTTCTCGATCGCCTCATTTTGCTTGGCGATGTCCATGTAGCTGTGGCGCGCGAACACGCCGCGGGCCGCGCTGCGGAATTCCGGACCGATGACTTCCTCGTAATACTGCGGGCCAATTTCCGTATCCAGTTCATAGAGTTCCGAGACGACCGGCCGGAAGATCGCCGACACGTGCACAAGCAGCCGCAGGCCTTCTTGCGACACCGTGTTCATCTCCTCCTGGCGCGTCGAGTACGTCACGTCGAAGTCGTCCAGGCGGCCAAAAAAGCCGGTGTAGTGCCGGCCAGGCTCCAGCACATTGTGCTGCAGGCCGCCGTCGCGCGGATTGAAAAGCAAGCCGCGGTGGCCGGGCTCGATCGTCGAGCCGCACGCCGCCAGGGACAAGGCGAGCGCCAGAAGCTGCAGGTTCTTCATGGTAGACTCCACTGAAATCAAGGCTGTACGCCGTCCAGCCAGCCGGTAATGTTGCGGCTCAGGCCGCTGATGCAGCGCCACAGGACGTCGCGTGCTTCCGCTTCCGTTTTGGCCGCACCAGCCGTGGCGCAGAACACCTGCGTCTGGCTGAGGAAGACCTGACCGACGACAGCGCGCAACGTCGCGCGCACGCCCAGGCTTGTGCGGACCTGACCGCTGCCAACCTCCGCATCGCTCTTGATGAGCTCCGCCTGGATCTGCCAGCCGCGCTCTCGCTCGGCCCGGTGCGCCTCGGCCCAAGGCGCCGCACCGGTCAGCACAGCGCGCGCCACCGCATGCTCCAACTCGCTGAACTGCCAAAAACTTCCCTTCACCGGTAGCGGATCCTGGGCGCCCGCCAGCTTGGTCACCACGTCCAGCGGCACGTCGGTGCGCATCGCCTGCGGCGTCGGCTCCGGCAGCAGCGGCATGGTCCCGGCCAGGCAGCCGGGCAGGAGCAGGAGCGCGAGGGCCAGGTGCCGTGGGTGCATGAATTCCTCGCGCAAAATGGGCGGTACCGCCGCGGGCATCGCCAGCTATAACGCCCGGAGCGCGCGCTTATTCAGCTGCGGCGGTCACAGCGGCAAGTTGCCGTGCTTGCGGCTCGGCGCGACTTCCCGCTTGCCTTTGAGCAGCTCCAGCGACCGCGCCACGCGCTGCCGCGTATCCTCCGGGTGGATGACTTCGTCGACGTAGCCCAGCTCCGCCGCCTTGAAAGGATTGGCAAAAGTGTCGCGGTAGTGCTCGGTCAGCTTGGCGCGCTCCGCCGTCGGATTCGCGGCCTTTTGCAGCTCCTGGCGGTAGATGATGTTGACAGCGCCGTCGGGGCCCATGACCGCGATCTCGGCGCTCGGCCAGGCGAAATTCATGTCGCCGCGGATGTGCTTGGAGCTCATGACGTCGTACGCGCCGCCATAGGCTTTGCGAGTGATAATCGTCACTTTGGGTACAGTCGCCTCGGCGTAGGCGTACAGAAGCTTGGCGCCGTGGCGGATGATGCCGCCGTATTCCTGCGCCGTGCCGGGCAAAAAGCCGGGGACGTCGACAAACGTGACGAGCGGGATGTTGAAGCAGTCGCAAAAGCGTACAAATCTCGCGGCTTTGACGCTGGCGTCGATGTCCAGGCAGCCGGCGAGAAATGCCGGCTGGTTGCCGACGACGCCGACGCTCTGGCCGTTGATCCGCGCGAATCCGCAAAGGATATTGCGGGCATAGCGCTCATGGACCTCAAAAAACACGCCGTCGTCGACCACAGCGTGGATCACGTCCTTCATGTCGTACGGCTTGGACGGGTCGTCCGGCACCACGGTCTTGAGCTTCTCGTCCTTGCGGTTGACCGGATCCTGCGTCGCGATCCGCGGCGGGCTGTCGAGGTTGTTCGACGGCAAAAAGCTCAGCAGCACCCGCGCCGTGGCGATCGCTGCCTTCTCGTCATCGGCGGCAAAATGCGCGACGCCCGACGTCGTCGCGTGCCGCACCGCGCCGCCCAATTCCTCTTGCGTCACCGACTCATGCGTCACCGTCTTGATCACGTCCGGACCGGTGATGAACATGAAGCTCGTCTGCTGGGCCATGATGACAAAGTCGGTGATCGCCGGGCTGTACACAGCGCCGCCGGCGCAAGGGCCCAAAATCAGGGAGATTTGCGGGATGACGCCCGACGCCTGGGTGTTGCGCCAGAAAATTTCCGCGTAGCCGGCGAGCGACTCGACGCCTTCCTGGATGCGCGCGCCACCGGAGTCGTTCAGGCCGACAACCGGCGCGCCGGTCTTGACGGCCAGATCCATGATTTTGCAGATTTTTTGCGCGAACGCGCCCGACAGCGAGCCGCCAAAAACCGTGAAGTCCTGGGCGAAGACGTAGATCGTCCGGCCCTCGACGGTGCCGTGACCGGTGACGACGCCATCGCCCGGGAACTTCTTGTCCGCCATGCCGAAATCGACGCAGCGGTGGGTGACGAAGCGGTCCATCTCGATGAACGAGCCCGGATCCAGCAGCAGCTCGATGCGCTCGCGCGCCGTCAGCTTGCCTTGCTGGTGCTGTTTTTCACGCCGCTCCGCGCCGCCGCCGGCAACGGCTTTGGCGTCCAAGTCAGCCAAGCGGTCCAGAACCTGTTCTTTGCGGGTACGTGCCATGAGAGTCGCTCCAAAAGCCCGGCGCGTGATAGCAGCAGGGCAGCGGTTATCGCAAATTCGCCAAGCGCGGCGTCGCCGCCACCTGAAACACAGCGCGATCGTCCAGCCGCACCGCCGTCAGCGCATTGCCCCACACGCAGCCGGTATCCAGCGCGATGAGGTTGTCCTCCAGCAGCAGCCCCAGCGCCGCCCAGTGGCCAAAAACCAGAACAGTGTCAGCGCTTTTGCGCCCCGGCACGCGGAACCACGGCAGGCAGCCCGGCGGCGCTTCTTGCGGTGGGCCGGCAAATTCGGTGCACGGCTCGCCCGCGACCGTGCAGGTGCGAATCCGCGTCAGCAGCCCGGCATTTTGTGCCAGCTCGCGCAGCTCCGGCAGGTGGATGTCCTGGTCGCGCAGCGCCCGCAGCGCCAGCGGCATCCGCGCGCCGTTCAGCTCCGCACCGTACGCCGCCGCGATCGCCGCCGCGTCGTCCACCGTCCACGCCGGCAGCAGCCCGGCGTGCACGAGCGTGTACGGCCCTTCGCGGTACAGCAGCGGCTTGTGGCGCAGCCAGTCGAGCAGGGCATCGCGATCCGGCGCGTGCAACAATTCTTCCAGAGAATCACGGCGTTTTGGCCCTGCCGCGCCCGCCGCTCGCGCCAGCGCGTGCAGGTCGTGGTTGCCCAGCACCGCCACCACGTTGTCGGCGTGCCCGAGGCACCAGCGCAGCACGGCCAGCGAATCCGGTCCGCGGTTCACGAGATCGCCGGCCAGCCACAGCGTGTCGCGGTCGGGGCGAAAGGCAATGGCCGCCAGCAAGCGGCTGAACGCGTCAAAGCAGCCTTGGATGTCGCCGATGGCGTACGTGGACACGGGGCTCTCAGGCGGCGCGGGCCGCGGTCCGGCATTTTGCGGGATGGGGTGGGGAATGGCAATCAGCCGTTCGCGTTGTCTTGACGAGGATCGACTCGAGGACCAGACTCGCGCCGTGCGGGCGGCGTCGCCGTCGCGCGGCAACTGCCTGAAAGAACGGAGTTCACATGCGCTTGCGTGGCCTTTTTGTCCTGTTGCCGGCCGTCGCTGCCTGTGCCTCAGCAGCGCCGACGGCGGTCAGCGGCGGCGCCCTTGGCCACTTCTGCGCCACCAACGCGGACTGCGCCAACGGCCTCACCTGCGTGGACGTCAGCGCGCATTTCGTCGCGCAAACCGCCACCTGTTTTGGTGCCACGGCCGCCGGCCCGCAGCTGCTGTGCACCGTGGCCTGCGCTCTGCCGGCCGACTGCTCGCCTTACGCTGCCGGCGGTGTCTGTCAGCGTTTTGGCTGTGAAAAGAATGACTTCTGCCTCGGCGCACCGTCCGGGAAGGCGGCGACGGCGGGTGACGCGTCCCCCTGAACGGTCATGGACGACCCGCCGCTCAGCGCGCGACGGGTACGGTCACGCCGTGGACGACCGCCGCGGCGGAGACGGTCAGCGCCACCGGCGTCGCGTCCTCGCCCAGCCACACGAGCACCGGCGATGTCGGCTGGACCTGCCCGGTCGGCTCGCTCGGATACGGCCAGCGCACGTCCGCGCGCCCGGCGGTATCGGCGACGGCCTCGCACTCGAACGTGAACGCCGTCGCCCCCAGCCGCCGCCCCGTGCCCACGCGCACGCGCGTCCCGGGCGCCAGCGCCTCGGCGCGGACGTGGGCGCCCGCCACGCGTTCGTACAACTGCACCGCCGGCACCCGCCGCCCGGCGACGTCCAGCGTCAGCTGCGACCCGGCCTGCAGCTGCAGGCCGTCCAGACACGGGCTGCCCGGCTGCCGCGTCCCCTGAAAAGCCACCAAATGCACGAGGTTGGAGCGGGCGAACGCCTCGCCCGGCTGGCTGTTGGCATCCTCCGCCGGTCCGGTCAGCAGCCCGGCGATCGGCCGCGGCGTCGTCGCCTGGAACGCCCGCAGCTCGTGGGCGTCAGACGGCGTCGTCAGCAGGTAGCGCAGGCGCTTGCGGACCATCGCGTCCTGCAGCAGCGCGCCGTCGGCGCTGTACAACCACTCGAAACTATCGAGGATATGCTGGACATAGGCGGACGACTCCGGCGCTGCCACGAAGTTGTTCGTGTATGTCGGCCGCTGGCCCAGCGCGGCGATCCAAAATCCATTCGACCACAGCGACAGCACGCCCCACGCCGGTCGCGCCGGCTTGACCGTCCGGGCGTGGGTATCCAGCCACGCCAGCACCTCGGTGACGGCCTGGGTTGACGTCCAAACCAGCGTTTTGGCTCGATAATTGAGCACCGGCTCAATCGCCAACAGCGGCACCAGCACCAGCCCCAGCGCCGCCGCCAGCCGTCGCGTCCGCACCGGCGCCGCCCGCCGCCACAGCGCCACGAGCTCCAGCAGCGCCGCTAGCCCGGCGCACAGCGCGATGACGGCCAGATGGCTGAAATACTTGGCCTGAATCGCAAACGCCGGCGCCACAAGCCAGACGTGCGCCGCCAGCAGCTGCGTTGTCGGTTGGGCGTCGGCGCGGCGCGCTTGGCGCAGCAGCCACAGCCAACCCATCGGAATCAGAAGGAAAGCCCAGGTCAGCTTGCCCGACCACCAGCCCGGCGTCGTCTGCCACAGCGCCGCCCATTCGTTGGTCAGCCGCCCGGCGAAGCGCCCCTGCAGCACGTCCAGCCAGGCGCGCGCCGTCGGCACCGCGGCGAGGATCAGCACCGGCACGACCACGCCCGCGGCGATCAGCAGGCACGCGCGGCGCTGCAGGCCCTCGCGCGGCAGCGTCAGCCAGACGACCGCCGCCACAGCGGCGACGACGAGCGCCAGCGCCGGCGGCAGCCAAGTGTTCGCCAGCAGCGCTGTCGAGCCGACGCACGGCGTCAGCAGCGCGTGAAAGCCCAGCCCCAGCAAGCCGGCCGTCAACCCGGCGATCGCGCCCACGCGCGCGAAGGGCCGCGCCGTTCCGCCCGCAGTCGCCGCGAGCAAGCCCGCGACCGGCGCCGCCGCCAGCGTCACCGTCACCGTCACAAGCGCCGAGGGAAAGCTCGCCAGCGCCGCCGCGCCGACAACGCCTGCCGCCAGCCCGGCGCGCCACGGCCGCGCCACATCGGTCAGCGCCAGCAGCATCGCCGCCACAACCAGCGGATCCAGGACGTGGTGGTCCATGCGCCCGGCCATGCTCGCATCCACGGCGATCGGCAGCAGCGCCACGCCTGTCGCAAGCGAAAAGCCGAACAGTATAGAGCGCTTACGGCCCAGCCGCCACGCCAGCCACGCCGCCAGCACACCGAGCAGCGGCACCGCCACGACGCCGCCGCCCAGCGCGATGCGCTCCGCCGGATCCGGCCCCGGCGTCACCGAGCCGGCAAGCGCCATCAGCCCGGCAAAACCGACGGGCAGCTGGCTGCAGACCTGCGCGTCGGGAAAATTCTGGAACGGATCCGTGTAGCCCAGGTCCGGCGCGCCCTCGGTCAGGCGCACGGCGCGGCGCAGGTGCAGGTAGGGGTCGGCCTCGTACAGCCGCACACGCGGCTCCGCCAGCGCTTCCGGTGCCGTGTGCATGCGCAGCGCCCAGCCCGCCAGCAGCAACGCCGCGAGCGCGATCGGCAGCAGCAGCGGGCGCGTTCGGTCCATCGGCCTCCTCGCCGGGCAGTGCTGCCGCGGCGCGTCCAGCGTGGGTCGCCGCGTCGGCGGTGTCCATGGCGCGCGCGGT
>CAIPXZ010000060.1 GCA_903869075.1 uncultured Myxococcales bacterium | reverse complement strand
GCAGCTCACGGCCGAGTCAAAGGAACGAGAGCGCAACGCGGCGCGACTCAAGACTATCGCGGCGTTTAGCGAGCTTCTCGACCGCTACATCAAGTCCAAGGAACTGAGCGCGCCCGACGCCCACCGCCTGAGCCAGGAGCGGGTGCAGGACACCGCAGAGCAGTTCGTCGTAAATCTGGGCCAGCTGATCTCGGAGCACTTGGCCGGCACAGAATTCTATGACCTCGGCGAGTCGTACGATGAAAGCCTCAAGCGGGTCAACTACTTGAAGCACGTCATTGAGGACCAAGGCGGCTATCGCCTTTTCTACCTGAAGGGCAAGCCGATCCAGCGCGAGACGGACTTGCACATCATGTACCGCCTGACCTGGTTCAACGCCGACGTGGACATCAACGCCGAAGTGAACAACGGCCGGGGGCCCGTCGATTTCAAGGCATCAAAGGGCAGGAAGGACGCCACGCTAATCGAGTTCAAGTTGGCCAAGAACACGGCGCTGGAGAAGAATCTGCAGCACCAGACCCGGATCTACGAGAAGGCCAGCGATACGCGTCGGACGATCAAGGTCATCCTGCACTTCTCGCGGGACGAGCGTATGCGGGTCGAGAAAATTCTGAAGAATCTTGGACTTGAAGGCAGTCCAGACGTCGTGCTCATCGATGCCGGCATGGATACCAAGGCTTCGGCGTCGAAGGCGACCCATTCTTGATGCGGTTGGAATGAACACCTCGGCTCGCAAGCACCACTACGTGACCGCCGAGTACCTCGGAGGCTTCGCTGACGCGCGCGGCAGGCTGTGCGTCATTGACCTCGTCCGCGAGCAGGTTCGGCTAAACCAAGCGCCACACGCCATCGGCCACAAGCGCGACCTTCACCGTGTCGACGCCCCCGGCGTGCCGCCCGACGAGGTTGAAGTCACGATGGCCTCGATCGAAGGGCCGGGCATTGGCGCCATCCAGCGCGCCATCGCGACTGGGAGGGTGCCGGAAGGCGAGGACTTGAGCTGGGTGGTGGCGTTCATCGCGCTCCACGCGGCCCGTGTGCCCCGCGTCCGCGCCGTGACGTCCCTAGCCGTGGAGCAGGCATCTTTGACGATGTTGCGCATGAGCGTTGCGACGCCAGAGCGATGGGCGGCGTTGCGCGAGTCTGTTCGCGCGGGCGGCAGCGAGGAAATGCCCGACGTGCCATACCAGGAGATGCGGGAGTACATCGAGCGCGCCGACTTCAAGATTTCCGCCGGAAACACGTGGGAGGTGCTTCAAGCTCTGGACCAGGCTCAGCAAATCTGCGGCTTGTTGCTTCATCGAAACTGGACCTTACTCGCGGCAGTGGGCAGCGCCGACCATTTTGTCTGTTCCGCCGACCCGGTTGGCCTCAACTGGTCGACGCCGCGGCCACCGTCGCCGTTCTCGCCGGGCTTCGCGCTGCCGGAGACGGACGTGACCTTTCCGCTGAGTTCCAGGCTCGCGCTGCTGGGCCGGTTCGAGCCGGTGCCTGAGGTCATTCCCGCAGACACGGCCATCGTCGCTGCTGTGAATTCGATGACAGGCCGTGGCGCAGACGAGGTGTACGCGCGAGCGCAAGACTTACCTTGGCTGGGGCCGGATCATACGATTCGTCGCGGCGGGCTGTTGGACTCGTGGAAGGCATCGCGTGCCGCGGCCGAGGGAGGAAAGGATGTCTGAGCGCATCTTCTGCAGCAGCGTGCAAAAGGAACTCGCCGTCGAGCGCCGGGCCGTCCGCGACTTCATCCGCGCTGATCCGCTCCTCCGCCGCTTCTTCGATGTCTTCCTCTTCGAGGATCTTCCCGCTATGGACCAGCGCGCCGACGAGGCGCACCTGGCTGACGTGGCCCGTGCAGACGTCTATCTGGCGCTCCTGGGCCGGTCCTACGGCTTTTAGGACGCAGCAGGCGTCTCGCCCTCCGAGCGCGAGTTTGACGCCGCGACGGCGCTCGGCAAGCCGCGCATCGTGCTGGTCAAGGGCAACGACGACGCCGGACGGGATGCCAAGATGGCCGCGCTGGTCCGCAAGGCGAACGACCAGCTGATCCCCCGCCGGTTTGGCAGCATCGCCGAGCTGACGGCCGAGGCGCACGCAGGCTTGGTGGACCGTTTGGATCGCACCGGCAAGCTCCTGACGCGCCCGTTCGACGCCGCGGCCTGCCGATATCGCTTGGCTAGGTCGGCGGCCGAGCCCCCGCCAGAACGGCCTCGCCCCCGACATTTCGCACTTGACGCACGCCAGGGCTTCGGACAACGTTAGTTGGCATCCGCCGCGCTGGCCGCTGTCAGCGCCAATCCGGGCGCATTCGGGCTCGATCAAGTTGCAACCAATTGAAAATGTGGAGATTCAGTGCATTTTCATTACCCCCACAGTCGGCGCGTCATCGTCGGGTACCACGGGTGCGACAAGCGCACAGCCATCGCCGTACTCGGTAAGGGCGGTGAACTCGTGGCAAGCGAGAACCGGTATGACTGGCTCGGAAAAGGAATCTACTTCTGGGAGGAGGGTTTCCAGCGCGCCAAAGAATTTGCCGAGGAGCAGAAGGCCCGGAATCGCGTGACCGAGCCGTTTGTTATCGGAGCGTATTTGGATCTGGGGCACTGCTTTGACCTCACCGATACCCGAGCGACGGGGCAACTCAACCGGTTTTACAAAGACCTGAAGCGCCAGTTGGACAAGGTTGGGACCCCAATGCCCACAAATGACAGGGCAAACGACGGCGATGACGATTTGCTCCTTCGCAAACGCGATTGTGCGGTTATCAATTCGGGGCTTCTCGCTTTGGAACAGGTCGGCGAGCCGTACCAATCGGTCCGCGGGATGTTTCAGGAAGGAAAGCCGGCGTTTCCGGGCGCCGCAATTCGCGAGAAGAGCCACGTGCAGTTAGCCATTCGTGACCCTAAGTGTATTCTTGGGTACTTCCAGCCCGCGGGGTATGCTATCTTTGACGGTGAGTGAGCCGGATTGGCTCAGGCGAGGACCGATATGTCAAACCGGAAGCAACGAGCGGATTCAGACGTCTTCGCCAAAGCGAGTCAGTGGCGCAAGGGGCAAAGCACCGAACAGACGCGAGATTTTCTTCAGAAGGCCGGGATCATCGACGTGGACGGCAAGCTATCTGAACCGTACGCGACGGGCAGACGCGCCCCTTCGCCTGCGGTCTCCCGGTCAGACTCCCAAGCCGTCGGAGTCTAGTCAGCGTGCGCGCCGCCCGTTGTGGCGTGCGTGCCGGCCCACCGCGCAAGCTACCGGGGACGCCACCGCGGAAGGCGTCTCGGAAGTGCTGAAAATGCTGCAGGTATTGCACGGTAGCCTGACCCGCCAAGAGATCATGCAGCGGCTCGACCTGCGCCACGACGAGCACTTCCGCACGAACTACCTGCGCCCGGCGATCGGCGACGGCTTGGTTGAGCTGACGCTACCGGACAAGCCGACGCGCGCGCGGAGCCGGGAAAGCGCCGGTGACGCTCCCCGCGGGCGATAGCCATCGGCCAACTGGCCGATTGTGGCGGAGCAACCTTGGCCGATAGGCGTGCAACTGCTTGAATCAACACGACTGATGTATCGGCCAATCCACAATGACGCCGCGATGCTGGCCGATAGACTTGGCCGATAGCCCAACTGGAGTCCCATGCCGACGATCCCGCCGCAAGTGCAGATTCTCCTCCGCAAAGCCGCCACCGATGCCGGTTTTGACCTGGAACTGGCGCCGACCGGCGACTGGCTGTGCTTCGGCACCTCGCGCTCGCCCGTGCGCGTGTGGCTGACGTCGCTGGGCGATGCGCTATTCGTCGCGGCGGTATCGCAGCACAACGTCGCGCTGGCGCTGGCCGACCACGGCGTGACCCACGTCAGCCCGCTGCCGGACGGCGCCGCGGGCGCGCGCTGCGTGACGAGCGTCGATGCGCTGGGCGCGCTGCTGTACCGGGTGATTCCGCTGGCACGGACGCTGCCGGACGAGCTGCTGCACGTTTTCGAGGCCAAGCTGGCGACGCCGCCGACCGCGACGGAGGCCGAGCAGCTGATCCGGCGCCGCGTCGGCCAGGACGTCTTCCGCGCCGGCCTGCTGGAGTACTGGCAGGGGCGCTGCGCGGTGACCGGGCTGGCGGTGCCGGCGCTGCTGCGCGCGAGCCACATCAAGCCCTGGGCGGACTGCGCGACCGATGCGGAGCGGCTGGACGTCTTCAACGGGCTGCTGCTGGCGCCGCACCTGGACGCGGCGTTTGACGGCGGGTGGATCACGTTTGAAGACGACGGCAGCATGCGTGTTTCACCGGCGCTCCCGGCGGACGCCCGCGCCCTGCTGGGGCTGACGCCCCCGCTGCGCATTGCCGCTCTGGCCGCGGGTCACCGCCAGTTCTTGCCGTGGCACCGCGAGCGCGTGTTTCGCGCTGGATGAGCTGCCCGGGGCTGCTTACAACACCCCGACCCGCACTTCATCACCCCGCCGCGGCGATAGCCCCACCACGACCTGCGGCACCACCGGGCCGTTCTCCGGCAGTGGCTGTTCCCCGTTCTTCTTGCCGATCTTCGCCACCGACTTGATATTCTTGAGCAACTCGCCGCCACCCAACGCCGGCTGGTCGCTGTAGTACTCGAACCACTGGTGTCAACACGCACTTGTCCGATTTCAACGTGAAGTGCTCCTGCGGATCCCGGCGCCGCAGTCAGGTGGGCGGGACTTCTTCGCCAGTCCACACGTTGCGCGTCCTGTCGCGCGCCCGCTAAGCTACAGCGCCCATGGCGTCCTGGACGGGCAGTGGCGCAGCGAACTTCGTTCCTGAGCCCGCGTGCATTCCGGCGGCGATTGGAGAACCCTCATGGAGTTCAAGCAGGAATCGCCGTACTGGAAACGCTTCCTCGCGCTGGCAGCCTTGCTCGTTCCCCTGGGCGGCGTGGCCGGGCTTGGGGCGGCCTTCTGGATGGGCAGCCACCCGCACGCAGACTGGCGTCGGATCCCGGCCACTGGCTTTCACCTGACGCATTTGCGCGAGGGCATCTCGACGTGGGTGCAGGCGGAGACGACCCAAGGCGTGCTGCTGGGTTGCGGTGCCGACGGGTGCACGCCGGTGGCGGAGGTGGCCCAACCGGAAATCACCGAGTCGACGCCGAAGTACGATCTCCAGGACGGACCGGAGGATGCGCAGGAACACGTCAGTTTTTCCCGAGAGGTGCACCGCCCGTGCCGCTTGGAGACGCACCTCGTTCTGACCCGCGGCGGGGAACTGTGGGTGGCGCAGCACCAGGATGCGTGCGAAGTGGGCGTGCTTGCCGTGCTGTTCATCGATGCCCTGCTCGCACTGCTCGGCGCGGGGGCGGGCCTAGTGCTGACGCCAGTCGTCCTTGCGATTCGAACGCTCGGGCATTGGCTGCCCGACAATTTCTCGCCGCATTGATACCCAAATGGCGGCAATCTACTTCTGCGCGGCGGGCGGCAGTATCCACCGTTCAAATGCCGCCGATAGAAGAAGGCGTTCCGAGCATGTCCACCTGCTGAGCTTGCCTGTCACATTCGTCGCCTTGATAGCGCCGGATCGCCCGAGGCCAGCGCCTGTTCCCCAGAATGACTGCGCCAATACTCGACCTCGACGACGCCCTGAATGACGCGGAGTAGAACTGGCGCGTCGCACAGCTTCAGCTGGTGCACGCGTACGCCAGCAGGCGGAGCGTTCGTACGCCAGACCACGCGTCGACCCGAGCCAATCGGCGCAGGCAAGTCAATCTCCGTCTGGCACGGCGCTTGCAGCGGCAGACTTCCGCGCGGCGTTGCCGCCTTTGCCGGGAGGTTGCCATGCGAACGACACGGCCGATCAGGTCGGCGCCCTTGATGCCGAGGCTCAGCGTTGCGCTGCTTTGCGCTGCAATCCTGACGCCAGGTGCGGCCTGGGCTCAGCGGGAGTTCGTCGATCTTCCGGAGCGCGTCAGCCCAACCACCGAGTCCGCCGCGCCCATGAGTGCGTCCACTTGGTACGGCTATCAAGTTTTCGTGGCTGACGGCGCCGCCGTCCTGTTTGCCACCGGTGCGTTTTCGGCGGATTCCGCGACGATGGGCGTTATCTCTGTCGGCCTGTACGGGCTTGGCGGGCCAGCCATCCATCTCGCTCGCGGGAACTATTTGAGGGCCGCCGGCAGTCTCGCCTTACGCGCCGGCCTACCGATCGTCGGGGTGCTGATCGGCAAAGCCACAGCCAATTGTCCGGACGGCAAGTTCCTGTGCGGACTCGGCAACGCGGGTTACGGCGCCATCGTCGGCTTGGCGGGCGCGAGCTTGGCGGACGCGTTGTTCCTGGCGTGGGATTCAGAACCAGAGCCTCGGCATTCCGAACCGTCGCGTCTGCCCGCGCTGACGTTCAACTGGATCCACGGAACGCCGACGCTCAGAGTCAATGGTACTTTCTGACTGCGCCTATGCCCGACCACGACGCACTGGACGACGCCGCGCAGCTGACGCGGGACAGGATGCGCACCGTGTGGACTGGCGAAGAAGCCAGCCGCGAGTGCCCAGCTGCGTCTAAACACCTGAAAATGACGTCATTCTGGCTCTTGACGGGCGCCCCGGAGCGCCCGAGACTGGCTGTTAGGCGTCACGCAGGGCGGACCGGCGCTGCGGAGGAACTCGATGTGGTCGGGAAGTTCAGCAGGTGGACATGGTCGGAGTGCCATCTATCAACGGGTTTTCGGGCGGAGTCGGCGGATCTGGCCATGCCCCCCTTCGTTCGGCCCAGCGCGCCTCTTGCTTTGGCTTGTCATCGCCCTCTCGGCGTGTGCGACACCGGAGTCACACGCCCCGCCGGTGGCGCTGCAAGACTTCGCGCATACGGCGGCCCGCGCGTTCTGCACTGCCAATAACGCTGCAGAATTGGTGTGGTATCCGGGCATTTCCGCCGACCAACTGCTGGCGATCTGCACGGACGCCTATGATGCTGGGTTGGACTTCCTCCGCCCGCGCCTGTGGCTCGCATCGATCGGCCGGGTCGGCTATGACCCGCAGGCTGCGGGCGATTGCCTTGCGGCGGTGACCGCTGAGAGTTTCCTCACCATCGAGATGGCAGTCGTGTCGAACCAGCCCGGCCCGGGTGGCAGCGCAGCAAGCCCGGCAGCCTGCAGGGAAATCTTCACTGGCTCACTGCCAGTCGGCTCTGACTGTGACGACGACGCGGAATGTGGTACCGGTTCGTGTGGCGGCTGCCCCGGCGTTTGCGTCTGGCCCGCGGGCGAAGGCGCGCCGTGCAACGACGTCCACCATTGCTCAGGGGAAACCATCTGCCTCGGCGGCGTCTGCGTTCCAAACGTCGCGCGCGGCATTGGCGATGCGTGCATGAACCTGACTTGGCTGAACGATTACCAGTTCGGGGCGTTGTGCACGACAGGCGAATGCATCGGCGGCTGGGATGGCGTAGGCGTCTGCACCGGGCCAGCCAAAGCCGGCGAAAAGTGCGGAAGTCAGGGCTGCGAAACCGGGTTTGGCTGCCGCGGCGGCGTCTGCACAACCGCACTTCCCTGGGGCGCGACCTGCACAGCGGGTAGCGACGACTGCGGCAATGGCTTGTTCTGCGCGCCGACCAATACCATTCGCGGCTACCAGTTCGAGATGAACGTCTTCAACGTCGGGCCCGGTGTGTGCTTGAAATCGGACGAATACCCTTGCGGTGGCAAATCATGCTCCGTCTTGGAGTCCTGCACTGGCGATTGGTTCGCGGGCACGTGCGTTCCGCGACCGGCCTATGGTGAAGCGTGCAAGCCGGACCACTGGCCGTACTGCCTCCTCGGGGCATGCGACGCCGCCACCTGGACATGTCGGCCGCTGCGCTCGTGCGAGATCGGATGCCCATCTGAGGCTTGCGGCCTCGACGGCAAGTGCACCGACCCGCGCGTTGGCGATGCGTGCGCAGCCGGCGACGCCGCCACTTACACGACGATTTGCGACCATGGCAAACGCCGCGCGCTGCTGCCTGGCTGCACGATGGAGGGCCGATGAAGCACATTTGGCTTGCGCTCTTCCTGCTGCTTCCGGCCTGTTCGCAAGAACCAGACATCGCCCCGGTCGGGCCGGACGCTTGGGACGACTGGGCCGATGCGGTGACGTCATGGCCGGGTGACGTGGACTTTTCGCCGCCCCAGACGGGCCCAGTCGGGCCGGTTCTGCACAATCCGCGGCTGGTATCGGCAACATTTGCCGGAACGCCGCGCGCTGCGGATGCGGCGGCGCTGGGCAGCGTCCTGTGCAAATCGAACTGGTGGCAGGTTTTTGGCACCGTCGTGTGTGACGGACAAAACCCGCCGCTCTGCGTGGGCGCCTGTCAGGATGTGACGTCCGTGGTCGTTGATGCGCCGCTGGACCCGACCTACGTGACCCTCGCGGATGCGGATACGTCGGGGCTGCCGGTGATTGACACGCTCATGCAATCGCTCATCGGTGCCGGAAGTCTGCCGAAGCCTGGCCCGAGCGACGTGCTGGTGCTCTACTTGCCGCATGGCACGCAACTGCTCGAGAAGGGCGTGGCGCGCTGCTATGCGTATTTCTCGACAGCTGACCCGACTGGCGCCACCGACCTCGTCTGGAACGTGGTCGTCGTGCAGGATTGCAGCGATGAACTCGATGGCGCAGGACCGCTGACGCAGCTCATGTTGCACATGGTCTCGGCCCTCGCTGGTTTGGTATCCGGCGCCCCCGACAAGTATGGCTATCCGCCACTTGACCCGTGCAGCCACGGCGGTAGTGGCCCCACGCGAGTCAGCGAAGCCGGCTACTCCCTCCCGCGCTTCTGGTCCGACGCCGCATCGCTCGCTGGGCACAATCCGTGCCTGCCCAATCCGGAAACAGGCCCTTATGTGCAGATGCGAGCGGGCTTGCAAGGTGGCGATATCCAATTCGACCGCTCCGGCGTCGCGCACGTGCCGCTCAAGGCGTTCGCCGACCTGCCCATGCCGGAAGGTTGGCACGTCAGCACGGAAGTCATCGCGGGCGAGTGGGAGGATTTGCCAGTCACGCGTCTGAACGGCCAGACGTCATTGCTTGTCCACGCGGGCGACGTCGTGGATCTGGAAATCCGCTCGCTGACTGGACCCACTGGCGCGCTGCCCAAGCACGTGATCGACTGGATCTTCGTGGCGTCTACCTTGCTTGACGGCTCGGAAATCCATGACATCGAGTTCTACGTCGACGCCGTGATTCCCAAGTAGGCCGCCCGCGGTGACTGCACCGGTAGCCGACCACGACGCACTGGCGGCAGCGTAGGCGACGCGCGACACGTTGTGCAACGTGTGGACCGGCAGATTGGGGCCGGCACTTCGCACTGCGGGCACCCGACGACCAGGATGGTGTCAACCGCGACTTGTCCATTTTCAACACGAAGCACCCGGCCATCCGACGCTGAAGGCCGTGGTCGCGGGAAGCTTGCCGCGCGTGGGCCGGTCCGCCTGGACAACCGAGACTCGCATCTCGGCCTCACATCTCGGCCTTGATGGGCGCGTCGGACGTGGCAGACCCGGACTGAGGCGGCATGCTGACGGGGCCGGCGCCGCCCGGAGGCTGGATGTGTGCGGGAAGTTCAGCTCGGAGAAGGGCCTGGACCTCGTATCAGCTGGCTGCTGCTGGACCTGCCTGTGAGGCTGCGCCGCGTGGCCGTGCTGGTGGGCGCCGCCGGCTTCGCCAAGGGCGCCGGAGGCGGAGACGCCCGATCTCAAGCTTGTTTCCGGCGCGGCGGCGCACGAACTGGACTACGGCTTGGTTTGCCCGGGCGGGCCACGGTCGCCATTCGCCCCGCCATCCGGCGCGGTTAGAGCCCTTCACACTGGGCCAGGCGACACGCTCCATGGCTCGCCGCACAGGTTCAGTGGAACAAATACACCGCGCCGGAGCCTTGGTTTTCGTTGCTCGTCTGATCGCCGTCGATGCCCTTGGCGAAACTCGACTCGTACTGCGCGCCAACGGCGATCACGCCGGCGCCGAACGCGACGCTGGAGCCAAAATAGTCCTGCCAATCGGGATTGGAGGCGACCAGCGTCAGCTTCTGGCTCCAGGTCGTGCCCGTGCGTTGGAAGAGAAACGCCGAACCGCCGGCAGTGGCGTTGTCCACCGGCGCGCCGACGAGCACAGTGTCGCCGAGCAGTTGCATCGAAGCGCCAAACCCGGACGAGGCGACGTCGCTGTTGAGCGTGGCTTGCCCGCTCCAAACGCCGCCGCTGCGGGTGTAAATGAACACGCCGCCCTTGGTGCCGCCCGCGAAAACGGCCAGCGTGTCGCCGGATATGCCGACGGATTTGGCGCCTGAGCCGCTGCCGCCGCCGGTCTGCGGACTGATGGATTGCTGCATCGTCCAGACGCCGGCGGTGCGGGTGTACACCAACGCGCGGCTGCTCGTGCCGATGATGGACGAGCCGACAACCGCCGTGTCGCCATCGACGGCGACCGATTGGCCGAATTGGTTGTTCTGCCAGACGTTCGAGTCGGCCAGTGCCGCCTGTTGGGTCCACTTGCCGCCGCTGCGGACGAGGACGTACGCCGCACCGCTTTGGGACTGGACCAAGCTCGCCTTGCCGGACATGGGCGCGCCCACGACCAACGTGTCGCCGCTCAACGCCACGGCGGCGCCAAACGCCTTGTCGTCGTTTGTTCCGATCGTGCCGGTCACGCTTTGCGGGCTCCAACTGGTGCCGCTGCGGACGAACACCTGCACGCCGCCGGTGCCGAGACCGGGTGAGCCAGCGGCGAGTGTGTCATCGCTTATCGCGACGGCTTTGCCGAAAAGGGCCCCGGCGGACGTCCACGACGACTTGAGGTACGCCTGCTGGCCCCAGGTGCCGCCCGACTGGGTGAAGACGTAGACGGCGCCGGCGTTGGGCGCGCTGTTGTCCGCTTGGTTGCCCATGACGCCTGAGCTTTTGCTGCCTTCGCCTGGGGCGCCGACGACGAGCGTCGTGCCGGAGATCGCCACCGAGGTGCCAAAATTGTCGCCGGTGTCCGAGTTGGATGCCTTGACGTAGTGGTCCTGGATGCCGGCGTAGCATGTGCCGCAGGCGGTCACATCGGGGCTGGCTTGGACGTCCGGCTGCTGAATGTCGAGCGGAGGCACGTCGGGTGCGACATCCGGGACAACAGGCACGTCCGGCGTGGTCGCGATGTCCGCGACGTCGGGCGGCACGCTCGCATCCGGCGGCGGGGTGATATCCGGCGGGCCCGAGACGTCAACGCCAATCGGCGCATCCGGCGCGATAAATTCATCAGCAATGAGGATGGCATCGGTCCCGGGCAGCTCCGCTTGCACATCTTTCGGCACCGCATCGGTACCGCCGGCGACATCCGCTTTGGCATCGCCGGCATCGCTCAGCTCGGCCACCGCATCGTCCGCGTCCGGCGGTGGCAGCACCGGCGAGTCCGGCGCGCACGCGTTTGCGAAGAGAAGAACCGCGCCCAGAACAACCGAAATTCGCATCGTCGCCTCCGGGCGCGGAGGATGCTGTGGCCACCGCGGATTGTCAAACGAGCGAAAACCAGGCGTGTGTCCCCAGCGAGATCCTGCCTTACACCGATAGCTTTCAAGGACGTCCTGGACGACGCCAGGTCGAGGACGAGCGACAAGGTGCAAAACGCGTGTGGACCGACAGGTTGGGGCGGCACTTCGCACTGGAAGCACCAGACAGCGGCGATGGTGTCGTCATCGCACCAATCGTACGTGAACTCCTTCGCGCACATTCGGTGAGCCAGAAGTTATCAATCCATAATAAGAAACGGCCCAGTTGTCAACCACGTGGCGCCTCACGGGCACCGCAAAGTCAACCTGCCGTTTCTTCTCACGCCGCTGCCAGCAGCTCCCGCATTCCCGTTGAGGCGCGCACCGGAGCAGCCGCCGGCAGGTCGCAGGACGGGCAGTAGTTCACCGTGATCGCGCCATCATCGAAGAGGATGTACGCAAAGCCTTCGCCGCGCAGGCGATGCTGGCCGAGGTCGCGCACCAGGTAGTCGACGTCCCAATGGTGGTGGCAGGAAGCGCAAGGAACGTGTTTGTCTTGACCAAGAATGCCGATGAGCCGCATGGGCTGTTTCCTTCACCGGCTTCACGCCGGCCTTCACGTAGTTGATGCCGCGCAGCAAGTCCGCACGGTGAACCGGCCCGAAACGGGCAGGGGAGGCGATTTGGGGTCGTCTCCATCCAGCTTATTCCAATAAGTCCAGATGGTTTTGCGCTTGTGCTGCATGCTCGGCGTTGTCAGATCCGCCGTTGACGCCCAAATGTCCAACTGTGCTACTTTGCGGCGCGCGGGGTCGTTCAGCAGACCCTCGCCGCGACCACGACACGCGCACGGAGCAGCACAATGGCGACCAGGACGGGTAGCGCGGCAGAATTTGTCCTTGAGTTCATGCAGCGTCAGCCCGAGCGTGCGTGGCGCGCGTCCGAATTGCATGCCGCTAGCGACGGGAAATGGAAGGCCGACAACTTCACCGAGACGCTGAAACGGCTGCTCGTTGCTGGTCAGGTGAAGAAGACCATCGGTGCAGGCAGATCGGTCTTGTGGACGGCTGTGACGACCGCCGCGCCGGTCCTCGTATCAGCCACCACGACGCCGCTACCTGCAAAAATTGCATCAACCACGGCAGTTCAACAGCCAGCTCCGGTCGGCGCGCCCACGCCTGTCCAGCCAACCGGTACCGCAGCCCAATTCATCATCGACCTGCTGGCCAAGCAACCTGACCTGGAATGGCGGGTTGCGGAGATCGTTCAGGCGAGTGGCAGCAAGTGGAACGAGAAGGTGACGTACAACACGCTGACGAAGTTGCTGGTCGCCGGGAAGGTCAAGAAGACCGTGGCCGACCGTCAGGCGTGGTGGGGAATCGCCAACGCGAATCTTGGCAATGTGCATCCCGCCAAGGTCGCTAAGTTGGTACCTGCCGCGGCTTCTGCGCTGGAAAAGACACCGGTTCCAAAGCCTGTCCCGCAACCGGCATCCAGCGTGCCCAGGTCTGCCAAGCCCGCAGTCACTGCAACTGAATTTGTTGTGTCCCTGCTGGCCAACAAGCCTGAGCGTGAGTGGCGGATCGCGGAAATCGTGCAAGCCGGTGGCCAAGAGTGGAACGAGGCAAACGTCTACAAGTCGCTGGCGCGGCTGTCTGCCAACGGGCAGGTCAAGAAGACGATGAAGGGCAGGACCGCTTGGTGGTCTGCCGCGGCAATGGCAACCAAGAATTCGACGCCGGCCAACGTGCGTGTGACTGCAGTGCCATCGTTGCGGGTCGTGCAACCGGCGGCACGTGAAGAACCTGCGACCGCGGCAAAGGCGGCAATCCCGGCGCCAGTGCCGCCACCGGCTGCAAGCGCGACCAAGCCTGCTCTTACATGCGCCAGTGCGGCGTCATTCGTGGTCAAGTTGTTGCGCCGGCTGGCCAAAGAGCTGTTGACCCGGGTAGCGGATGGCAAGCGGGCTGGTTCGCGGTCCAGCAAGCGTTGACGTGCAGTTGCCCCAGTCGGGCCGTCGCGTGGATCGCGCGTTGACCTGGATGGTTTGGCGTATCACGCGAAATATCGCTGGAACGGCTTGCCGTGAAGGGCAGGGGGCGGTCGTCAATCACCGCGCTCCCGCCGCCACTTGAAACGTAACCGCATCTGCGTTGGCCAGTACGAACCGCATCTTTCGTCCTGACCCCTCGATCGAGCCCTTGACGCAAACGGCTCTCCCAACAAGCGCCACATCCAGGTCGCGGTACTTGCGTTGCAGTTCGTCACGAACCGTCGCTGAAAGCTCGGCTGCAAAGGCCTGTCGCGGAAACCGGTCGCCAAAATTGATGAACGACGGGCGACTGTCGGCGTGCACCGCAACTTGCGCGACAAGGCCGCACCTGGTGGACACTTTTTCGGACTGGTCGGCGCGGGCCGGCTGGGCTGCCGCGTTTAGCCGGTTCAACTCGTCGTTCGGCTCGGCGTGGGCTGACTCCTCGGCAGCCTCAACCGCGCTGGGGCGCTGCTCAGTTTCGGGTGTTGGCGCCGGAGCCGCAGGCCGCGAGATGGCCAACGGGGCGACGGTTGGCGGAGATGGCGCGGCCGACGGAATGTCCGCGCGCGTAGCGGATCCCGGTCCCTGCGTCACGAGTGCAAATGCCAGCGACGACAACGCGACCAGCCCAACTCCGCCCGCGACCCACACCCTTGACCGCGCCGGCCGCCTCACGGTGACGGCAGCCGCAGTAGGGATTCTGAACCCATCCAGCACAAGCGCCGTCGCCGATTGGGCGACACGCGCGTCGTTCCTGGCTTCTGATCCGACTGGTCCGGCCGCGGATGCT
>CAIPXZ010000059.1 GCA_903869075.1 uncultured Myxococcales bacterium | reverse complement strand
CGCCAAAGAACAGGAAGCGGCGCACGGGGACAAGGGCGACGCGTGCGTGAATCAAGTGTTGGGTCAGCTGCGCAAATAGCATTGGGCCGCGGACGCGGATCGGCGTTGGCGCGCCGTCGCCGCAATAAGCGCCGCGGCTCCGTGCGCAAGACTTGTCGACCACCGGGGATCGCCGCGCGCGTTGGAGCGTGTGCGAGGAGGAAAGGCCATGCGACATGCGACTGCGAGACACGCGTTCGCCTTGACTGCGCTCTTTGCCGCCCAGGCTGCGCGCGCGCAAACGCCGGGCGACGACATCCCACCGCCCCCACCGCCGCCGGTCTTTGTGACCCCGGACGTGCCTGCGCCGCCCAAGCCGGTGCCGCCGGCGACGCCGAAGCCCGTGACGGCGCCCAAGCCGTCGCCCGTGATCAAGCCCGCGCCGCGCGCCGTCGCTTTGCCCGCGGCGCCGACGCCGGTTGTGGCGCAGCCGGTGCAGCCGCCGCCAGAGGCGAAGCCGGCAGAGGCGAAGCCGGCGGATCCGACGGCCAAGCCGCCGAAGCTCGACAAGCGCCGCCAGGAGTTCGTCAAGGGCGAGCTGGCGAGCGTCGGCTCGGTCGGTCTCGTGCCGTGGGAAAATCAGGTCGGCGCGGTGATTGGTATGGAGCGCATTGGCGACGTGTTCTACGCCGCGCTGACGCCATCCATCAATTATTCCACCGAGATCGCCGAGCAGCCGTTCTCGATGAGCTTCGGCGTGCCGCTGCGCTTCGAGGTCGTCGATACGCGGCCGGCGGACTCGGTCACTGGCGATCAGCACGGCTGGTCGCACATCGGGCGGTTCCGCACCCAGGACTGGAATGATCCGACGCAATACGCGCAGATCATTCGGGAAATCCAGTATGGCGGCAAGGAAAGCCACTTGTACGTGGACATCAATCAGTTCAAAGCCAGCTCGCTTGGCCACGGCACCATCCTCAAGCGCTACAACCCCAACTTGAACCTGAACATGCGCCAAGTCAGCGGGGAGGTCGACGCGTTCAACGATTGGGTCGGGGGCGAGCTGTTCGTCAACAACGTCGTGGCGCCCAACGTCGTTGGCGGTCTGGCGTTCTTCAAGCCGCTGTCGTTCGTCAACCGCCAGAATTACGTGCTGCGGTCGTTTTCGCTGGGCGAGACGGCGGTGGCGGAACTCGACGCGCCGCTGCGGGCGAAAGTGGACGTCAATGACGTCGACAACAACGGCATCCGCGAGCGCGAATACCTCGTCGACCAAAATACCTACAAGCCGTTTTACGAGTCGACAAAGGTGGTTGCGACCGGCATCGACGCCGAAATCAAGCTGATCGACACCAAGACGACCGACTGGAAGACCTACGTCGACTACTCGATGCTGATGTCCGGGCTGCCGACCGACGGCAACCACCCGGTCGACGGGATGCCGCCGACGCGCTATGTCAGCTCGGGCGGCTTGACGTGGGGTAACCTGATTCGCCTGAATTTTGGCGAGGATACCATCCACGCGCTGCGCCTGCGCGCCGAGCTGCGCCGCTACGACCAGAACTACTTGCCGAGCTATTTCGACGTGATGTACGAAGTGCAGCGGCTGCAATACCGCATCGGCAGCCGCACCGCCGACCCCAACGGCACGAAAGTCCAGGCGATTTTGGGCCGGCCGATCGTCAACGACGGCGCCGCGGTGCTCGGCGCGTATTTCGAGGCCAGCTGGCGCATCGCCGAGCTGTTCGCGATGGCCGTCGGCATCGAGGTGAACGACTCCGAGCCGGACAACAACTTCTTCATCCACTTGGAGATGCCGGAATACAAGAACTTCCAGTTTCTCGCGACCTTCCACCGCCGCTCCGCCGCCACCGCCGGCAGCCTGTTCGCGCTGCACTCCACCGGCCGCGAAATCTTCCTCGCGAAGGCCCGGTACCGCGTCATCGACTGGTTCCACGTCAACGCTGAGGCCATCACGCCGTTTGGCATCGGCCCCGACAGCTTTTTCGCCAACACCTTGGATTTCAACATCAACTTGGAATTTGGCTTTGGCTATGGAGCGAAAAAATGAAGCATTCGCTGCTGTTGCTGCTGTGCCTGTCCGCCGCGCTGCCGGCCTGCGCGTTCCTTGAGGCGGCGGGCGACGTCGAGGTGCCGCAGGACTCGATCCCGCACGCCCAGTTCCTGCTGAAGTGGCCGAACGTCGACCAACTTGTCGGCGCGACGCTGCAAAAAGCCGGCAGCGGGCAGATGCCGCCCGGTTTTCCGACGTCGCTGGCCAACGGCTCGCTGGCGCACATCCAGGGCATGATGACGATTGACGGCGAGTGCCGGCGGTCGTTTGACCAGGCCGTGATGGACGACCCGAAGGTGCCGCTCAAGAACCTGCACGTGGAAGTCGTGAATTGCGGTACGGAAGGCCGCTGTACCGCCGAGTGCCTGGACCAGTACGGCGACCCGTTCCGCGGCGTGCGGCTGCAGGCGCGCGTGTGGTTCAACCTGATCAGCAGCGACACGTCGGCGAAGATTCAGGACATCATGAAGGGCCAGAATAACCCGGACATGATCGCGCAGATCCGCTTGCGTTTCAGCAAGCTGGCGTTCGTCCAGGACGTCATCGACCCGGCGACGGGCGCAAAACAGACCGCGACAATCGATGGCCTGTTCAGCGGCTATGAGCTGGGCGTGGGCAGCGCGTATTTGCCGGGCGATCCGACGGCGGTGGACGACGACACGGCCATCGTCAAGCAACGCTATTTGGCTTCCATTTCGCCCGATACACCGCAGCGTTTCGAGCTGGACCCGACCTCGGACTTCAGCGTCAAGCTGCGCAAGGCCATCGTCTCGGGCCAGCAGGTCTGGGTGGCTGTGTACCAGCGCATCGACGTGCCGGAGCAGAACCTCTATGCGGTGCGGCTGAACGGCGGCGGCGTGGATCTCGACTTCCAGCCCGAAATCGTCATCAGCTTTATCAAGACCGTCACCGGCGCGCTGTAAGGAGTTGGCCATGCAAACGCACCTGGCATTGTGGCTCACCGCGGCGGCTGTCGCGCTTGGCGGCTGCGAGTCCTATTTTGACCACCCCGCCGCCGACGCGACGACGACGGACGACGCCGGTTACGCGCAGTTTGCCGGCGTCGGCGTTGGCAAAAGCTGCACGGCGACCACGGATTGCCGCCTCGGCCTCGCTTGCACATCCGGCACCTGTCAGGCCGTCGGCAAGACGCCCGCCGACGGCGCCTGCCTGCTCAGCGCCGAGTGCGCCAGCGGCTTGCAGTGCGGCTGGGCCGGCTTTTGCGTGCCCGCCGGCAGCGGCGACGTCGGCACCGAGTGCTCGTCGACGAGCAGCTGCAAGTCCGGGTTATTCTGCAATCTCATGAGCTTGTCCGGCGTCTGCACGGCGCAATCGAGCTCAGCCGGCGACCTCGGCGTTGCCTGTACGCACTCGGTCGACTGCATGAACGGCCTCATCTGCTCGCCCGCGCGCCACGTGTGCGTGCCCGGCAGCCTGACCTTGAACCCGGACTTGTACCCCGGCGTCGAGTGCAACGACGACGGTGAAGCCGCTGCGCCGTTCCAGGCAGTCGTCGAGATGCCCGGCGATGGCACCTACACGGACTTCTATACGCTGCCGTTTCCCAACGATTTGCTGAAGAAAAATGGCCACATCGACGTGTCGAAGCACCCGTCGCCCGGCGATGGCTTTGTCGGCTTTGACGCCATCGCCGGCGTGAAGACCGAAATTGGCAAGGAAATGACGGGCTTTGGCCTGAGCACGGCGATCTACATGCGCTTCACCCGGCCGCTCGACCAGAGCACGCTGTCGACCGACGGCGCGAGCGCCAGCGTGCGGCTGATGGACCTGACGACGGGCCAGCAAATCGCGCCGCTGATCGCGACGTTCCACGCCGACCGCAACAAGTACATCTGCCGCAACTGGCTGTATGTCCACACGCGGTGGTCGGAGCTGCTCACGCCCGGGCACACGTACGCGCTGGTGGTGACCGACGGCGCGCGGCCGGACAGCAAGCTCGTCAGCGGCGACACGACGCCGGTGCTGGCGCCGTACCTGAAGATGCTGACGGCGGACGCGGCGCCGACGGACGCGACGCAGAAGCCGGCGTGGGACACGTACCTACCGCTGCGGACGTGGCTCAAAGGCCCCGGCGCGGGCGTGGCGCCGCATCTGCTGGGCGCGACGCAGTTCACGACCTGGGAGCCGCGGACCTGGACGCAGCAGCTGGCGACGGCGGCGAGCAGCGCGCTGGCGCCGACGATCAAGGACAACCAGTGGACGCTGTGCGAGGCGGGGACCAATTCGCCGTGCGCGGACCCGGCGTTCGCCGGCCCGGGCGTGGACCAGCGGCAGTGCCCGGCGCAGCCGTCGCCCGATTACTACGAGCTGCACGCGCGCATCAACTTGCCGATGTACCAGGAGGGCACGCTGCCGTACCAGGGCGATGGCTCGGGCGGCAATCTGTACCTGGGCGCGGACGGCAAGCCGGCGCCGCACGACTTCAAGCCGGTGTGCATGGCCGTGACGATCCCCAAGAACGTGCCGATGCCGGCCAACGGCTGGCCGCTGATCGTGATGGCGCACGGCACCGGCGGCTGCATGCGCTCGATGGCCGACAGCTTTGGTTCGCAGGTCTCGGCGATCCAGGCGCCCAACGGCCAGACCGTGCACTACGCGACGTTGGGCATCGACCAGCCGATGCACTTTGACCGCCGCGGACCCGGCGTGACGACCGATCCCGGGCCGCTTTTCTACAATTTTGCCAATCCCAAGGCGGCGCGCGGCAACTTCTACCAGGGCGCGGCGGACAATTACTCGCTGTTCCGCTGGGCCAAGAGTTTTGCCGGCACCGTGCCCGGGCCGGCCAAGACGGCGATGAACCTGAAGTTCGACTGGAATACCTTCGTGTTCTTCGGCCACTCGCAGGGCTCGACGACCGGACCGATGTTCCTGCCGTACCAGAGCGATCCGCCGCTCGTCGGCACCATTCTCTCCGGCTGCGGCGGCAGCCTGCCGTACGGCCTGCTGGGCAAAAAGCTGCCGTATGACGCGTCGGTGGGCCTGCGCATCGGCATGCAGGAGATGTCGCTGGATGAAGAGCACCCGGCGCTGAACTTGCTGCAGTACTACTTCGAGGCGTCCGATCCGCTGCTGTACGCGCCGCAAATTGCGTGGCAGCCGGCGCAGGGCAAGGGCATCCACGTGCTGCACAGCTACGGACGCAATGACGGCGACAAGGACCCGACCAAGCCCGTGCACATGAGCTTCGAGCCGGGCGATCCGCATAGCGGCGACAGCTACACGCCCGCCTGGACGAGCCGCATTTTCGCCGCGGCGCTGCACGGCGTGGCGGCGCAGGACGTGGATCCGCCGCCGAGCTGGTTCGACGCGATGCTCGATTTGGGCGAGACCGTGACCACTAGCTTCCCGATCGCCAACAACCTCAACGGCAAGACCGTTGTGACGATCCAGGCGCTCAATGACGCCGCCAACGCGTTCTCCGGCCAGCCGTACAACGGCCACTTCATCATGTTCGACGACAAAACAATCCAGCGGCAGGGCATGACCTTCCTGGCGACGCTCGCGCAGGGCGCGCCGGCGGTTGTGAAGTAGGCGCGCATGGAACCGTTCATTCTCGATGCCAAAACCACCGCGCTCGTGGCGATTGATCTGCAGCGCGGCGTGGTGGCGCTGCCGACAGCGCCGCGCTCCGGCGCGAAAGTGGTGCGACAGACGGTGTTGCTGGCGGACGCGCTGCGCGCCAAGGGCGGGCTGATCGTCTGGGTGCGCGTGGCGCCGGCGGCGGACGGCAAGGACATGCTGCGGCCGATTGTGGACGTGCAGCCAGCCTGGGGCGGCGCGCGCGCGGCGGATTGGGTGGAGCTTGTGCCGGAGCTGGCGGTGCAGCCGCACGATCACCACGTGACAAAGAAGCAGTGGGGCGCGTTCTACGGCACCGACCTCGACCTGCAGCTGCGGCGGCGCGGCATCCAGACCATCGTGCTGACCGGCGTGGCGACGAGCATCGGCGTGGAAAGCACGGCGCGGGCAGCGTTTGAGCACGGCTACAACCAGGTCTTCGTCGCCGACGCGATGGCCTCGCGCAGCGCCGCCGAGCACGACCACACGCTGCAGCACATCTTCCCGCGGCTGGGGCGCGTGCGCTCGACCGCCGAGACGTTGGCGGCGCTCGGCTAGATTCCCGTTGGCGCTCCGCCGCGCCTGGGCTAGGCTCGCCGGCGTATGCCGGATGCCCCCAAGCCACCGCTGTCGCTGCTTCGCTCCTTTCGCCACCGCAATTACCGGCTGTTTTTCAGCGGCCAGCTCGTTTCGCTGCTGGGCACCTGGATGCAGTCCGTGGCGCAGTCCTGGCTCGTGTACCAGATGACGCACTCGGCGGTGCTGCTCGGCGTCACCGGCTTTGTCGGGCAAATTCCCGGCTTTTTCGTCGCGCCGTTCGGTGGCATCGTCGCCGACCGTCACCACCGCCACCGCATCGTCGTGGTGACGCAGGCCTGCGCGATGCTGTTGGCGCTGCTGCTGGCGGCGCTGACGCTGGCGCACGTCGTCCAGGTCTGGCACATCCTGGTGCTGGCCGGGCTGCTGGGCGTCGTCACGGCGTTTGACGTCCCGGCGCGGCAGTCGCTGATCGCCGACATCGTCGGCCACGAGGACCGCGCGAACGCCATCGCCCTCAATTCGTCGATGGTCACCGGTTCGCGCATCGTCGGTCCAGCCATCGGCGGCGTGCTCGTCGCGCTCGTCGGCGAGGGCTGGTGCTTTTTGTTCAACGGTCTCAGCTACATCGCGGTCATCGCCGGGCTGCTGGCCATGCAGCTGCCGCCGCACACGCGCGCGCGCCCGACAGCGTCCCCGCTCGAGCACATGCGCGAGGGCTTTCGCTTCGCCGCGCAGACGCTGCCGGTGCGCAGCCTGCTGCTGCTGCTGGGCCTTGTCAGCTTGACCGGGATGCCGTACGCGGTGCTGATGCCCTTGTTTGCGCAGGAGATTTTGCATGGCAACTCCGGCACGATGGGCTTGCTGATGAGCATGGCCGGCGCCGGCGCGCTGCTGGCCTCGCTGACGCTGGCGATGCGCCGCGAGCTCAGCGGTCTGGGCCGCTGGATCGCGCTGTCGGCGGTGGTTTTTGGCGCCTCGCTGATCGCTTTTGCCGCCTCGCGCCACGTCTGGCTGTCAGCGGTGCTGCTGGTGCCGGTCGGCTTTGCCATGCAAATCCAGATGGCGGGGACCAACACGCTGCTGCAGGCGATGGTGCCCAACGCGCTGCGCGGTCGGCTGATGTCGGTCTTCGTGATGATGTTCCTCGGCATGTCGCCCTTTGGCGCGCTGCTGGCGGGGACGCTGGCCAAGGCCATCGGCGCGCCGCAGACGGTGGCGCTGGGCGGTGCGGCGTGCCTCGTTGGCGCGGCGCTGTTCTGGCGGCAGCTGCCTGCGCTTCGGCTGGCGGCGCGGGAAGTGCTGGCGGCGCGCACGGCGGAGATCCGCGCGGCGCAACGCGACGCCGAGCCATGACAGCGCCGCTCTGGACAAGTGACTGAAATAACGTGGCAATGCCTGCCTTGACGGCCCCGGCGGCGCGCGTCAGACTGCGCCGGGCAGGGCGCTGCCCACCACGCGAGGCTTCTGGGTGACCTGGGTAGACCGCATCGGCCAAGCCTTCCTCGCGTTTTGCCGCTACGTCTGGTTTTTGCTCGCTTTTCTCTATCTGTCGTTCAAAATGCTCTGGGTCGGGCGGCATTTTGGCCAGCGCGATTTCGCCCGCCAGGTGCTGATGCAGGTCTATTTCACCGCCTGGCAGGCCGTCGGGCCGATCGCCGTGTTGGCGCTGGCGGTCGGGGTGTTTGCCATCGTCGAAGGCGTAACCGGGCTGGGCGCGCTGTCCGGCGCGGAGAACCTCGGGCGGATGGTCACCGTCGTCGTCCTGCGCGAGGTCGCGCCGCTGCTGACCGGCGTGCTTGTGATTGCGCGCTCGGTGACGGCGATTACCACCGAGCTGGGGCTAATGCGCGTCAACCGCGAGATTGAAGCCCTTGAAATCATGGGGATCGCTCCAATCCGCCAGCTCGTCGCGCCGCGCATCGTCGGCGGTCTCGTCTCGCTGTTTGGCCTGAGCGTCGTGTTCTCGGCAGTGGCGCTGCTCGGCGGCTTCGTCATTGCGCAGCTGCTCGTCAACCTGCCGGCGAACGTTTTTTTTGGCGCCGTGCTGTCGGCGACGCGCCCGGCGGACGTCTGGGCGCTGCTGGCCAAGACGCTGTTCGGCGGCCTCGGCATCTTCGCCACCGCCTGCTACCACGGCATGGACGTCGGCAGCGCGCCGAGCGAAGTGCCAGTGGCAGTGTCGCGCGCCTCGCTCAACGCCTTGATTTTGCTTGTCGGCGTCCACGGCGCGGTGACGCTGGCGGTGCTGGTCTGGGTCGACGCCGCGGCGATGCTCGGGGGTGTGCTGTGACGGCGGTGGCGCTCGCGCCCGATGGCCTGTGGCTCGCCGCGGGCGCGCGCTGGCTGCACGTGCCGCCGCTGGCGTGCGCGCCGGGCGATCGCCTGCTGCTGGTGCCGGACGCCCGCGAGGAGACTGTGGACGTCGCGGCGGCGCTCGCGCGCGTGCTGACAGGCCTGCAGGCGCCGGCGCGCGGCCAGCTGGCGCTGCTGGGCCACCCGCTGGCGCAGTTGCCGTACCTGGAGACGCTGCAGCTGCGTACCCAGCTGGGCCTCGTGCAGGGCCGCGGCGGGCTGCTGGCCAACCGCTCGGTGCGCGACAACGCCGCGCTGCCGCTGAGCGTCCACGGCGGGCTGAGCCACGCCGCGGAGCAGGAACGCGTGACGGCGCTGCTGGCGGACCTGGAGCTGCTGGCGGTGCAGCACCTGCGGCCGCACGTGCTGGATGACGCCGCGCGGTTCCGGGCGTGCGCCGCCCGCGCGCTGGTG
>CAIPXZ010000058.1 GCA_903869075.1 uncultured Myxococcales bacterium | reverse complement strand
GTCCAGTCCGCCGCCTAGAACCGCGCCGTCACCGCGGCATGCACCCGGTAATCCGGCACGAGTTGATCGCCCGTGCTGTGGATGCTCACCTGCACTTCCACCACCCGCTGCGCCGTCGCCACCACCGGCAGCACCACACCGCGGCCATCGGTGCCGGCATACGTGCTCGCGACCTCGCCGCCATTTTCAAGCAGGCGGATGTGGGCGTTGCCGACCGGCTGCTCAGTCTGCGTCACCACGTGCACGAGCACGCGCGTCGCCATCGGCAGCGTCGCCCAGCCGGGATACTGCTGCGCCATATCCTGCAAGTAGCCGACAAACCAGGAGAAATTCAAGTTGTCGTTCCAGTCGCCGGCAGTGAGCTTGCCCGCCGCCGGGAGGTCCTGCGCGTCACTGCCGGCAGCATCCGCCGCGCCGCCGTCGGTGCCTTCCATCACGTCGGCGCCTTCGGACGCGTCCGCCGCCTCGGCATCCCCCGCAGCCGCGCTCGCGTCGTCGCTGGCAAGGTCCGTGCCGCCGGTGCCGCCAGGTGTCACTGGCGATGCGCTGTCCGTGCCGCTGCTGCCGCCGCCGGGCTCGTCGGTCGCCGATGCCGCCTTGCCGCTGCCGGTCCCGCTACCCGTGGCGCTGCCGCTCGTCGACGCGCTGCTGCCGCACGCCGCGCACAGCACCGCCAGGAAAATGCCCACGCCCATCTGCTTGCCCACGCGCTTGTCCATCTGTCCCCCTTTCTGCGCGGTTCAAGCCGCGGTGAATCCGTTCAGGTCCTGACCGGAACGAATGCAGGAACGATGCCAAGCCGCCGCAGAATCATTCTCGATTGAAAACACGCAGCTTTTTGCCGTGAGCGCGCCCGCCACCGGCGCGCGTCCTGGCGGTCGAGTGTTGGATTTCACCACATGTTGCGAAATTCACGACACGCCGAGCGCCGCGACGCGCACCTGCGATCCCTGCGGCGACTTTGTCACGCGAATCTGCGACACAATCGCCTTCTGCATCGCTTCCACGTGGCTGATCAGCCCAACGGCGCGGTGCTCCGCAATCTGGTTCACGAGGTCCATCGCCCGGTCCAGCGTGTCGGCGTCCAGGCTGCCGAAGCCCTCGTCGATAAACAGCGTGTCCAGCTGCACGCCGCCGTTTAGCCCCTGCACCACGTCCGCCAGCCCCAGCGCGAGCGAGAGCGACGCGAGGAATTTCTCGCCGCCCGACAGCGCATTCACGTCGCGCCGCTGGTTCGACCACGTGTCCACGACGTCCACGTCCAGCCCGGCGCACCGCCGCCCGTCCTGCACCGAGGTCCGCAGCGCGAAGGTGTAGCGGCTGTCGCTCAGCGCCGTCATCCGCCGGTTCGCCTGCTGCAGCACGCGCTCCAGCCACCAGGTCAGCATCCAGGTTGGAAAGTCGATCTTCGGCGCCAGCTCGCCGTTCAAGTGCTGCGACAGCACGAGCATGCCTTCGGCGTCGGCGACGACCTGCGCCCGCTCCGCCCGCTTCGCCGCCAGCCGCGCCGCCTTGTCGCGCAGCGCTTGCAGCTCCGTTTGCGCCGCCATCCGCGCTTCGGTCGCCTGCCGCGCCGCCGCGTGCGTCGCCGCCAGCTGCGTCTCCAGCTGCGCCACGTCCGGCGGCGGCTGGCCCGCCACCGCGGTGTCCAGCGCGGCGATCGCGTCGGCCAATGACGTCAGCCGCCCTTGCCATTCGACGATATGCCGCTGCAGCCCGTCCAGCTCCGCCGCCGTCCGCGCTGCCTGCCGCGCCGCGGCGCTGTCGGCAAATTCAGCCGTGCGCAGCGCGTCCTGGGCCTCCGCCTCGACGGCCGGCAGCGCCACCCGCTTGGCCGCGTGCGCCGCCGCCAGCGTCTGCTGCTTGCTGACCGCCGCCGCGTGCGCCGCATTCACCGTCTGCCACCGCGTCTGCAGCGCGGCGATCGCGTCGGTCTCAGCGCCATTGGCCTGCAGTGCCGCCCCGTGCGCCTGCGCCACCCGCGCCATTTCCTCATCCAAATCAGGCACTTCGCCAATCCGCGCTGCCACGCCCGCCACCGTCGCTCGCGCCGCCGCCAGCTGGTTGACGGCCAGCTGGTGCCCGTCGCGCGCGGCATCCGCCGCCTGCTGCGCCCGGGTCAGCGTCGCCTGCGCCGCCGGCCGGGTCGCCAGCTGAACCGCCAGCGCGGCGTCGTCCGCCTGCAGCTTCTCGACTGCCGCCTGCGCTGCCGTCAGCGCCGCGCGCCACGTCGCCGCGTCAGCAAAACCCGCGTCACGCAAGCGATTTTGCGCCTGATCCGCCGCAGCTTCCTCCACGGCGAAGCCCGCCAGCAGTTCCGTCACAAGCTTGTCCTGCGCGCCGTGGCCATCCGCCGCGCTGCGCCGCGCCGTCTCCGCCAGCCGCAGCAGCGCCGCCAGATCGCCGTCCTGCGGGTTGCCGCGGTTCGGGTGCGGATGTTCCCGGCTGCCGCATGCAAGGCACGGTTCGCCCGGCTGCAGCGCCGCCGCCACCAGCAGCGCCGCGTTGGCATTCAGCCGTTGCTGCGCCGCCTGAACCGCCCCGTCCGCCTCGGCCAGGCGCACCGCAAATTCCGCCAGCGCCGCCTGCTCGCGGGCGATGCGCGTCCGCGCCTCGTGCATGCGCCGCAGACGCCACGCTTCCAGCTGCCGCGCGTCCTGCTCGGCGAGGCGGATCTTCTGCAGCGTCGCCTCGGCGGCCGCCAGCGCTGGCCGCGCCACTTCACGCGCGCCGTGTACCGCGTCCAACGCCGCCAGCGCCGCCTGCGCCGCATCGCGTGCCTGCACCCGCTGCGCCGACGTCTGCGCGCGCGCCGCCACCTGCGCGTCCGCCGCGCGCAGGGCATGACGATCGGCCGCCAGTTGCCGCAGGTCGTCTGCGCGCCGCGCCAGGGCCTCGGCCCCGCTCAGCGCTTGCTGCAGGCGCTCGCGCCGCGCGGGAATTTCGCCAATCGCTGTCTGCAGTTCCGCTACCTGCGCCGCCGTCCCGGTGGTCGCCACATCGGCCGCCGTCAGCTGCGTCGCCAAGGCCTGCAGCTCTCGCGCGAGTGCTTCGGCGCGGTCGAGCACCGGCACCGCCGTCGCCGCCCGCTGCGCCGCCGCCAGCGTCTGCTGCCGCACAGCGTGTTCCGGCTGGCCGCCAAGGTGCACCCCATGCGCGCGCCGCTTCTCCGCCAGGTCCGTCAGCTGCCGATGCAGGGTCTGCGCCGCAGTCAGCACCTGCTGCGCCGTCGTGTGCGCCGCCTGCGCCACCCGCTCCACGTCCTGCCGCTGCGTCAGCACGTCGCCAAGTACCTGTTCATCCTCGACAAACCGCGCCTCGTTGCACTCGCGCGCCAGCTCCTTGATCACCGCGTCCAGCGCCGCGAGCGCGACCTTGATCTCGCGCACCTGGTCCTTGGCGGCGCGCGCGATCGCCTCGTGCTGCCGCACCGGGAACAGCGTCTTCAGCAAATCCGCGCGCTTGTCCGACTTCATCGCCAGGAATTGCTGGAATTCGCCTTGGGGCAGGACGAGAATTTTCGAGAAATCCTCGTAGCGCAGGCCAATTTCCGCCTCGATACGCGCCTGTGCCTCGGCTGGCGGGATGAGCTGCGGCGCGCCAGCGCCGGAAAGCCGCGTCAGCTTGAGGTATTTTTCCGAGAGGGCGAGCCCGGTCGACTTGCGACGAATAAACTGATACGGGGATCGCTCCACCAACCACTCCACCCCACGCACGCGGAAGCGAAAACGCACGACGGTGGATTGTTCATCGTTGGCGAGCTGGCTGCGCAAGCCGGCCCGGCGCTGCGGGCGCCCAAACCGCAGCCGTAAAGCGCATAGCTCATCGCGTCAAAGAGGGTTGTCTTGCCGGCACCGGTCTCCCCGGTCACCAAAAACACTGCGTCCAGCTGATCGAACCGCACCGTCTGCGGTTGCAGGTATTGGCCAAACGCTTCCAGCTGCAGCTCAAGCGGCTTCATCGCGTCTCCTCCGGCGGCAACTGCGCGTGCAGCTTGCGAAAAGCCGCGAGGACTTCGGGGGCTGGCGTCGGCTGGTCGGTGAATTGGCTGTCAAAGGCCCGGAAATCCGCCTCGAGATCGCGCGGGCCGGTCGGCTGGTCAGGCAGCTGCAGCAGCGCCGCCGACGCCGGCGCCAACAGATTGTGAAAGCTCAGGATCTGCGACCATCTGGCGCGCAGCTGCTCCAGCGGGTTGCCGACGTACACAGGTGGGTCGAGGGTTATCTCGACGTAATCATCCAGCTGCGGGGTGAATTGCGGCGCCGTCAGCAAATCTTGCAAGCGACCGCGGATGCGGTGCATCCCGCGCAGGTCCCGCAGGCGGTGCGGCTGGACCACGGGCGGCTGCCCAGGCGCGACGTCC
>CAIPXZ010000057.1 GCA_903869075.1 uncultured Myxococcales bacterium | reverse complement strand
GTGCTGCCGGAAATGATGAGCGGCGTGCGCGCTTCGTCGATCAGGATCGAGTCCACTTCGTCGACGATCGCGTACGGCAGCAGCTTCTCGTTGGCCTTACCGGTGGCGTTCGGCAAGTAGCGGTGCACGTACTGATCCAGCGAAAACTTCATGTTATCGCGCAGATAGTCAAAACCCAGCTCGTTGTTCTGGCCGTACGTGATGTCGGCGCGGTACGCCTGCTGGCGCTGCCAGCCGTTGGGCGTGGACGTCGTGACGACGCCGGTGGTCAAGCCGAGGAAGTTGTAGACCTGGCTCATCCACTCGCAGTCGCGCTGCGCGAGGTAGTCGTTGACGGTGACGACGTGCGTGCCGCGGCCCGCCAGCGCGTTCAGGTACGCCGGCAAAGTCGCGACGAGCGTCTTGCCTTCACCGGTGCGCATCTCGGCAATCATGCCTTTGTGCAGCGCGATGCCGCCGATCAGCTGCACGTCATAATGCCGCTGCCCCAGCCGCCGCCGCGCCGCCTCGCGCGTGACCGCGAAGGCCTCGGGCAAGATGTCATCCAGCGTCGCGCCGTTGGCCAGCTTGGCCTTGAACATGTCGGTCTTGCCGCGCAGACCGTCGTCGTCCAGCGCCTGGATGGCCGCTTCCAGCGCGTTGATCTGCTCGACGATCGGGCGGATCTTCTTCAATTCACGGTCATTTTTGGTGCCAAAGGCCTTGGCGATCCACTTCTGCCACATCGTGCCGTCCGGGTTCAGTTTGGGTGCCCGAGGCGCCGGGCGGTCGCATAGGGTAGGTTGCTGCTTGTTCCGGCGCAAGCGCACCTTGTAGCTTGCCGCAATGGCCGGCAAACCGGTATTCTAAAGTGGGTTGAACTCGTCTTTGAGGACCCGGAGCGATACGATGCGGCACTCCCACGCGCCCCTGTTCCGTTTGCTGTGTAGTTCTGCGCTGATCGCCTTGTTGATGGCGAGCTCTGGCTGCACGCAGCTCTCGGCGCTTTTTGGCAAGAAATCAGCCGACACCGGCTCGGGCGACGATCCGGGCACGGACGACGTGGACCAGACGACGGACGACGGCGACGCGACCGACGATGTCGATGACGTCGTGGACGTGCCGGACGTGAAAAAAGACGTGCCGGACGTCAAGAAAACCGACACCAAGGACACCGGACCGGACACGCCGGATGTGCAAGACGACCAGACGGACGAGGACGCCACCGACCTCGACACGACCGACGACGACAGCCAGGACGACGCGACGGACTTGACCGACGTTGCCGCCGACGTGGACACCGGTCCGGACGTGAAAGTGGACGTGGACACCGGTCCGGACGTCCAGCCGGACATCGACACGTCGGTGGATACCGGCATCAACCCGGTGGGCTGTAAGGTCGACGCCGACTGCGGCGCGGTGCCAGCGAGCTCGTGCGCGGCGAAATTCCTGTGCCTTGTGGATGCCGGCACGCAAGTCGGCACCTGCGTGGCGACAAACGCCGCCGAGAACGGCACCGCGTGCGACGACAACAACAAATGCACGACCGCGGACGTCTGCAACAACGGCAGCTGCGCTGGCACGGCGCTCGACTGCGAGGACGGCAACGCCTGCACGATCGACTCCTGCGTCAGCGTCACCGGCAAGTGCAAGCACGACACAAGCAAAGCCGGCTCGATCTGCACCGACGGCGACTCCTGCACCGTCGGCGACGCGTGCGCCCAGGGCGTCTGCGTGCCCGGCACCAACGCCTGCGACTGCAAAGCCGACGCCGACTGCGCCGTCCAGGACAGCCCCAACGTCTGCGACGGCAAGCACGTGTGCCAGAGCAACGTCTGCGTGCTGGACGCCACGACCGTCGTCACCTGCACCGATCCCGGCGTCGCCTGCCAACTCAACCTCTGCGACCCGACGACCGGCAAATGCGGCATCGTCTTCCGCGGCAACGGCTCGTCGTGCACCGACAACAACCTCTGCACGTTCCCGGACTTGTGCCAGGACGGCGCATGCGCCTCGACGCCGCTTGTCTGCAACGATGGCAACCCGTGCACGGACGACAGTTGCGTCGCCAACAAGCCGCTCAACAACGGCGGCGGCTGCCAGTACACGAACAACACGGCGCCGTGCGACGACGGCGACCTCTGCACCGGCGACGGCGTCTGCGGCAACGGCGCGTGCACCAAGGGCGCGCTGAATCCCGCGGCATGCGCGTGCGCCGTGGACGCGGACTGCGCCGGCTACAACTCCAACTGCGGCGGGCAGTTCCACTGCAACGCGAGCAACAAATGCGTCGTCGACGCGACGACCGTCGTCACCTGCTCGCCCGCCGGCAACACGGCATGCCAGACCAACACCTGTGACGAGACGACCGGTAAGTGCAAATTCGTGCCGAACGACTCGACGACGCCGTGTGACGACAACAACATCTGCACAACCGGCGACCACTGCGACGGCGCCGGCAAGTGCATCAAGACCAGCACTTTCAACTGCAACGACGGCAACGCCTGCACGACCGACTACTGCGTGCCGACCGCCGGCTGCAAAAACCCCTTCAATGCGCTCACTTGCGACGACGGCAACGCCTGCACGGTCACCGACGTGTGCACCCTCGGCAAGTGCGTCGGCAGCCCGTACGACGGCGCCGGCAACCTCGTCTGCGCCTGCCAGGTCGACGCCGACTGCGCCAAGCTGGACGTCAACAACAAGTGCCAGGCGCCGCACGTCTGCTCGTCCGCCAAGTCCTGCCAGTTCTCCGGCACCGCGCCGCCGGACCCGTGCGCCAGCGTGACCAAGTCGCCGTGCCGCACCTACAGCTGCAACGCCAGCACCGGCGCGTGCGACTCGCCGCCCAAAACCGACGGCATCCAGTGCAACGACGGCAACTGGTGCACGCAAAACGACGCGTGCGCTGGCGGCACCTGCACCGGTCCGACCAACTCCTGTGACGACGGCAACGACTGCACGACCGACGCCGCGTGCGATCCCAAGCTCGGCTCCGCCGGCTGCAGCAGCCACACCGCCGTCGACGACGGCAGCGGCTGCACGCTCAACGACAAATGCCAGCTGTTCCCCGCCTGCGCCAGCGGCGTCTGCACCGGCACGCCGCCCAACTGCGATGACGCCAACCCGTGCACCGTCGATTCGTGCGACTCCAAGGTCGGCTGCAAACACACGTCCGCGACAAATGGCACCGCCTGCAGCGACGGCAACCCGTGCACCGGCGAGGACGCCAAGCTGCCCGACGGCTCGGTCAACATCGGCCAGGACGGCTGCGTGATGGGCAAGTGCGTCGCCGCCAAGGCCAAGGACTGCAAGGTCGCCAACACCGGCCCGTGCTACACGAGCACCTGCGACCCGACGAGCAAGTCCCTGGATTCATTGACGCAAAAGTACGCGTGCATCCAGGCCATGAACAACAACCCGTGCCAGGGCGGCGACGCGTGCATCGTCAACCAGAGCTGCAGCAACGGCTTCTGCCAGGGCGGCAACCCCAAGAACTGCGACGACGGCAACATCTGCACGGACGACTCCTGCTGGAACTTGACGATCGACCCGCTGACGCCGCCGGGCACCTGCATCAACGGCCCGCTGGGCGGATTGCCCTGTGATGACGGGAGCTTGTGTACGGTCAAGGACGCCTGCAACGGCGCCACCTGCGGCGGCAAGGCCATCTCTTACGACGACGGCAACCCGTGCACGCTCGATTCCTGCGACGCCAAGACCGGCCTCATCCACACAAACGACCCCAACGGCAACTGCGGGCCGCTGGCCAAGTGCAACAACGACGCCGTGCCGTCGTGCGTCTTCGCCAGCAAGCCTTTGCTGATCAGCGAGTTCTACATCGGCGTCCCCGGCGACCCGAGCGATGACTGGGTCGAAATCCACAACCCGACAAACAACGACGTGCCGATCCCGAGCTACGCCATCGAGGTCGCCGAGGCCAAGCCGGACGTCGGCGTCGGCTGGACCAAGCTCGCGGACACTGGCACCAGCGGCCTCATCACCGCGCACGGCTACCTGCTGTTCGGCCACAGCGCCACGGTCAGCGGCGGCCAGGCGCCCGACATTGTCTCCGCCACGCTCGACTTCAAGCACGCCACTCAGGTCGACCTGAAGGGCGCGCCGATCCTCGACGTCAACAGCCTGCCGATTACCATCAGCGTCGGCCAGGTGCGCCTGCGCGATGGCGTGACCGGCTTGGTCCACGACCGCCTGTGCTTGGACGCCGGCGGCTGCACGGATCTTGGCGTCGACATCACGCCGGTGACGCTCAGCAAGGCCACGGCCAACTCCTTGGAACGCAAGGCGGATTCCTCCAGCACGGCCGACAGCATGGCCTATCACCACCCGCAATGGCTCGCCGGCAATGACTACACGGACGGCTTGATGCCCAACGACAACTACGTCTTCCGCCTGACGCCCGACCCGCAGACGCACAAATCCGCTGTCTACGAGCCGGCTTGCGGCGGGACCTGCGACGAAGCGCCCGTGCCGATGATGTGCAACTACAACCCGGCGGCGGAAGCGTGCGTGCCCGATCTGAAGTGCTCCGTCGGTTGCGGCAGCGGCAAAACCTGCAACGCCGACGTCAACGCCTGCATCCCGAACCAGCCGGGCGTGCTGTTCTCGGAGATCCTGCCCGGCGGCCAGCTGATCAGCGACCAGCAGTTCATCGAGATCTACAACGCCGGCGCCACAGCGATCGACGTCTCCGGCTTTGTCATCCAGACCAAGACCGCGACGGCTGCCTACACCGATCCCTGGGTCAACGCCTACCAGCTGCCGGCGGGCGCGACGCTGCCGTCGCACCGCTACTACGCGATCGGCACGGCGTCCTACGCGCTGACGGCCGGCGGTCTGGACGCGCTTGTCTCCGGGCTGGGGCTGGACCCGGCAGGCGCGGCGGTGCGGCTGTGGGATCCGCGGACGGACGTCGAGCTGGACACTGTCGGCTGGGGCACGGCGCTGTCGTTCACCAACGGCTCGAACTCGAAATACCTGGCGGCGGCGAGCGTGACACCGGGCAACTCCTTGGAACGCAAGTCAGATCCGGTCGATTACGCCGACACGATGAAGCCGGGCGGCCTGCACAGCCTCGCCGGCAACGCCATCGACACCGACCACGACGACCAGGACTGGATCGAGCAGGACGTCACCGGCGCGCAATCCTTCGCTTCCGGCCAGTTCGAGCCCGCGTGCGGCGGCAGCTGCTCGCTCGGCTTCGACTGCCCGTTCACTGGCACCGACGGCGGCAAGTGCGCCGACCCGACGTGCGGCGGCATCTGCAACGTCCAGAGCGCCACGACCGGCGGCGGCTTCGCTTGCAACATCGCGCTCGCTACCCCCGCGTGCGACGCGAGCGGCCTTGTGATCGCCGAAGTCAGCCCGCAAGGCCCTGATTCTACAACGATGTCCAACGCGAAGCTGGCCGGCGCCAACAACGAGTACATCTTGCTCTACAACCGCGCCAACCAGGACATCGTCCTGGACAACTTGTACATCACCTACCGCTACACGACCGCCGGCAGCTTGCCCAAAGCCACCGACGCCGACCCGACCAAGAAGCCGCTGACGGGCGTCATCCACGCGCATTCGTACTTCCTGATCACGCCGAGCACGTACGACAGCAAGATCCCCGGCCCGGACTTCGTCTCCAGCTTGACTTGGACGCTCTATCCGGACACCGGCGTCGTGCGCCTGAACCGCTACGACACCGCTGGCCAGGCCGTGGTGCTGGACCGCGTGTCGTGGGGCGCCAGCACGGCCATGTGGTCGTTTGGCGAAGGCAAAGGCGCCGCCGCGTGCCCGGATGCCACAAGTCCGTGCGCGATTCGCCGCCTGCCGCTCGCCGGCCTGAGCGCGGACGACGTGACGTCGCCGTTCTCGCCGTGGTACTACGCCGGCGCTGGCTGGGACACCAACAGCAACATCGACAACTTCGTCACCACGACCATCCGCACGCCGCACAACACCTGCCTGCAGCCCGCCGGCACCTGCCCGGCCAAGTCCCCCGGCGTGCCGCAACGGCCGTAAAGCGATCCCATGCTGCAGCTCCAGAGCATCGCCAAGTCCTTTGGCCGTCAAGCACTTTTTGCCAACATCCAGTGGCAGATCAAGCCCAAGTGCTGTTACGGCCTGGTCGGTCCCAACGGCGCCGGCAAGACGACTTTGCTGCGGATCCTCGCCGGCGAGCTGCCGGCCGACTCCGGCGGCATCGTGCGGCCCAAGCAGTACACGATCGGCTTTTTGGCGCAGGAAATGGAGGAGTTCGGCGACGGCTCGGTGCTGCAGACCGTGCTCTCGGGCATGCCCGGCTGGGTGGACGCGCGCGACGCGCTGACGCGGATCCACGAGCGCATGGCGCACGATCACGCGTACGGCCAATCAGCGCAGGCGCTGGCCGATTTGGACGCGGCGCAGACGCGCTTTGAGCGGCTGGGCGGCGAGCATGTGCCGGTGCGGGCGCAGCAGGCGCTCGGCGGCCTGGGCTTCACCCGCGAGCAGACGGAATTGCCGGCGCGCGCGCTCTCGGGCGGTTGGCGGATGCGCGCGGCGCTGGCGCGGCTGCTCGTGCTGTCGCCCGATTTGCTGCTGCTCGACGAGCCGACGAATCACCTCGACTTTGAGTCGCTGGCGTGGTTCGAGTCGTTCCTGGAGAGCTATGAAGGCGCGATCGTCGCCGTGAGCCACGACCGCTATTTTCTCAACCGCGTGCCGAGCCACATCGTTGAATTGACGCCAAAAGGCGTGTTCGAGCACGTCGGCGGCTACGAGGATTTCCTCGAAGGCAAAGCGCTGCGCCTGACGCAGCAGGACGCCGCCAAGGCCAAGGTCGACAAGCAGCGGGCGCACTTGCAGCACTTCGTCGACCGCTTTCGCGCCAAGGCGAGCAAGGCCAAGCAGGCGCAATCCCGCATGAAAATGCTGGCGAAGCTGGAGAACGTCGACGTTGAGGGCGACGCCGCCAGCATCACGCTGCGCTTTGCGCCGCCGCCGCGCACCGGCAAGGAAGTCATCCGGCTGGCGCACGTCGACAAAGCGTGGGGCAGCAACGTCGTCTACACCGACCTCAGCACGACGATTTGGCGCGGCGACAAGGTCGCGCTGGTCGGACCGAACGGCGCCGGCAAGTCGACGCTGCTGAAGATCCTCGCCGGCGTCACGGACATCCAGGGCGGCGAGCTGATCTACGGCGCCGGCGTCAAGACCGACTACTACGCGCAGCATCAGCTGGAGCAGCTGGACGCGGCGAGCTCGATCATCGACGAAGCGCGGCGCGCGGCGGCGAGCGACGCGACGATTTCCAGCGTGCGCAGCCTGCTCGGCTCGCTGCGGTTCTCCGGGCAGATGGTGGACAAGAAGATCGCGGTGCTGTCCGGCGGTGAGAAAGCCCGCGTCGCACTTGCGAAAATGGTGCTGCGCCAGCCCAACGTGCTGCTGCTGGATGAGCCGACGAACCACCTGGACCTGATCAGTCGCGAGGTGCTGGAGGACGCGCTGTCCGAATTTCCCGGCACCGCGGTGCTGGTGAGCCACGACCGCTACTTCATCAACGCGGTGGC
>CAIPXZ010000056.1 GCA_903869075.1 uncultured Myxococcales bacterium | reverse complement strand
GCGCCGCCCGCGCGCTGGTGCTCGCGCCGCGCTGGCTCGTCGTCGAGGGCATGGGCGATTTTGAGGCCGGCGCCCACGGTTCGCACACCTGGCAGCGGCTGCTGCACCACGTCGCGGCAGCGCAGGGCGCGGTCGTCGTCTGCCTGCCGCGGCCGCTGCCGGCGTTCGAGCGCTGGTGGCAGGCGCAGGGCGGGTGCTGCTTGACCTGCCACATCGCTGATTTGCTTTCAGAATCGTCGCCCGGGAGCGTGCCGCCATGAAGATTTTCCTCAGCAAGCCGGAGCGCACCGCCGGGCTGTTCATCGTCGGCTCACTGGCGCTCGTCGTCGTGTTCTTTGTCGGCGCGGCGGTGCAGAACAAATGGCTGACGCCGCGCGTGCATTTCCACACGACCGTCGTCCACGGCGATGGCCTGCGGCCGGGCGCGCCGATCCTGCTGTCCGGCGTGGAAGTGGGTGAAATCCATGCGCTTGTCCTGCGCAGCCACGGCGCCATCGACGTGGACATGGTTGTGCTCAAGGATCACGCGGCGCTGATCCAGGCCGGCACGCATGCGGTTGTGCGGCGGTTGTTGGGCTTTGGTGAAAAACGCATCCACCTGACGCCGCCGGCGGGTAATGCGCCGGCGCTGCCGCCGGGGGCGCGGCTGCAAGCCGTTGAACAGACGGATATTCCCGAGGCGCTGGCGGAGCTGGATCTCGGCGCGTACCTCGGCACGATGAATCGCGCGATGGCCGCGGCGGAGCTTGTGCTGAAGAAGCTGGAGGACGGCGACCGGCTGGAGCGGATGGTCAGCGCGCTGGACCGGCTGGGGCCGGTTGTGGAAAAAGTCGACAAACTGCTGGACGAGGTACACGAGCCGGTCGTGGCGCTGCTGCGCAACCCGGCGCTGCCGCAGGCGCTGGACGCCGCCAACGAGCTGCTGCACGACCCGACGCTGCACCTGACGCTGGCGGGGATGAGCCAGCTGACCAACGATCCGGCGACGCGCAAGCTCGTGCACGGCGGCGCGGCGGTGATGGACCCGGAGCGGCTGAACAAGATGCTGGAGCACGTCGAGGCGCTGACGGCGCGGCTGGACGCGATGACGGGTGAAAACGGCGCGGTGACGCACATTTTGGCGAGCGCCGACAAGGTCGTCTCAGGCGATCGCATGGACCGGCTCGTCGGCGCGGTGGAGCGGCTGACGGACGAAAAGAAGCTGGGGCGAATCCTCGACAACGTGTCCGTGCTGGCGGAGCAGACGGCCAAAATGGGACCGGAAATCCCGCGGTTGACGCACGAGCTGACGGTGACGCTGCGCGAGGCGGTGGTGGTGCTCAGGGCGCTGCAGAAGACCTGGATGCTGGAAGGCAAGTCGGACGACGCGCGCAAGGATCTGGAAAAATCCAAGGATTTCCAAGATGGTCCGGACGCCGTGACTTCGCCGTGACGAAATGCGTGAATTTCGCCCCAGACACCGCGCATTTTGGTTGACTTGGGGTGGTGAGGCTCCGATCCTGCCGGCGAACCTGCTCCCGTCGGAACGCGCCGTGCTAGACCGCCTGCTGCGAACTTGGTTCCCGAACATTCCGGTGCTCGACCCGGTGGCGCAGCCGCGGTTTGCGCAGGAGTCCGCAGCGGCTGGGCTGTTGCGCTTGCGCCGCCTTCTCAGCGTGTTGGCGCTCGTGCACCTGCTGAGCCTCGCGCTATTGTTCTGGGCGCCGACGACGGCGCGGACCGCGCGCTGGGCCACCGAGCTTGTGACGCTGCACGCGGCGATGATTCCGCTGCTGGTGCTGCTGGCGGTCGCCGCGGCGCGCTGGCAGGCAGGGCGGCTGTGGCAGCGGCGGGCCGTGCTGTTCGCGGCGGCGCTGGGCTACCTGGTCTTTGGCGGCGGCGTGCTGGCTGTCGATCAGCGCGTCGGCGCGCTGCCGGTGGCGTACCTGATTACCTGCGTCGGCGTCGGCGTGCTGCTGCCGCTGCCGGCGCACTGGTCGGCGCTGACGTACGCGGCGGGCTGCGCGGTGGCGATCCTCGGCGTGCGCGCCGTGCAGCCGGACGCGGCGCTGCGGACGTCGATGGCGGTGAACGCTGCGGCGTTTTCGCTTGTCGGCTGGGGCATGGGCCGCGTGCAATACGGCGCGGCGATTCGCCAATTCCAGCTGGCGCAGACGATTGCCGAGCAGCAGGCGCTGCTGGCGTCGGCGTTGAAGGGCGAGCGCGCGCACGCGGCGCAGCTGGAGGCGGAAGTCGACGCGCGGCGCTCCAGCGAGGACCAGCTGCACCAGCTGCTGACCCGCGATGACCTGACAGGCGCCGCCAGCCGCCGGCACCTGTTCGAGCGGGCGACCGGCGTGACCGGCGGGCTCATCATGTTGGATATCGACCACTTCAAGACGATCAACGACCGTTACGGCCACGACATCGGCGATGCGGTGCTGCGCGGGCTCGTGGCGCGGCTGCAGGCGGCGGTGCGGCCCGGCGACCTTGTGGCGCGGCTGGGCGGTGAAGAATTCGCAATCCTGTTGCCGGGTTCCATGCCGGAGCTGGTGCCGATCATTGCCGACCGGCTGCGCCAGGCGGTGGCGGAGCTGCCGTTCACGACGCCCGCCGGCGAGGTGCGGGTGACCATCAGCGCCGGGTGGAGCCTGCTGCTGAACTGCTCGCTGGACGAGGCGCTGCATCGCGCCGACATCGGGCTGTATCACGCCAAGAATACCGGCCGGAACCGCGTCGGCCGCGCGCCTTGATAGTCGAGACCGTCAGCGTGTCTGGTTCTTTTTCGGCTCTTTCTTCTTGGCCGCGCCCGGCACAAGTTCGTCCCGCTTGAGCAGCTCGGCGATCAGCCGCGCCGCATGGTCCAGCACCGTGCGCCCGCCATGCGCCGAAAACGCCACGAGGAAGCGGCGGTTGCCCGGACCGCGGATGAACAGGTTGTCGCTGACCCAATCGTCGGCAAAACCGCCTTTTTTGTAGACAAGCGACGGCGTGCCGGACGCCGACTTTTTGCCAGGAAACGCGTCGGCGAACGCCTGCCAGGTGCCGTCCGGATGCTTGGTGCGCTTGGTGCGCAGCGCCTCGCGCAGCTGTTTGAGCAGCGCGTTGTCCTTGCCGTCGCCCAGATCCAGGCGGTGCTTCGCCGGCAGCTGCTCGTGCATCATGACGGTGCACAACATCCGCGACAGCTCCTGCAGCGACGTACACGCCGCGCTTTTGCACGCCGGCGTCGCCTCGCCCTGGCGCGGCGGCACTTTCACCGTCCGCTTGCCGACCTTCACCGCAAACCCAGGGGAATCCTTGAAAAACCGGCTGTGCCCATCGGCCTCCCACTCATGCGTCTGGTAGGCGCGCATCACCGCCGAGTGCTCCAGCCCCGCGCGCGCCAGCACGCCCGCGCGGCCGTGCAGGCGGTCAAAACCGGCGATTTGCATCAGCCGGTCGTGCGCGATGTTGTCGGATTCCCAGATCGCCAGCCACAGCAATTGCGCAAATGAAAACGCACGCTTGCCGCGGGGATAGTCAAAAACGACTTCACCGCCTTTGCCGGCGCCGCGCGCCCGCATCTCCTCAATCGCCCCGACCGACGAGAAGATCTTCACTGTCGACGCCGGGTTCCAGCCGTTCGGGTCGTCGCCATGGCCATCCCAGTCAAACGCCCGCAACTGGCGGATGCCGTCGCCTTGCACGTCGAGCACCGCCACGAACGCGCGGAAGTTGCTCGGCGGGTGGAAGTTGCGCGCCGCCAAGAGCGCCGCCAGCCGCGTCTTGTCGACGTCCTCGGGCTGCCACTGGCACGTCTTGTGCTCGAACGGCGCCGGCTTCTCCGGCGGCGGCGGCTCAGATTTCGCCTTGGATGGCGCGGGCTTGACCGCTGCCAGCGGCTTCGCTTCCGCCGGCCTGGGCTTGGCCGGCGGCGGCTTGGGCGGCGCGTACAGCGGCGTCGCCGGCCGGTCCGTCGCCACCGGCGCCAGCGTGCCCAGCCAGTCGCACTGCCCGGGCACGGCGATGCTCACGCTGCAATTGTGCTTCAACCACCACTGCTTGGCCGCCGGCGTCGCCAGGTGCAGCTCAGCCATCACGCCCGCTGCCGACGCGAGGTTGAATGCGCGCTCATCGCCGTGGACTTTGCACTGCAAAATCGTGTTCTTGGCGCTGCACGTCGCCGCCTGCGCCGCGCCCGGCAGCAGCGGCAAGATCAGGAGCAGCGGCAACGTGGCGGTCAGGCGGATGGACATGGCGCTCCAGCGGCGGTTGTAGCGCGCGGGCTAGGGCGCGGCAAGGCCGAAGCGCGGCTTGTCGGCAGCGGCTGAATGCGCAACACTCGTCGGGTCGTCGTCGGGAGGTGCTATGCTTGCAAAATGCCCACCTGCGCAACACCTCGCGGTCATCGCGCTCGCGGCGCTCCTCGGCTGCGGCGGCCATGGCGTGGCGGCGACAGCGGATGCCAGCGGCGATGCCGGTCCTGCCGCCTGTGCCGCATGCGTCGCGCCGACGCCGTACTGTATCCAGGCCATCGACAAGTGGGTCTGCGTCGGCTGCGTCAGCGATGACGACTGCGCGCCGCACGGCCTCGGCAGCTGCATGCGCCCCCAGCACAAGTGCTCCGGCGTCGGCACGTTGGCGCCCGACTGCGCCGTCTGCACCGGCGCGACGCCCGCCTGCTTTTTCATGGACCACGGCTGGTACTGCGCCGGCTGCCTGAACGACGACGACTGCGCGCTGACCTACCAGGGCACCTGCACGCCGCAGACCTACGCCTGCAGCATCGCCACGCCCGGCTGCAAGACGGACGGCGACTGCCGCCAGCGCAGCGCCACGGCGTTCGACCTCGCCTGCGACGTCACCCACGCGCTGTGCTACGACAAACAGGGCCGCTGCGACAACCTGAGCGCGTACTGCCTGAGCGAGCTCGGCTCGCAGTGCGGCTTGCCGGCAGCGCTCACCGGCAGCGACGAGCGCCACTGCAGCTGCGTCAGCCCGGCGTGCACCGCCACCGCCACCACCGCGTGGGACTGCGGCGTCGGCCTCGCATGCGGCTGCACCGGTAGCAGTGGCAGCGGCTTTTGCGGCCTGTGACGCCGCCGGCTGGCTTGACACCCACGGCGCGGCTCCGGCACCATTCGCGCTGCCAACCTGTGGTGCGCCATCGTGTTTTTTGTCCGTCGCTCCCTCATTTTCCTCAGCTTTTTGGCGCTCGCCCGGCCGGCGCGTGCCGACGACGTCAAGCCGCTGACCGCCGCCGAGGCGCAGCTGTTTTGGGGCAGCGCCGAGGATCCCGTGCCGGTGGTGCGGCACGCGGTAAAAAAGGAGAATGAAGGCCAGCACTTCCTGTACTGCGATGAGCTGCACCTGGAGCTTTTCGAGCCCGCGCTGCGCGGCCTGGGCGGCGCCTACATGGGCGTGGGCACGGACCAGGCGTACCTGTTCATCGGCTGGATGCGGCCGACGCTTGCCTGGCTGACCGACTACGACCCGCTTGTCAGCGTGATGCACAAAATTTACGCCGCGTTCTTTGCCGAAGCGGCGACGCCGGCCGATTTCCTGCAGCTGTGGCGCGACCGCAAGGCGGGGCTGGCGGTGCTGAACCAGCGCGCGGCCAAGGACCCGGAGCTGCCGGCGATCCTCAAGCTGTACGAGCAGCAGGAGTACTACGCGCTGCGGCGGCTGGAGTACCTAGCCAAGCCAATCGGCAAGCTCAAGGTGCGGACATTCACCAATGATCCCGAGGACTATGCGTATGTTCGCGCGCTCGTGGCGGCGCGCCGCGTCCGGCCGATGCTGGGCAACCTGCTGGCTGACAAGGGGCTGAAGGGCGCGGCCGAGGTGGCGCGTAAGCTGGGCGTGCCGGTGCGCGGGATGTATCTATCGAACGCCGAGCAATACTGGAAGTATTCCGATGGCTTCCGGCAAAATATCCAGGCCCAGCCGTTTGACGCCAAGTCGTGGATTATCCGCGCGCAGGCGTCGAAGCCGTCGAACCACGACTACCGCTACTACCTGCAGTCGGCGCCGCTGTTTGCGACCCAACTGGCGAATCCCAAAGTGACTTCCGTGTACGAGGCGGTGCCGTTTGTCAGCATCGATGACCCGACGACGGCGCCGCTGACGACGCTTGAGGCCGACGGCAAGCGCACGCTGAAGTGGAACAAGCCGCCGGTCAAGCCGCCCGTGCCGCCGCCGGGGACGCCGCCGGTCGTGGCGCCGGGTCAGCCGTGATCCGCCGCGCGCTCGCGTGCGCGTGCGCGCTCGCGTGGGCGACCGCCGCGTGGGCCGCCGACACCGCCGCGAACGGCGCCACGCGCTGCACCTACAGCACTTCGCAGTGGGACGTCGTCCGCCGCGCGCCCAGCCACGGCCAGGCCATCGACAAGCCGTACGCCGCCGTCACCGCCGACGAGCGCGACCCCGCCGACCCGCGCTGCAGCGTCTGCCGCGAGGACCAGGTACGCATCGAGCCCGCGCGCCTCGGCTGGCCCCACGTCGCGCCGTTCCAGGTCTGCGCCATCTACGCCGCCGACGTCCGCACCGCGCTGCAAACCGTCGCCAGCAGCGGCGGCTTCCGCATCGAGGAGGTCGTCGGCTACCGCGTCGGCCGCACCCGCGGGCCGATCGTCGACGGCTTGCGCACGCAGTGGAGCAACCACTCGTTCGGCGCCGCGCTCGACATCAACGCCCGCCACAACGGCCTCTACGGCAGCTGCGACATCCCCGCCGTCAGCCGCGAAGCGCTGGCCAGCTGCAAGCTCCGCGTCGGCGGGCCGTGGGATCCAACCAAGCGCCCCAACACGACAATCACCGCCGCCAGCAGCCTCTACCGCGCGTTCCACCGCTTTTGGCGCTGGGGCGGCGAGATCGCCGGCGGCACCCGCGACATGATGCACTTTTCGCCCAGCGGCTACTGACGCTTGGCGTTGCGCGCCTGCAGCAGCGCCCGCTGGTCGGTGCACCAGCGCTGCAGCCGCGCCAGCAGGTCGGGAAAATCCTTGCACGGCAGCGGGTTGCGCTCCTGCGAATCGCTCGCCAGCTGGAACACGCGGCAGCGATTGTCCGCCGGCGCCCACGACAGCTTCACGCCCGCCGCCGTCGTCACCGTCGCCAAGCCCTCGTTGCTCCAAGCAAAAAGCGCGTCGCGCGGCGGGTTCGCCTGCCACAGCGACTGGCCCTGCAGCTGCGCGTGGTCAAACGGCAGGTGCAGCGCGTCCAGCAGCGTCGGCAGCAGGTCGATGTGCGACGTCGGCGTCGTCACCACCCGCGGCTGAAAGACGCGCGGCTGCCAAAAAATCGCCGGCGTCTCGCAG
>CAIPXZ010000055.1 GCA_903869075.1 uncultured Myxococcales bacterium | reverse complement strand
TGGCTGGCTTGCACAAGTTGGTAGGTAGTGGGCTGCTGCATCGGGCCTCCTGCGCGCGGTTGGTATACCACGGCGGCCGCCGCGAGGACAGCCGCGCAATCTGCGCTGGACGCTTGCCGCAGGCTTGCAAGCCCTTGGCGTTACGGGCACGATGCTGCCGATGCAGAAGCTTTCTTCCACCCTCTTGGCCGTGATGCTCGTGCTGACTGCGTGTGCCGCGCAGCCGCCGCCGCGGTATCAGGTCATCACGCTGACCGGCAACCCCTACGACCGCGGCTTCCAGCACGGCCAGCAGATGGCGGCGCTCATCAAGTCGTTTTACACGACGCTGCTGACGACGTCCCTGCTGCCGTACCTGAACCGCAATCAGCCTGATATCGCTGCGTATTTGCACAATTATGACGCCACTGAACATCCGGAATACGGCGACGGGCAGTTTTCGATTCGCCTGCTGCGTGAGTCGGCCAAGTCGCTGGAAGCGTCGATTCCACAGGTGTACATCGATGAAATGAACGGCATCGCCGACGGCGTTTGCTCCAAGGAATTGGCGGGTTGCAACGGCCGCAGCGACACGGCGTGCTATGCCAGTGGCCACGTCGCTTGCGGCTTGGATTACCAGGACATCCTGGTGCTGAACACGTTTGTCGACACGACGCTGGCGGCCCGCGGAATTACCTATTTTTTGCAGCAGGCGGGCGCGCCGCGCGTGACCGAGGTCGAGTGGCTGGGCGCGAGCTTGGTCGGCGACGGCGTGGACAACAACGGCGATGGCACGACCGATGAGGCCGGTGAGTCGCTGATCGCCAGCTATGAGTCGCTGCCGAACGCGATGTGGGTGGAAGTGCCGCCGGCGGCGAAGGTGCGCATCCGGATGCACGACGACGACGCGATGGTCGATCCGCTGTCCGTGCGGATCCTCGTCGACGGCACCGTGTACACGCAGGAGTCGCCGGAACTGCAGATTGCCACACCGACCGACGCGACCGGTCAGCCGCTGATCCATGACACCGACGTGACGCTGACGCCGGCGAGCCCGTGGACGCAGCCGATCGTGACCATCCAGGTGCAGGCGGGCGACACCAAAATTTCCGAAACGCCGCCGCCGGCGCACGAGCACCGGATGCGCACCGAGCAGTTCACGCTGAGCACCAGGGGCCTGGGCAAGCCGCCGCATTTGGTGCCGAACATGGGCATTTCCGACGGCACGAGCCAGCCGCCGTCCATCGGCTTCGCGCTGCGCAAGAGCGCCACGCCAGATGGCCAAGTACGCTTGGCGCATCACTTTTCACTGCTGGATGCCGGCACGTCGCACAAGCACACCGTCGTGCAGATCCACCATCCGGATAGCGGGCCGAGCTACATCTTCGTTGGCTGGGTCGGCATCGCCTATGGCTTTGCCGGGCTGAACACCGAGGGCGTTTCCTACGGTTGCAACCACTCGGATACGCTGAACAATCCACTGGCGGGGGCGTTCCTGACGGACTTCTTTGACGCCAAGCTCGTCTCCAGCGGCGAGCCGATCGGCTTCTTGCTGCGCGACATCCTTTCCCAGGCGCACAACGCCGATGAAGCGGCGACGTTGGCGTATGACACGACGCCGACTTTTGGCTGGAATTTCCTGTTCGCCGACAAGGGCGGCAAGCTGCGGGCGGTGGAAGTGCGGCGCGACATCGGCATGGGCGGCGTAATTGCCAACCCGGGCGCCGGTCGCGCGCAGTGGACGCCGGACACGGGCGACGCGGCGGGCGTGGACCAGTGGGGCGTGCCGTGGGCGTCGCAGCAGACCGACGACCTGCGGATGGGCGCGCATTTCCGGCCGCTGGCCAACGATTTTTCAATGAACCTCGGCGGCATGTTCAACCTGCGACCGCAGCGCGATTGGAGCTCGTACTACTTTTCCTCGGTGCGGGCGATGGCCAATCTGGCGGAGCAAATCACCACGAATTACGGTAAGTTCGACTTGGCGACGGTGATTGCGACGATGCGCACGCCGGTGCTCGTGGACGAGCACGACTCGATGACGGCGGTGGTGATTGAGCCGGGCTTGGGCAAGCTGCACGCCGCGCTGGGCACGGTGCCGGCGACCGACTCGGATTTTGACACCTTTGACTTGACGAGTGCGCCATGAAGGCCTTGCGGTGGCTCGTCTTTTCCATGCTGCTGTGCGCGCTGCCGGCGCAGGCGGGTAACAACACGTCGACGCTGCCGTCGGGCACTTTCGTCGTCGACACGGCGTATTACGACACGACGACGACCGTGCGCTTTGACGACACGCGCACGGCGCGGCCGCTGCTCGAAGGCCTGCAGCGCTATGAGCCGGGCGGCGGCCTGCAGGGTTCGATCACCGCGAATCCTTATGTAAAATACCAGCTTTTCGTGCCACAGGTGATGTATGGCATCACCGATGACCTGACCGTCGTCATCGCCATGCCGACGGTCGTTCACACGACTATCAAGCCGAACCTGGGCTGGACGCCGGGCGACTACCAGAACAACCTCGGCCGGCCGTACAGCGAGTCCGATTTTTGGCAGTGGGCCAAGAGCATGGGCCAGGACAAGCCGGGCGACTTTTCCGGCAACGACTGGACGCCGGCGGACATGGTCATCGGCCTGCGCTACAGCCTGTCGCGCCTGCGGTTTTTCGCCGATCACAACCTGACCGCGGCGATCAGCGGCCAGGTCGCGCTGCCGACCGGCAAGGCGGCGGATCCGGAGAACCTTGTTGCTGCCGGCACGACGGTGTGGGATCTGAACAATTACGGCGATTTGGAGCTGCATTTCGCGCTCGAGCGGCCGTTCAAGTGGGACGACTTGACGCGCTTCAACGTCGGCATTGACCTGCACTACGCCGCGTTCCTGCCGCACACGTACACGTCGCCGACCGGCTCCAAGGAGCCGCTTTTGATGACTTTTGCGCCGTACATCGGCCCGACGTACTCGATTGACCCGGGTGAC
>CAIPXZ010000054.1 GCA_903869075.1 uncultured Myxococcales bacterium | reverse complement strand
CGGGGCGAAAATGGCGCCTGAAGGCGCGGCAAACGGCGCGTGCGGAGTGGCTGCGGTCATGCGAGCGCCGTTTGCCGCGAGAACGGCCTGTCCGCGGTAGTCGGAGGGTGCATCTTCAGCAGCCTGCTAGCTTGGCTTTATGGCGGTGACGGCCGGTGTGGCCTACCCAAATACGCGCGGCGACAAGCCAATCAGCTAAGCGGGCTGGCCGTGCGCGACAGGAGAGTTGTTCCAGATTTCTGGGACAACGCCGCGCCTTTTGCTTCGTTCGCCAAATCCCGGCGCGCTGCCCTGAATCGGCGGCGTTCGGCGCCGGTCGAGTCGTCGGTCTGGGGGACTTCGCGCGCCGTTGCGCGGATCGCCTCGCCGTTGGCGCGCCAGAATTATCGGAAATGACCGGGTTGTGCCTGCCAGGGCGGCAGGCGAGGGGATCCCATGGACCGCATGTTCCTGCTGCCAGCGCTACTGATTGCCGTCGCCGCGCTTACGCCGTCGGCGTGCCAGACCGTGCCCGCGGTGGTGCCAGCGCTCGCCGTCGGTGGTCAGGGTCCGCTGCCCATCGTGCTCGGCGTGCCGACTGACGTGGCCGCGCCCAGCGGCTTCGTGGTGCTGGCCAAGACGGCGGTGACCAACGTCACTGGCTCGATCGTCAGCGGTGGCAACGTTGGCCTCAGCCCCGCATCCGCGTCCTATTTGACGGGCTTTGCCCTTGTTGCCGACGACTCGGGCGCGTTCGCGACCTCCGCTGCGGTGGAGAGTCCCGGGCGCGTGTTTGCCGCCGATAACGCCGCACCGACACCGGGCGCGCTGACGGCGGCGATCCTGGCCATGGAAGCGGCGTATGCCGATGCCGCTGGCCGTTCGCCGCCGGATTTCCTCAACTTGGGCGGCGGCGCGCTCGGCGGCCTGACGTTGGCGCCGGGGCTCTACACATGGGGCTCGTCCGTGGCGATCGCCCGTGACCTGACCCTCGCCGGCGGCGCGGATGACGTGTGGATCCTGCAGATCGCCGGCGACCTGACGCTCGCGCCGCACCTGCGCGTGCTGCTGAGCGGCGGCGCGCGCGCCCGCAATGTCTACTGGCAAGTCGCCGGCGCCACCCGCATCCAGACCGGCGCCGACTTCCTCGGCATCGTGCTCTGCAAGACCTCGATCACATTCGAGACAAACGCCTCGCTGTCGGGCCGGGCGTTCGCCCAGAGCCAGATCGCCTTGGATAACAACGTCATCACCGCGCCGTAGGGCGCGTCAGTCCTTTGATTTTTGGGAGAGAGTTCATCATGAAAAAGCAATGGTTTTTCCTGTTCTATCTGCTGGTGTGGCCGGCGTCGGCGTTTGCCTTGGACTTCAGCTTGAAGCTGGAGCCCTCGGTCGCCGTGCCGCTGAGCGCGCCGCAATCCGACCTCTACAAAGTGGGCGGCGGTGGCTCCTTCAAGGCGCTCGTCGGCCTGAGCCGCTACCTCGACATCGCGGCCATTGTCGGCGCGGTGGGGCTGCCGTCGGTCGCCGCGGGTGACGGTCCGGGCGCGCTGTGGATGGCTGGCGGTGGCCTGCGCTTGAAGCGGCCACATGACGCCGAGAGCGGCTACGGTTTTTCGCCGTGGCTGGAAGTCGACGCGCTGTACATGCGCACCGGGCCGCTGGACCGCATCGGCTATGACATCGGCGCGGGCCTCTCCATGCCGCTGGGCGAGCTGCGCCCGGTGTGGATCGGCCCGTTCGTGCGCTACGTGCAGACGAGCCAGCCCAATCGCCCGGCGTACGACGATCGCGATGCCAAGCTGCTGCTCATCGGCATCAGCTTGGAGCTGGACGGGATGCTGGGTCGTGCCGCGCCGCCGCCGCCGGTGGAGCCGCAGCGGCCGTGCCCGGTGCCAGAAGCGTGCGCGCCGACCCCGACGTGTCCCGCGTGCCCGCCGCCGCCGGCGCTTGTGTGCCCGCAGCAGCCGGAGCGCTTGGCCGATCGCGATGGCGACGGCGTGCCGGATGCCACGGACTGTTGTCCGGACGTGCCGGGCCTGGCGGTGCTGCAGGGCTGCCCGGAGTACAAGAAAATCGTCATCAAGGAACACAAGATCGAGCTGAAGGAAAAGGTCTTCTTCGCCTGGGACAAGTCGTACATCCGGCCGCGGTCGTTCCACCTGCTCAATGACGTCGTCAAGGCGATGCAGGACAACCGCGCGTTCCAGGTCCAGGTCGATGGCCACACCGACTCAACCGGTCCCGACGCCCACAATCAGACGCTGTCGAGTGGTCGCGCGGATGCCGTCGTGCGCTATCTGGTGGCGCATGGCGTGACGGCGGCGCGCCTGGAATCCAAGGGCTTCGCCTCGTCGGTGCCCATCGAGACCAACGCCACCGTGGCCGGACGCGAGCAGAACCGCCGCGTCGAATTCCTCATCCTCAATCGCGAGAGTGCCAAATGAAAAACCTGAACAAACTGTGCGCGCCGTTGCTGGCGCTGTGGCTGGTCGGTTGCGGCAAGCAACTTGTTGAATTTCCTTTCGATAGCGAGGCGAGCGCCGACGCTGCGTCCGATGACCTCGGCGTCACCGGTGACGCCGGCGATGGCGGCGCGGATGCTCCCGATGCCGTGGATGGCAGCGATGCCAAGGATATCGCGGAAGACCTGGGCGCGGACATCCCGCCGGACACTGTGGATGCAATCGACGCGGTTGATGCTGTCGACGCGCCCGATGGCGCGGATGCGCTGGATGTCGCGGATGTGGCGCCGGATGCCCCCGATGTCGCCCCGGACGTCGCCGACGTCCCGGATATCGCGCCGGATGTGCCGCCAGACGTCGCCGATGTCCCGGACGTGGCACCAGACATCGCGCCGGATGTGGCTGATGTCCCGGACGTGGCGCCAGATGTCGCCCCGGATGTCGCGGATGTCCCGGACATTGCGCCCGATGTCGTACCGGATGCCATCGCGGATGTCCCGGATGTGGCGCCCGATGTCGCCGATGTGCCCGACATCGCTGCGGATGTCCCGCCGGACGTTGTCGTTGACCTGCCGCCGACCGTGACGGCCACGTTCCCGCTGGATTTTGCCAAGGACGTGTCGGCGACGACGTGGCTCACGGCGACCTTCAGCAAGACCATGAACCCGGCGACGCTCAACGACCTGACGTTCACGCTGATGCAGGACGCAACGCCGGTGGCGGGGACCGTGACGTTTGACCAGACCACCAACACCGCGACGTTCGCGCCGCTGCTGCCGCTGGGCATTGACCTGGCGTACCAGGCCACCATCACCGTCGGCGCCAAGGACTCCGCCAACGTCGCCATGGCCGCCAACTACGGCTGGAGCTTCACCGTCGGCGACACCACGGCGCCGCTTGTCGTGTTCACCTCGCCGATCGACGGCGCGGCGGACGTGCTGATTACCACGCATCTGACGGCGACGTTCAGCGAGGCGATGGACCCGCTGACGATCAACGACCTGACGTTCACGCTGCTGCAGGGCCTGACGCCGGTCGCCGGCAAGGTCACGTACGACGCGCTGACGTTCACCGCGACGTTTGTGCCCGACGCGCCGCTGGGTCTCAGTCTGCCGTTTGATGCGACAATCACCATCGGCGCCAAGGACTTGAGCGGCAACGCGCTGGGCGCTGGTCACGGCTGGAAGTTCACAACCGGCGCGTGCGGCCAGGCGCTCATCACGCTCGCAGCCACCGACGGGTTCGCGGTCCTGGGCGGCGCGACGGTCACCAACACCGGCTTGACGCTCATCACCGGCGACCTCGGCGTCTTTCCCGGCACCGCCGTCACGGGCTTCCCGCCGGGCGCCATCATCGGCGCGATTCACGCCGGCGACACCGTCGCGCAGCTGGCCATCGCCGCGCTGACGACGGCGTACAATGAAGCGGCGCTGCGCTCGCTGTGCCCGGTCACGGTCTCGGGCAACCTGGGCGGCAAGACGCTGGCGCCGGGCCTGTACAAGTCCACGTCCTCGCTGGAGATTTCCTCTGGCGATCTGACGCTGGACGCGCAGGGGGACAGCTCTGCGGTCTTCATCTTCCAGATGGCGTCCACGCTGACGACGACGGCCGGCCGCCAGGTGTTCCTGACCGGCGGCGCCAAGGCCAGCCACGTCTTCTGGCAGGTCGGCACCTCGGCGACGATCGGCTCCACGTCGTCGTTCTTCGGCACGGTCATGGCGGATCAGTCCATCACCATGGTCACCGGCGCGACGTTGACCGGCCGCCTCCTCGCGCGCATCGGCGCGGTGACTTTGGACAGCAACGTCATCGTCTTGCCGCCGCTGTAGCGCCACCCACGCGCCCCCAAGCGCGGAGCGCCAAGTGTCTGCATCGCCCCGCAACGGCGTGCAGGCGCTTGGCGCTCGCTGGCGTTTTGGCGGCCGCAAACGCGCGGACTCGACTCCAAGAGAAACCGCTGGCAATGGCGGGAACGCTTTGGAATTTCCAGCGTTGACCGTCGACCCACCGGCGCTATCTTGAGGGGGTGGCGAAAGCGCTCCCGGCCATCAAAGCGATGGCGTAGGGTCTCGAGATTTGGCATCCCAGCGACTGTCTGGCGTTGCGCAGCGGCACCGATAACCGTGACGTCTGATAGCACCGTGTTTGCCCCTCACCTCTCAAGACAAGGAAAATGCATGAATTGGCACGCGATTGAAGGCGATTGGCCGTTGTACCGCTTGGACGCGCAGAAGCAGTTTGCCAAGCTTTCCGACGCGCAGCTGGACGCCAGCCATGGCAATCGCGAGCGGCTGTGTGCCGACATCCAAACGGCGTACAGCCTGACCAAGGAAGACGCTGACAAGCAAGTGACTGCGTGGTCGACCGCGCAGAAACCGACGCTCCACGCGTTCTGAGCATGCCCTCCGCCAGCCAACGCACGTGCCCAGCCCGCCGACCCCTGCGCCTCCCGCCGGTCCGCGCGCTGGGCGTCGGCGTTTTTGGCTGTGCCGCCTGGGCGCTCGCCGGTTGCAGCCACACCGTCGGCCAGATCGTCGGCGAAGCCGCGGCGCACGCAACGCCGGCGGTTATCGATGCCAGCGTGGACGCGCTGCATGAGCCGGCGATGCGCCAGCAGCTGCTTGAAATTATTCAAAGTTCAGAAGTCCAGCGCGCCGTGCAGCTGCTGATGGCGCGCCTGCTGGACGGCACGCTCGACGCGCTCACGGGCGAGGCGCGGGCGGCGCGGCTGGCGCAGCTGGCCGATCGGCTGGCGGCGAGTATGGCGGAAGCGGTTGGTCGCACGCTGCACGCCCAGCTGGCGCCGGAGATCACCGCGGCGGTGGCGCAAGGCGTGACCGCGGCGCTGCAGTCGGCGACGACGCCTGAGAATGAAGCGCGCATCGGCGCGCTGGTGACGCTGACGGTGGAGCGCGCCGTCGCCACGCTGGCAAGCCAGCTGCGGCCGACGCTGCGGGTGGTGCTGCGCGAGGACGTGGGGCCGGCGCTGCGCGACGCGCTGAACGACAAGGCGACCCAGGACGCGCTGGCGCAGGCGATGCGCGGGCTGACGCGGCAAGCGGTGCTGGGTATGCAAGATGGCCTGGCGGAGATCGCGGCACGGCAAAAAGCGCCCGAGGGCGCGCCGTCGCTGCTCGAACAGCTGCAGGCGCTGGCGGCGGACGGCAGCCATCTGGCGCGGTGGGCGGCGCTGGTGCTGGCGGCGCTTGTCGCCGGGCTGCTGGTGTGGCTGGCCCGCACCCGCGCGCGCGTCGCGCATGCCACGCGCGTGGCCAACCGGCACGAAGCATCGCTGCTGGCGTTGGCGCGGGCGGTGCAGTCGACCGACGGCCAGCCGTGGGCGGGCGAGCTGCGGGCGGTCCTGGACGCCGCGTTGGGCGATGACGCCCAGGCCGAGCCGCTGCGCGCGCTGTGGCGCAAGGACCCGGCGCCGCCGGTTCATTCAGGAAAGAATCAAGCTTGAAAGGGAGTTGGCGGGCGATTCGCCCGGGCGCCCGCCGCTGCGGACGGCGCTGCGTTTGCGCAGGCGCCGTCCGGGGCAGGCCGCAGTGCGCGAGCTACTTCGCGTCCTGCGCGAGCTTCAGCGGCGTGACGACAATCTCCACGCGCCGGTTGTTCGCCCGGCCTTCCGCCGACTTGTTGTTCGCCACCGGCCGCTGGCTGCCATAGCCAATCGCCGTTGTCTGCGCCGGCGGGTAGCCGCGCCCGGACAGGTAATCCCGCACCGCCGCGGCGCGCCGCTGGCTCAGGTCATTGTTGTGCGCCGCGGTGCCTTGCGAATCGGTGTGGCCCTCGACAACCAGCGTCCGCTCTTTGGTCTCCAGCAGCGCATCCGCT
>CAIPXZ010000053.1 GCA_903869075.1 uncultured Myxococcales bacterium | reverse complement strand
GGACTCCATGAACTGGGCAAAGCCGAGGATCGCGTTCAGCGGGCTGCGCAGCTCGTGGCTCATGCTCGAAAGAAAGTCCGACTTCGCCAAATTCGCCTTGTCCGCCGCGGCCTTGGAGCGACCCAGCTCGACGTGTTTTTCCTGCAGCGCCAGCAGCGAGTCGCGCAGCCGCTCGTCCAGGCTCTGGCGCTCTGCCTCGATCTGCTTGCGCGCCGTGTTGTCGGTGCCGATTAGCAGGTAGCCGATGATGGCATTTTGCGCGTCGCGCAGCGCCGTGACCGAGACGACGGCGGGAAAGCGGCTGCCGTCCTTGCGGATGTACGTCAGCTCGTAAATGTCCTCGATGCCGCGCGACGCCTTGAAGACGAGCGCCTCGAAGCCCGGGGTGATCGCCGTGCCGAGCTCCAGGCTCAGCGCCGCGGCGCGGGCGATGACTTCTTGCGGGTCGGAGATGTCCGCCGGCGTGATTTTGTTCATCACATCGGCGGCGGCATAGCCGAGCATCCGCTCTGCGCCGACGTTGAAGATCTGAATGTCGCCATGGGCGTCCGTGGCGATGCTTGAAAAGTTGGCGCTGTTGAAGATCGCGCGCTGCAACGCGCCGGCTTTGAGCAAGGTGCCCTCGGCCTCCTTGCGCGCCGTGATGTCGCGCAGTACGCCGGAAAAGTAGCGCTGGCCGCCGAGCCACATCTCGCTGGCGGCGATTTCCACGGCGAAGCTTGTGCCATCCTTGCGCCGGCCGACGACTTCGCGTCCGAGCCCGGCGGAGCGCGACTCCACGCTGGCGCTATAGTACGCGAGCGAGCCGCTGCGCTGGTCGCCGTCGAGCTCGGGGATGATCATGCTGAAGTTTTGGCCGACAAGCTCGGAGGCGGCGTAGCCGAACATGCGTTCAGCGGCCGGGTTGACCTTTTCGACGACGCCGCCCATGGCGTGAATCGTGATGATGCCGTCGACGACGGTGTTGAGGATCGTCTCGATGAGCGCGGAGCTGTCGCGCAAAGCCTGTTGGACTTCATAGTCTTCCGTGACATTGCGGAACACAAGCACGGCGCCGATGACGGCCTCGTCGCGGTCGCGGATCGGTGCGCAGCTGTCGGCGATGTCCCGTTCGTGGCCATCGCGCGCGATGAGCACCGTGTGGTTGGCCAGACCCTGGATGGTGCCGTGCGCCAGCGTGTCCGTGACCGGAATCGTCGACGGAGCGCGGGTTTCCTTGTTGATGATGTGAAAAATCTCGTCTACCGGCCGCCCCAGCGCCTCGGCTTGGGTCCAGCCCGTCAGCGACTCGGCGAGCGGATTCAACAGCGTCACGCAGGCGTTGGAATCGGTTGTCAGGACGGCGTCGCCGATGGAATTCAGCGTCACCGAAAGCTTTTCCTCGCTGACCCGTAGCGCCGCGTTCACAAGCCGCAGCCGCTCATTTGTCGCCTCCTCAGTGACGAGCATCCGCGCCGTTTCCGTGTGTAGCTCGCCTTCCAGCCGGCGCCGCCGGTCGCGGAAGATGAGCCACACCCCGCCCGACGCCAGGGCGATCGAGAACAGGCTGGAGAGCACGATCGCCGCCAGCAGCCGCGCCAGCTCTGCGTGGAACAGCGCCTCCTGGGCGATGAGGCTGCGCTCTTGCGCTTGCACAAACGCCGCGGTCTCGGTGCGGATGGCGTCCATGAGCTGCTTGCCGCGGCCGATGTTGTGCGCGGGCACGCCGCCGGCTGCGGTCTCCTCGCGGTGCCGCACGACGAGGCTCGCCAGCTCTGCAAGCTTGGCGTCCACCAGCCGCGCGATCGTGTCCAGGTGTTCCGCGCCGGGCTTGCCCGCCGCTTGCCGCCGCAGCGCCTGCAGGTGCCCGGGAATCGCGGTGCGAACTGCCTCATACGGCTGCAAAAATGCGTCGTTGCCGGTGAGCAGGTAGCCGCGCTGCCCGGTCTCCGCGTCCTTCAGCTCCGACAACAGGCCCATCGCGTCGGCGATGACAAGCCGCGTCGCCTGGCGCGTCTCCGCCGCGGTCTCGGTTTGGCGAAAAGTCCACAAGGAAGCCAGCGTGCCGATCGCGCTCAGCAGGATCGCGGCGCCGAAGAACACGGGAGCGCGGTGGTGCGTATTCAAAGGCGTTGGCCGCCCGGGCTGGACGCCCCGGCGCGCACGCTTCGCACATCGACGCCGCGGCCGAGCGCGGGACACTGGCGGGAGAACGATGACATGACAAACCTGCACGCGGTGGCGGCGTTGCGACAAGCGGGCAAGGCAAACCAACTGAAGGCAAAGAAACGGCGCGCGGGTAAAACGGCACACGCCAGAAACTGCGGCACGAACCGGCCGCGGCAAACAGTGAGCGCGTGTTGGTCTGCAAGGTCAAGGGGTTTCTGATGAACGTGTGAGGCAGGGGGCGTGGACGCCGCAGGCATCGGTGCCGGGCGACGCCGCGGGCGGGACGTGTCTGGGCGCGCGCGCAAACCGGTCACTCACCGGCGCGGCAACGCGCTTGACGACGCCGGCCAACGGCGCAAAATGCGCCGCGGGAGGTTGTGCATGAAGTTCATTGATTTCGCCACTTGTACGCTTTTCGCCTGGGCTGCGGTAGGATGTGCCGCGACATCGGCCACGCCGCAAGGGATGACGACATCGGCCAAGATGCCAGTGCCGATGGACGATTCACCGGTGACGGGCCCGGCGGACGCCTGGGTGACGCTTGTCGAATTCGCCGATTTCGAGTGCTCGTATTGTGGCAAGGCAGCGCCCACTGTGGCGAAAGTGCTCGCGAATTACCCCGTCGACGTGCGGCTCTCCTGGCGCTATTTCCCGCTGACGCAGGTGCATCCGCACGCGCTGCAGGCCGCAATCGCCGCGGAGTGCGCGCGGGAACAGGGCAAATTCTGGGCGATGCACGACCAGCTTTTTGCCCACCAGGACCAGCTCGACGCGAGCGATTTGCCCAACTACGCGACCGCTGTCGGGCTGGACCTGCCGACCTGGCAAGCGTGCCTGACGGCGCCTGCGGCGGCGGCGCGCGTGGCGTCCGACCTCGCGCTGGGCCAGAAATTGGGCGTGACCGGCACGCCGACTTTCGTGTTCAACGGCGAACCGCTCGCAGGCGCGCTGCCCTACAGCATGTTCGTCGACGCGATCGCCACTGCCCGGTCAGCGGCGGTGGCGAGCGGAATTCCGGCCGCGGACTACTACGCCAAAGCGATCCTCGGCCAGTAGCGGGCGCATCGCCAGCGGTCGCGGCCTTGTTGGACGCGGGAAAATCTGGCCGGTCGGTCGCTCAGCGCCGCGTCATGCCGCGCTGAACGGCAGGGCGCTCGCCGACTTGCGCAAACCAGCGGACGACATGGGGAAATTCCGCTTCCCCGATCGTGAACCCGTAGAAATTCTGCCAGCCCGCCAGCCACGGCCACGTCGCGATGTCGGCGATTGAATACGTATCGCCTGCGAGAAAAGCGTGGTGCGCCAGCTGCGTATTCATCACACCAAACAGCCGGTTCACTTCCTTGGTGTAACGCTCAATCGCATACGGAATCTTCTCCGGCGCAAAGCGGGTGAAGTGACCGACCTGTCCCATCATCGGCCCGATCGCCGACGCCTGAAACAGGCACCACGCCAAGGTGGCATACCGGCCGGCCGGATCCTTTGGCAGCAATTGTCCGGTCTTTTCAGCCAGATAGATGAGGATCGCCACGCTCTCAAACAGCACGATACCGTCGTCCACAAGCGCCGGAATCTTGCCGTTCGGGCTGATCTTCAAGAAATCCGGGCTAAATTGCTCACCTTTGGTGATGTCGACCGTCTTGAGCGCGTAGGGCAGGCCGAGTTCCTCCAAGGCAATCGTGATTTTTTGGCCGTTGGGTGTAGGAAACGAGTAAAGTTCCATGGTGTTGAACCTCGATCGGGGTGGGCGGTGACGGTGCGTGGCGCCGGCGCCCAGTCTCAGCCGGTCCCACGCCGTCGTCAAGCCGACCGCGCATCCGCCGCCGCGGTCCGGCATCGAACCACCGGCGCCTGCTGCGGCGCGTGGAGATGCCGATGCACAGCGACACTTTTCGTTCCCTTGGCCTGATGCGGACAGTTCTCGCGCTGGCGTGCCTGCCCGCGTGCGCGAGCGCGACCAGTGCTGCGCTGGCGCCTGACGCGGCCGATGCCGCAGGATTTGCCGACGCCGCCGCCCCGGCTGTCGATGTGGCCGCCGCCAGCGGCGTCATCGGCAGCTGCAGCTACACAAACCCATTCTCCAAGGGCCCGGAATGCAAGGGCTATCCCGCCGGCAAGGGCTGGACCCCTGACGGCGCGACCGGCGATTGCCAAAACGCCATGGGCGGCCCCGGCACCTTCACCGCCGGCAGCGACTGCAGCCTCGCCAGCAGCCTCGGCAGCTGCGCGGTCGCCAAGGACGGCGCGCCTCCCTACGTCATCGTCAGCGGCGGCAGCGACCCGGCGCAGTGCGCGACCGCCAAGCTGGGCTGCGAGACGTTCGCCGGCGGCACGTTCACGCCCGCCGCGCCGTGCGTCACCGGCGCCACGGACCCGACGCCGACCACCACCGGCGGCGGCTACGGCAGCGTGCCGTTCATCCAGCCGTACACAATCTGCAAGGACCCGCTGCCGGGCGAGCCCGCGGGCGCAAGCCCCGGCGGCCAGGTGTGCACGCACGTCATGATTTCCGGTTGCACCGAAGCCGGGCGGCACTACGAGGACTACGGCAAGTGCGCTGACGTGCTGACGCAGCGGCCGTACTGGGCGGGAGCGCCGGCCAAGACCAGCGACGCCAACGACCCGCGGCTGCAGGACCCGCAGTTCATGGCGGATTTGGCGTGGTCCAAGCAGCAGCTGGAAGCGTCAGCGTGCGTGTGCTGCCACACCCAGAAATCGGCGCCGAACCACCAGCCGTCGGGCTGGTACACGGACATGGACGGCATTTGGCTGGATGGCGTCGCCGATTCCGGGCTGGCGATGCTGGTGGGGCTGGCCGATTCCACGCAGCTGGGCGCCTATCCGGCGGCGGACAACAACGGTTTCGATCGCACGACGCTGGGCATTCCGACAACGGATATCGCGCGGATGCAGAAATTCTTGCTCAAGGAGTGGGCGCGGCGCGGCAAGACGCTGGCGGACGGCAAAGCCATCGCGCCGTTTGGCGGGCCGCTGGTGACCGAGGCGACGTACCAGCCGACGGCATGCGGGCCGGGCGAGGGCGTGGACGCGCAAGGCCATGTGAACTGGTTGGGCGGCGACGCGCGCTATGTCTACATTTTGCAGGCGGATTCCGCCAACCCGGGCGTGCCGCCGAACCTGGACGTGCCGGCCAAGACCGTGTGGCTCGTGGACGTGCCGAGCACCGCGGCGGCGGTGGCGTCCGGCATCGCCTATGGCGCCGTGGTGGGAGATCTCGTGCAGCGGGTGCCGGCCGGCGGCGCGGCGCCCAAGCTCGTTGCCGGCCAGACGTATTACCTGTATGTGCTTCTGGATATTGGCTTTCCGGCGTCGCGGTGTACGTTTGTCGCGCCATAGCCGGGCGCGTTGCCGCGTCATCAGGCAGTGCCCACCGACAGCCTGACGACGGCGCGACGCCGCCCTCGGCGCGGGTGCGCAGCGGGAACCGGCCGTTCGCAACCAAATGGCTTGACGGCGATCAAGTCCCCGCGCACAGTCGCCGGCGCCGACTGTCGGTTTTGCCGCCCTTTTGCTTCACGCCCCGCCCGGAGACGCCATGCACGCCTTTGCCACCGACCCACTCTTTCAGCTGTACGCCATCTGTTCGGCGATCCTATCGCTGCAGATGTTGCTGCTGGCGGCGATCACGCCGGCGCGCCGCGCCAAGGTCAAAAACTTCATGAATCCGGAGGATTCGGCCGTGTCGCCAAAGGGCTCGACGCTCATCGACGGCGCCGAGCACCCCGACGTGGCGCGCGTCCAGCGGGCGCACCGCAACCTGAACGAGAGCCTGCCGCTGTTTTTCGCCCTCGGTCTGATTTACGTGCTGCAAGGCGGCTGCCTGCTCGGCGGGCAAATCTGCTTCATCGGCTTCACCGCGGCGCGGGCGACGCATTCCATCGTTTACCTCAAAGCGCTGCAGCCGGCGCGGACCATCTGCTACGCCATCGGCGCCTTCGCGTTGCTGGGCCTCATTGGCATGATCCTGATCAACAGCTGCGGCTGCTGCTGCACCGCCAAAGTGTAGCCAAGTCCGCGCCAGCGCTGCACTTCACGGCGCTGGCTGGACGAGGAACTGGCCCATCAAGCCGCCGTCCTCGTGGTTGGTCATGTGGCAGTGGTACATGAACGGGTCGGTCGCGCTGGCAAAGTCGGCGAACTGGGCGACGAACGTCACCGACTCGCCCGCCGGCACAAAAACCGTGTCTTTCCAGCCGGCTTCCCAGCTGTTCAGCGTTCCCGTGCTGCGGGCGACAATCGTAAACTGGACGTCGTGGATGTGAAACGCGTGGCCAGACGTTGGCCCAGCCTGGACCGTCCACGCTTCGATGGCGTTCTGCGCCACGGTCTGGTTGATGACGTCCATCGCGTAGCTGGCGCCGTCAAACGTGAACTTCATCCCATCGCCTGACTCGAGAATCGTCAGCGTGCGCTGGTGCGTCACGTCCGCGGTGGTCCAGTGCGCACTTGGCACCAGCACCTGAGGCACCGCCGTGACCGCGCCAGCCGTCGCCGCAACAACGTGCACCTGCAGCAGGTCAAACGTGCGGTCGTTGAGCAGGCTGCCCGCCTCGCCGGTCGTCTCTGTCGCGCCGCCGGGAAACGCCGCGCCCTGGCCGCCGTTGAAAGCCTGCAGCGTCAGGATCTGACCGACCGGTTCCTTGGACAAATCCACGAGAACCTCGATCCGCTCGCCCACCGACAGCGTCACGTTTGTCGCCGGCACCGGCGCGCCCAGCAGCCCACCGTCCGTGCCGATGACCTGGAACGTGCGGCCATCGGCGAAACCGATGCGGTAGCTGCGTTCGGTCTCGGCGTTCAGGATGCGCAAGCGGACGACTTGCGCCGGCAGCGCCGCGGTGGCGTCGATCACGCCGTTTGCGAGCACGACGTCGCCAAAGCTCGCCGTCAGGTCAAACTGGTTGTCAGCGGTGAACCGCCGGCTCGTCAGCACCAGCGGAATGTCGTCCACGCCGTAGGTCCGCGGCAAGGCCAAAGCCGCTTCCTCGGCGTCCTGCACGATGATCAGCCCGCCCGCGCCATACGCCAGCTGCTCCGCGGTTTTCATGTGCAAATGCGGGTGGTACCAGAACGTGCCGGCGTTGTTCATCACCTGGAAGTGCGGCGACCAGGTCTGCCCGGGCACGATGATCTGATGCGGTCCGCCGTCCATGTTGGCCGGGATGTGTAGGCCGTGCCAGTGCGTCGTCGTCGGCTCGGGCAGGTTGTTCGTCACGTTGATCTGCACCGCGTCGCCTTTTTGCACGAGCAGCGTGGGGCCCCAGAAATCGCTGCCGTTGAAGCCGTAGGTGTTCGTCAGCGCGCCCGGGCGCAAGGCTTTGGTGGCTTTGCTGAGCGCGAGGTTGAACGTCGTGCCGGTGACGGCGGGTGGGATCCACAAGGTGCCGGTGAAGGTGGCGGCGCCTGCGGGATCGGTCGCGGTGGCGCACGACGTGATGCTTGCGCCCGCGAAAAGCAGCGCAAAAATCCAAGAGAACTGAGAGGTTGTCATGCTGTATCCTTGTTCGTTCGGACCAAGGTAGCAGCTTGCGCCCGCCGCGCCCGCTTGACCCCCTCGGCGCCGCGCAGGACACTCGGCCGGCGCGGCTGGAGCGCGCGCTGCCGGAGCCAAAGATGTCGATGCTGGGCCGAATTCTCCTCGTGTGCATGGCCGTACCGACGTTCGGCGCGCAGGCTCAGGCAGCCGCACCCGCGGACGCTGCGCCGCCGCCGAAGCCGCCCGCGCAAGACAGCGCGGAGGCGCCGTACGCGGCGGTCCTGGCGCAAGTGATCAAGACGTGGCCCGCGGACGTCACGGTGAGCTACCTGCAGTCGAGTGGCGGGATTCCACCGTTCGTCACGAAGTGGCAGGTGGACCGCAACGGCGTCGGCAAAGTGGAGCGCACTTTCGACGACGCCGGCCACCGCAATCCGGAAGCCTGGCCGGTGGCGCTGCAGCCCGCGGACCTGAAGGCGCTGCTGTTGGCGCTGCTGGCCGTCGACTTTGAGCACGCGCGGCGGCCGGTGCCGGACGCGCCGGTGCAGTTCCTGTCGATCCGCGCCGGCGATCGCACTGGCACGCTGGACCTCTACGGCCTTGTGCCGCCCGAGACGCCCGCCACCGTCCAGGAAAAGGTCAACGCCGCGCTCGCGAAGCTGCTCGAGCAAGCCAGGAAACCAAAGGCCGTTGCGCCGACGAAATAGGCCCGCGGCGGGCGGGCTGTGACCCGGGAGCGCGCAGATGCACGAACAGGCGCCGCGACAGGTACGCAATCTCGCGGCGATCGGGCTTGGCCTGCACGCCCTCGGTTTTTGCAGCGAGCTGGCGATCGGCGTGCTTGCCCGCAGGTCGCTGGATGCCTACGTCGTCGTCGCGATTGTGGGCGGGCTGCCGTTGCTCGTGTTGCACCTGACCGGCCTGATCCTTGGGATCCTCGCCAAACGGCGGGCGCGCAAGACTGCGGCGTCCGCGGCGGGATCGTCGCTGGCCATTGGCGCAGGGCTGTTTGGCCTGGTCGTCACGACGCTGCTGGTTCTCGGCGCGGGCCTATCCGGCGCCGCGGTGCATTGAGAGCCGAGCCGGGTGCAACAAGCTGCTTCATTGCGCATCATTGCATTGAGTCAGGCGCGTGGCATCGCCGCGACGAAGCGCAAAGACGCGAGACCTGGCGCGACAAAAGGCGTATTGTGCGTGCCCCCGGAGGTTGATCCATGACGTGTTCCTTTGCCTTTGCCCTCGCCTTGACCCTCGCCACCGTCGCTTGTGCTGGCGGCGCGGCCAGCCCGACAACGCTCGCTGACGCGCCAGACGCCGTCGTCGAGGACGGCAGCCTGTTGGCCGACGGCGGCCTCCAGGACGGCACCAGCGGCATCAAGACGCTGCCCGGCGCGCTGACACCGCCAACGACCACGTGCGCCAAGGCCTTGGCGGCGCCGACAAGCGGCACCTGCGACATCACAAAAGGCAGCGGCGGCACGGTCTTGCGCGGCACGGTGATCGCGCCCGACCAAGTCTACGTCGGCGGCGAGGTGGTCCTGGACGGCACTGGCGTGATCACCTGCGTCGGCTGTGATTGCTCGGCCACCGCCGGCTATGCGACGGCGACGACGTTGAACTGCGGCGATGCGGTGATCTCGCCGGCGCTGCTCAACACGCACGACCACATCACGTTCGCCCAGAACGCGCCGAAGCCGCATACGCAGAAGTACGACCACCGCCACGAGTGGCGCAAGGGCTTGAACGGCAAGACAGTTATCAGCGTGCCGGGCGCGCCCAATGGCACGACGGACGCGGTGACGTCGTGGGGCGAGCTGCGGTTTTTGCTCGGCGGCGCGACGGCGACGATCGGCTCCGGCGGCGTGAACGGGATGCTGCGCAACCTGGACAAGGCCGACCCGATGCAGGGCGGACTGGGTAAAACAGCTGTGGATTTCGAGACTTTCCCGCTGGGTGACTCGAGCCCGACCTCGCTGCCGACGACGTGCACCTACAAGCTCGCGTCCACGGACGCAAAAGTGAACGCGGACAAGTCGTTCCTGCCGCACATGAGCGAAGGCGTGAATGATTCCGCGCACAACGAGTTCGAGTGCACCGACGGCATCAACGCCGAGGCCAACTATGAGCACCCGCAGACGGCGCTGATCCACGCCGTCGGCTTGCAGGCGGTTGATGCGCAACTGGCCGCCAACAATGGCGTTTCAATCATCTGGTCGCCGCGATCCAACATCGATCTCTACGGCTTCACCGCCACGGTGACGATGTACGCGACCATGGGCATGAACGTCGCGCTCGGCACCGACTGGAGCGCGTCGGGCAGCATGAACATGTTGCGCGAGCTGGCCTGCGCCGATTCCTACAACCAGGCGAATCTGGGCGGCTTTTTCTCCGACTATCAGCTCTGGCGCATGGCCACGGAGAACGCCGCGGCGGCCGCCAAGATGGCGGACGTGCTCGGGCAGCTCGCCGTCGGACGCGCGGGCGACATCGCGATCTTCGCGTCGCACGGCAAGGGCGCGTACGCGAGCGTGATTCGCGCGGGCGTGGCGGACGTGGCGCTCGTGCTGCGCGGCGGTCTGGTGCTGCACGGTGACGCGGCGCTCGTCGACGCACTGTCGCCCGACGGCGGCACGGGCTGCGAAGTGCTGGCGGATTGCCTCGCCGGCAAAAAAGTCTGCGCCAAACGCGAATTCGGCAAAAGCATCAGCGACTTGAAGACGGCGATCGGCACGCCTTACGACCTCTACTTCTGCGGCGTTCCCGCCAACGAGCCGTCCTGTGTGCCGTCACGCGCCGGCCAATTCACCGGCGTGCCGAGCGCCGACGACAGCGACGGCGACGGCATTCCCAACGCCACGGACCTGTGCCCGACCATCTTCTCCGCCATTCGCCCGATGGACGGCGGCATTCAGCAGGACATCGACGGCGACGGCATCGGCGACGCATGCGACCCGTGCCCGGTCGCTGCCGACAACAAGGCTGGTTGCGCCGACACGAGCGTCAAGATCGGCGTCGCCACCGACGCCGGCAGCACCGATGGCATGACCAGTGACGCCGGCAGCACCGACGCCAGCGTCGTCGACGCCGGACCGCCGCAGCTCGTCGGCATTCCCGCCGCGCAGACGATGAGCGACGGCGCGCCCGTTGAAATCCTCAACGTCTGCGTCACCGCGATCCGCGTCGCCACCTCCGGCACCACTGTGTGGATCCAGGACCCGAGCTTGCAGGACCACGCGGGCTTTGTCGTCTACAGCAAAACCGCGCTGACGGTGAACGTGGGCGACCAGATCGGCGTGACAGGAACGCTGACAACTTTCAAGGGCTTGCGCGAGATTGGTACGCCGACGGTGACGCCCGCGGGCGCCTGCCCGGTGGTGATCCTGCCCGTGGACGTGTCGCCGGATGCGATCGCCACCGGCGGTCCGCTGATGGCGGCGTATATGGGCATGTTGGTTCAGGTTTCCAACGTGGCGGTGGCGACCGTGGCGGCGAAGGCGACCGACGATTTTGTCGTCAGCGGCAAGCTGAACATTTCGCCGTATATCTTCGTGTTCGACGCGACGCAGTACAAAGCCGGCGCGGCGTTCAAGACGATCCGCGGCGTGCTCGATTACTTTACGGATCACAGCAAGATCGATCCGCTGAGCGCCGCGGACGTCGTGCCGCAGTAGCCGATTGCCGACGGCGTCCGCTCTGGTGGGCCGTCTGCGCCGTCAGGGCGGCAAAAGCGCAAACACGAAGCAGGCGCGGTCGGGGCACTCAAAGACCAGCCGAACGCGCTGGTTGTTGCCCAGAAACTGCCACAAAATACTTGGAAATTCGATGCCAGTTGCCTGCGCCGACAGGTAGACGTGGGTCAGCCCGAGCTGGGCGAACAGCGCGGCGAGCTCCGCCTCGGTTCCTGCCTGCGCGACAAGCTCACGCATCTGCGAGGCCTCGAACACGCTGTCGGCGATGTACGTGCGGTCCAGAAAAAAACCGTGGTTTGTGTTGATCAGCATGACTTTGGCGGTCAGCGGCGTGGCGCGGTTGAGGTACGCGTAGCCCGGTGGCGTCACCTCCGCTGCTCCGCCGGGACCGCGCTGCAGCAGCACCGTCGCCTCGTCCGCGGCGTTGCGCAGCGTGAGGCGAAACTCCGGCAGCAGCACGCCCGCCGTCACCAGCCACACAGCGGTCACCGCCAGCTGCGCCGCCTGCCGTCGAGAAAGCAGCTGCACCCCGGCCTGCAGCGCGAGCGTTCCGGCGACCGCCAGCAGCGGCAAAAGCGCAATCAGAAAGCGCATTTGCTGCGAGCCAGCCGCCCAGACCGCAAAGTACACAGCCGCCGCCAGCAGGTACGGCCGCACCGGGCGCAGCCGGAACGCCGCAAGCAGCGCCAGCGGCGCCAGCGCCAGCCAGATGTGGGCAATGCGGCCGTCAAAATGGGCGTAGCCCGGGCCGCCATCGAGCACAAGCCGCCACGGCAGCAGCAGGTCGTCGCGCAGCGTGCGGCCCATGCCAATGGCGTGGTGCCAGGCGTGGAACTTGTCGTCCAGATGCGCGTTCCAATTCAGCCCGCCAAAGACGGAAAAAAGCAGCGGATACAGCGGATTGCCGGTCTCGAGCCAGCTCTTGATGTACCACGGCGCGCCCAGCAGCACGGTCGGCAGGCCGAGCGTCAACAGCGTGCGCGGCAGCCGCTGGCGGCGCTCCGGCGTGGTCAGCAGCGCAACCGGCAGCACACAGGCGATGCCGGCCAAGCCGGAGATCTTGCAGCCCGCCAGCGCGCCGCAGCAGAGTCCGGCGAGCAGCAAGCCATCGTCGCGCGCCGTGGGCGTTTCTGCGGCGCTGGCGACAGCGATGATCAGGAAAAACGCAAAAGCCAGGTCGATGTAGGCGATGCTCGCTTCAAACAGCACGACGTCGTTGCCCAGCACAAGTAGCGTCGCAAGCGCCGCCAGCGGCAGCCCAGCGTGCTGGCGGCACACGCGAAACGTCGCCGCCAGCAGCAGGACCAGGAACAGCCAGTGCAGTAGCTTGGCGAGGACGTAATCGTGGAGCATCAGCGCGAGGCCGTAGAGCAGCTCGACGTTCTGCGGCCAGTGGCCATAGTGGCTGAACGGCAGCGAAACAAACCCACCGCGCGCGAGGTACAGCTTGGGCAGCGTCAAGTGGTAGGTGTTGTCATCCCAGCCGATGCGCGGCGCCAGCGCCAGCACGAACAGCGCGAGCAGCACAAGCGCCGTCGGCACGAGCAGCGGCGCCGCGCGCAGGTCAACGGCGAGGGCGCGCAACCCGACAGCGCGGGTCCGCAGCCACGGCCGAACGCCACCGCCGGCGCGGATGTGATGCGCCAACGCCGCGACGATCACGCCCGCGGCCAGCGGCAGCGCCACCACCGCGGCATACGCGCCGGTCGCAGCGAGCACGAACAGCAGCGCCATCCAAGCAATCACGCCGACCGTGATGCGCACGAGCTGTGGGCCCAACGCGGCGATGACGAGCGGCCGCGCCAGGACCTCGACGCCATAGCCGGTCGCCAGGAACAGCGCCAGCAGCAGGCCAAGGCTCGCGGCGTGGCCCAAGGCAAAGGCAATGGCGTCGACGACGTGCATGTATCTCGCTGGGAAAAGCCATGGCCGCGGCCCACAACGCGCGGCGCGGCAACTTTGCGCGCAGGACTGGCGTGGGTCAAGCGGGCGGCACCCTTGACGCAGGGCGGTCGCAAGCTCAGCAAGTCGCGCCCACATCCCAACGCCCCGGACTAAAGTCCGCGGCTATGGTTCAAGAAATCCCTGCGGGATTCTGGGCTTGGCCGAGTCCGCCTTCCGGCGGACATCTCGAACAATAGCCCGGGACTTCAGTCCCGGGTGCACGAGGTCGAGCTTGCGACCGCCCT
>CAIPXZ010000052.1 GCA_903869075.1 uncultured Myxococcales bacterium | reverse complement strand
CTGCTGCCGGCGATCATGTACGGCGCCGGCACGGAAGCCACGCCCGTCGCCGTTGAGCCGCGGCAGCTGCGCAAAGGCCTGACCAGCGCCTACGGTCGCAACCAGCTGTTTCAGCTGGACATTCAGGGCGGCGGCAGCAAGCTGGCCATCGCCAAGGAAGTGCAGCTGGACCCGGTGACGCGTCAGCTCCAGCACGTCGATCTGCTGCTCGTCGAGCCGGATACGCACATGCTTGTCACGCTGCCGGTCATCCTGTCCGGTCGTTCCGCGGGCCAAAAGGCCGGCGGTCGCTTGGAATTCATCACCCGCCACGTCAAAGTCGCCTGCACGCCGTCGACGCTGCCGACCAGCATCGAGATCGACGTCACGCCGTTCGAGAACGGCTTCGTGATGTTCGCTGAAGGCCTGCCGCTGCCCGCTGGCGTGGTGCCGGTGTTCAAGAAGACCTTCAAAATCCTCGAGATCTTCGCCGCCAAGGTTGAAGAGACCGCCGTCGCTGCGGCGCCGGCCAAGAAGAAGTAGTCGCACCGCGCGGAGTCGCAACGGCCGTTCCTGCGCGGAGCGGCCTGATTTCCGCCGAGAGGTGAGCCAGTCATGGCCAAGCCCGAGCACAAAGCGCTGCCGCCTGAACTGCCGATCCGCGCGATCGTCGCGTTGGGCAATCCCGGCAAGAAGTACGCGGAAACGCGGCACAATGTCGGGTGGCTGGCGCTGGATCGGCTGGTGGGACCGGTGCAATGGCAGCAGAAGTTCAACGGCGAGTTCGCGAAAGCGTGGCTGGCTGACAAGGAAGTCCTGCTGCTCAAGCCCGGCACGTTCATGAACCTGTCGGGGCATCCGACCCAGGCCATGTGCGCGTTTTTCGGCATCCAAGCCGAGGAAGTGCTGGTGCTGCACGACGATCTGGACCTGGCCTTTGGCCGCGTGCAGGTCAAGCTGGGTGGCGGTCACGGCGGCCACAACGGCTTGAAGTCGCTGCACGCGCAGCTGGCGAGTTCGGGCTACGCGCGGATTCGGCTGGGCATTGGCCGGCCGGAGCCGGGCCAGGGCGAAGTGGTGGATTGGGTGCTGACGCCGTTCGCGGCGATCGAGCGCGCCGAGCTGCCGCAGGTCCTCGACCGGGCGCGCGACGCGGTGCACGCCTGCCTGCGCGTGGGCGTGCGGGCGGCGATGAACCAGGTGAACGGCGCTGTTTTGCCTGGGCAGAACGGGCCGCCGCCGAAGTGAACGCGGCTGACTTTCGGGTCAGCCACTTGAACGTCCCCGGACTTGCCGGGGGCGAACCCTGCGGGAATTGTCCCGCAAACGCAGCATAACACTGCGGAACCATAGGGAGATTGGAAGAACATGCTGGTTCGTATGTACGAAACACTGTTCATCACCCAGCCGGAAGCGGAAGCAGAGACCGTGGAGAAAATCCGCGTTCGTCTTGCCAAGTCGCTGGAGACGGTGGGTGGTGCTGAGTTGAAGCTGGTGGATTGGGGCAAGCGCAAGCTGGCCTACGAAGTCGCCAAACACAAGAAAGGCAACTACTGGTATTACGGCTACTTGGCGGCGCCCGCGTTCGTCAAAGAGCTGGAGCGTCAGCTGCGCCTCTCGCCGGATGTGATCCGCTACCAGACCGTTCGCCTGAGCGAACTGGCCAAGCTGGAGTCGTTCAACATCGAGGAAGAGACCAAGCGCGTGGAGAGCCTGACGCCGGAGCGCGAAGAGGACGAAGAAGAGCAGTACCTGCGCCGCGCCGATGAATACCGTAGCAGCCGTGGTCGTCGCGACGACATGGACGACGGCATGGAGGATGACCTCGTATGAAGCCGACCAACACCAAAGAAAAAGATCCGAATGGCGCCGCGGCTGAACCCGCACGTCAGCGTCGTTTCG
>CAIPXZ010000051.1 GCA_903869075.1 uncultured Myxococcales bacterium | reverse complement strand
AGGCACTCGTTGATGTCGCTGCAGCCGGTCAAGCCGGTGCCGCTGTAGCCGCTCGGGCAGGCGCCGCAGGTGCGCGAGCCGGGCGTGTTCGTGCACGTCGTCAGCGCGTCGCAGCCGCCGTTGGCGGTGAGGCATTCGTTGATGTCGGTGCACGCCGTGTCGCCGCTGCCGCTGTAGCCGCTCGGGCACGCGCCGCAGACGCGGGCGCCGCCGCTGGTGCTGCAGGTGGTCAGCAGGTCGCAGCCGCCGTTGGCGGTGGCGCACAAATCCTGATTTTGCAAGGCGAAATTTGCCGACGTGCTGCCGCCCGCGACCGCCGCGTTGACCGCGTAGCTGCCCGCTGTGTTGCCGGCAACCGCGGTGATGGCGGTGCGGCCAGTGTCGTCGGTGAGGGCCGTCGCGGCGGAGAGCGTGGCGCTGGCGCCGCTGGCGGGCGCGGTGAATGTGACGGTGGCGTTGGGCACCACGTTGCCGCCGACGTCGGTGACCTGGACGATGAGCGCGGCGGCGAACGTGCCGCCAAAGCCCGCGCTTTGGTTGTTGCCCGAGACGATAGCGACGTTTTTGGCGGCACCGGCGGTGTTGGTCAGCGTGAACGTGACAGGCGCGGCCGATGTGGCCGAAACGCTGACTGTGTAGCTGCCGGCGATGAGGCCGGCGGTGGGGATGACGCTCGTGGCGTAGCCGTCGGCGTCGGTGCTGGCGGTGGTGGCGGAGAGCGTCGCGGTGGCGCCGGAGGCGGGGACGGTGAACGTGACGGTGCCGGAGACGGGCGCGCCGGTGCTGTCCATCAGCTGCACTTCCAGCCCGGCGCCAAACGCGGTGCCGGCGGCGGCGGATTGGCCGTCACCCGCGACGACGGTCAGCGTGTTGGCTCCGAGGTTGGTCAGCGCAAAGCTGGCGGGCGTGGCAATGCCGGGCGCGGCGGCGGTCACGGCGTATACGCCGACGGTGCTGCCGCTTGTGGCGGTGATGCTGGCGAGGCCGTTGGCGTCGGTGACTGCGGTTGTCGCCGAGAGCGTGGCGCTGGCGCCGCTGGCGGGCGCGGTGAAGGTGACGGTGACGCCGCTGACCGGGTTGCCGAGCGCGTCGGCGACGGCGACGACGAGCGGCCGGGCAAAAGCCGTCGCTGGGCTGGCGGGCGCTGTCTGCGGCGTGCCACTGACGGCGTAGATCGCCGCGGCGCCAGCGGCGAGGTTCTGCAGCGCGAACGGCACGGCGGTCAAAGCGCCGGTCTTGGCCGACGCGCTCCAGGTGCCGGCGGTGCTGTTGGCGATGACGGTGACGCTGGCGAAGCCAGACGCGTCGGTGGTGGCGGTGCTGCTGGACAGCGTGCCGGAGGCGCCGGTGGCGGGGACGGTGTAGGTGACGGTGGCGCCGGGCACCGGGTTGCCGGCCGAGTCGGTGACAAACACCATCAGCGGGGAGGCGAATGTGCCGCCGACGGGCGCCTGGTTGATGTCGGGCGCCTTGCCGCCCTGGACGTACGTGATGTTGGCGGCGGCGCCGACGTTGGTCAGCGTGAACGCGGCGCTGCTGGCGACGCCGACGACGGACGCACTGACGGTGTAGGTGCCGGCGGTGGCGTTGGCAGTCGGCGTGACAGTCGCGATGCCGAAGCTGTTTGTCGTGGCGGTGCTGGCGGAGAGCGTCGCCGCCGCGCCGGTGGCGGGCGCGGTGAACGTGACGGTGACGCCGCTGAGCGCGTTGCCGCTGGCGTCTGTGACGAGCGCCGAGACGCCCTTGGTGAAAGTGGTGCTGGTGCGCGCCAGCTGCTTGTTGCCGTCGTAGACGTAAACGGCAGCGGCGGAGGCCACGGGCACGGCGGCGAAGGTGGCGGTGACGCTGGCGGCGGCGGACATCGTGACCGCGCAAGTTGTCGCGGTGCCGCACGCAGCCGCCGCGCCGGACCAGCCGGTGAACTGGCTGCCGGCGGTCGGCGTGGCGGTCAGGGTCACGACCGTGCCGGTGCCGTAGTTGTACGTCGTGCTGCCGCAGCCGGTGCCACACGTCAGCGTGTTGGGCGACGAGGCGATGGTGCCGCGGGTGTTGCCGCCGGCTTTGGTCAGCGTCAGCAAGGACAGCGTGCTGCCGATTGTCTCGAATTCACTGGCGGTGTTGTCGGTCGGGTTGGGGTCGACGAAGCTGCCGGTGGGCACGGACGTCGCCGTGTTGGTGACCGAGCCCGGACCGGAGCCGGCGATGACGTCGGCTGTAATGCGGTATTGGCGGCTCGAGGCTTTGCTAAAGCTCTGCAAATGCACGATGTTGCCAGTGCCGGACGTGCCCGCTGAGGTCGAGCAGGTCGTCGTGCTGCCGGACTTGAGGCGGCACCAGCTGACGTTTGTCAGCTGCGGCGGCACGAGCCAGGTGGTCTGGACGCTGACGGTGTTGGCGCTGGGGTTGGTGACGGTGATCAGGTAGACGACGGCCTTTTGGCCCCACAGCAGCGCTTGATTACCGTCTGAAATTGTTGCGGAAATGTCGGCGCTGGACGTGGCGGCGACGGCGCCGGTGACCGGCGTGATGACGGTCGTGCCCGTCAACGTCGGGTAATTGATGGCACCGATCGCATACGTGCCGGCAACGACGGAGCCGGTCGCCGACGCGGCGACGTTGACCTCAACTTGGAACGAGCCGCTGCCACCGGGCGCCAATAGCCCGATTGGACAGGAGATTGTGCCAGCGGCGCCGTTGGCCGGTGCGGTGCAGCCGGTCGGCAGGGCGACGCCGCTGTTGAAAGTTGTGTTGGGCGGCGTTGTGAAATCCACGTGGGTGCCGATCGCCGACGAAGCGCCGCCGTTGGCGTAGCGCACCGTGTAAGTCAGCGTTTGCCCAGCAGTTACGCTGGGTTTATCCGCACTTGCCCACGTGTAGACGCCCGGCAGCGTGGAACCAAAACCGTCGACATAAATGCGGCCAAAATGCCCGCCGAGCGCGCAGCCGCTGGCCACCACCACGAGCTTGACCTGATCGCCAACGGCCAGCGCCGAGCTGTCCGGCGCCACATCGACAAGCTGCCAATCGGTCCACAGCGTCGTATTTCCGGTGGCGATACTGGTGGTTGTCTTCCAAGGCACGCCCGCTTGGCCGGCGGTGTTGAAGCGCGAAAACAGCGACGTGCCCTTTGTGACATTCAAGACTTGCACAAAAAAATACGGCTGCTGATTGTAGCCGTGCGCCGGATTTTCGAGCACGGGCGCGATCGCGAACCGCACGTGCACGAGGCCGTCGCTGGAATCGACGTCGCTCGCGCCGATCGTCATGGTCTGCGACAGCGAATTCGCGTTCTTGTTCTTGCCGTTATCGGTGGCGCTCAGGTAATTCACCCGCGCCGCGCGGGCGTCGAACAGCGGGTAACGAAACGTCTGACCAGTGCCCAAGTCCGGGTCCGCTTGCGTCGCGGTCGTGCCGCCGACGACGTACGTCTCGGTCTTGCCGGCGCCCGGCGTGCCCAAATTCAGCGCGGTCAGCGTTGCCGGCGGCGCGGCAGCGGTGCCGTTGACGCCGCCGTTCAGGTAGGTGAGGACCGACCAGGCGGTCGGGGGGGTGGTGCCAATGGCGTCGGTCTCGAAGCCGCCGTTGCTGAATCCGGTCGCCCAGGCGCTGGACAACGGCAGCGCGCAGCTACACAGAACGCAAACAAGGACCTTGCGAATCCACGCTTTGGCTAATTTCATCCCACTCCTTTTTGGGCACGTCCCGCTGCCACGGCGCGCTTTCCCACGGTTTACACCGCGCGCCACACAGGAACGTGCGCTCTCGCCGCGCGACGGCGGCTGCCCCACGCAAAATTGCAGCACGTTTTAGAGGGAGTGGCAAGGCACGGCGGCTTGAGTAGAAATCGTTGGAGTGTTGCAACGTTGCCACTGCGCCGCGGCAGGCACTCAGCGAACAATCGTCGTGCAGACGTTGCGGGCGCGCATCAGGTCCACCGCCGGTGCCGGTTGCCAGTCGAGGCGCATGTCGTCACCGCGCACCCACGGACAATACGCGTCATGCGCGTCCAGCTGCCCCGCCAGCGCGCGCCGCGACGCGCACCCGCCCTGGCACTTGCAGGTAGCCGCGCGCGGGGGCACACGCCGCGCCTGCGCGAAATCGCGGCTCTGCAGCACCGTCGCGCCTAGCCGCGGCAGGTCGGCGATCGTCGGCATGTCCTCGGAAGTCGGCCAATACACACAAGGAATGACCTGACCGTGGGGATTGAAGCGGATGCTCGTGTGCGCACACGGCGAGTGCGCGTCGGCCAAGCCCATGGCCGCCCGCACCACCGGCTCGGCGCAGCTGACGACCTCGGCGGTGGCAAAGAGCGCGCGGTAGGCGTGCCAAAACTGCGCGTAGCTCAAGCGGAATTCGTCGGTCTTCACCGACTGGTAGGCATTGACCCGCAGGTGAACGCCGTGCTGCCGCGCCAGCGCCACGAGCGCCGGCATTTCCTGATAATTGACGGACATGAGCGTCGCCAAAATCGATACCGGCACCGCCAACGCCCGGCAGCGCGCCGTCGCCGCGTGTACAAGCGCCCAGTTGCCGGCGACGCGAAACCTGTTCTGGCGGGTCTCGGTGGCAAAATCAAGCGACAGCTCGACGTCGTGGAACATACGCAAGTGCGCGTCATCCAAGGCCATCAGGCTGTAGCCATTGGAGGCGAGGCTCAAGCGCACGCCGCGGGCGTGCAGCAGCTCCAGGATCGCCGGAAATTCCGGGTTGAGGGCATTTTCGCCGGTGCCAAAGCCCATGGCATCCACCGGCAAGTGCGCGCAAATCGTCGCAATGTGCGCCAACGTCAGCTGCTCGATGCTGCCAGCGTCGCGGTAGCAATGCGGGCAGCTGAGGTTGCAGTCATTGGTCAAGCCAATCCCGACAGAAAACCCCATGTTACAAGTCTCCCGCGGCGCGCACGCCGCTGACGACAAAGTAGCCGATGCTGGCGAAGAACTGCCCCGCCGCCAGCCGTTCGTCGAGCACCGCCAGCCACGCCGCGTGCTCGGCGTCAGAAATCGCGCCGCCGTCGCGCGCCACGTCCGCCGCGCGCCACAGCGACTGCGCCAGCGACGTCTCCGCGCTCGTCACCGTGCTCACCAGCGGCGTCACCGTCACGTCCTGCACCCCTGCCGCCAACAACCAGCGCCGCAGCTGCCGACCGCTCCAGTTGTTGCCGCCGTGGTGATCGCAGCGCCAGTGCAGCACGCGGCGGGTCAGCGCGCGATCCGGGTGGTCGACGGCGATGGTCTCCCAATCCCACTCCATCACCAGCAGCCGCCCGCCGGGACGCAGCACGCGCCGCATTTCCGCCACCACCGGCGCCGGATCGGCGACGTGGAGCAGCAGGCGGACGGCAAACGCCGCGTCAAAAGTGCCGGTGGCAAACGGCAGCGCTTCCGCCGCGCCGCTGACGAAATGCGCCGAATCTGGCAAATACGCAGCGTCAATCGCCTGTTGCGCCGCCGCCAACATCTCCGGCGCGATGTCCAGGCCAACGACCCGGCCGCGCGGCGCGACGTGGGCGGCGACCGGCAGGCACAGCGCTCCGCTGCCGCAACCGATCTCGAGGATGTGCTCGCCCGGCACCGGCGCCAACAGCGCGATGCACTGGCGGTTGAGCGCGGCCTGATCCGGCATCCGGCCGCGCGCGTCGAGAAAGGCCACAAGTTCAGCCGCCGCGGTGGCGCCCAGCTGCGACGGATTGGCCCACGCGTTGGTCATTGTGCCTGTAATCTGCGCCGGCTGCAGACGCGAACCGGCAGTCTGCCGCCGGCCACCGGGCCGGTCAAGCGCGCGCCGGCGCCGCGGCTGCCGGTTGTGCCGGGCCGCGGCATCGTTCAAGCTGGGCGGCACAGACCGCAGCGGCGGCGGTCGCGACGGTCGCGAGGGCAGCATGGCGGTCAACATTCAGGGCGGGAGCACCGCGCGGCGCTGCGCCATCGGCCTGCTTACCGCGCTCAGCGCCTGCTCCACCGCGCCCGCCAGCACCGCCGAAGCCGATCTCGGCCCGCTCGAGGCCGTCGTCGATGACAAAGCCCGGGCGATCTGGCCCGGCCGCGCCCTCGCCGACGGCAGCCGCATCGTCCCGCGCATCAACGGCTTTGTCGACGGCGCGCCGCTGGGCTGCTGGCTGTTCGGCTTGTCCTCGCGCCAGACCGCCGACGCGTTCGTGTTCTGCCGCGACGGCGACACCGCCTGCCCGTTCGACGCCGCCGGCCACGCCCAATGGGACCGCATGGTCGGCGATCCGGTCTTCGCGCGCATGCCGGGCGAGACGGGCTATTCGCCGTACTGGCTCGTCTGGGTCGTCCGCGTGCCGACGGCGTACAAGCCCGGCGATCTCAAGTCCGCCGAGGGCATCAAGGCCGCCGCCGCCACTGGCCAAGTCGGCTTGGAGCAAGATGTTTTTGACCACGGCGGCACCATCGGCCCCGGCGCCGCGGTCATGCACTGCGCGCTTGTGCTGGCCGGCACCACGCTGGAAGGCGCCGGCGGCGACCTCGCCAGCCAGCCCGGCGTGCCGCTGCGCACCATTGACGACCGCCTGGGCTGGCACAAGCAATACCGCGTGCATTTCTACGACTTCAGCGCCAGCGAAGGCGTTGGCCCCGCGGACCCGAACAGCCAGGCGCGACCGTTGATGATCGTCAGTGACCTCTATGTTTTGCAACGCGATTGTGCGGGCGGCTCGACCTCGCCGCTGTGTGCCACGCCGGGCGCGGTGCGCGGTTGGGTGAGCGAAGCGGACGCCGACACCGACTTCACGCACGACGGCGATAAGGCGGATACCAACCACATTTTTCTCGCCACGCCCAGCCATCCGCCGGCTGATCCCGGCGACGCCGACCGCGCGTACTCGCCGCTGTGGCGCGTCAGCACGGTGCGCGTTGCCGCGGCGCATGACAAAGACGTGGCATTGATCGACACGACCGGCGCCCAGAATCAATCGAGCGTTCAATCCATCGCCGCGCTGCGCGCACAGGTGGCGCAGGGCCTGCTGGCGGCGCCGGAACCGCTGACGGAGGCCGAGGTGGGCATCGTGCT
>CAIPXZ010000050.1 GCA_903869075.1 uncultured Myxococcales bacterium | reverse complement strand
CGGCGCGGTGGTTGGCGACTTCATGCACCTGCGCGGTGACCTGACGCTGTACAAAATCCTGTTCCTCTCGCCGCTGATGCTGGCGATGTTCAGCTTTTTCGCCATCGGTTCGCTGTCGGTTGTGCACTACCAGCCGTTTGGCAAGGGCTACGCGATCACCGCGCAGGACCTCGCGGACGGCTACGTTCCGCCCACCGTCGGCGGCGGTGCCGACGCGCCGTTGGCCGATGACAAGTTCGAAGCCGCCTTTGCCGAAGCGCAAAAGACCGGCTTCGCCAAGGGCAAGGAAACCTTCACCGCCAGCTGCGTCAGCTGCCACCGCGCCGACGGCGGCGGCATGCCGAACTTGGGCGTCAACCTCACCGACGACTGCTACAAGCACGGCGGCAAAATCGCCGCGCTCTACACGACGATCGCCAAGGGCGTCAGCGGCACCGCCATGCCGGCTTGGCAGACGAGCATGGACTCTGAGAAACTCCGCCAGGTGGCGTACTACGTCCGCAGCCTCAAGGGCACCAACGTGGCCGGCGGCCGCGCGTGCGAGGGCGCCAAGGAATAGTTGGCGCCCGTCTGCTGCGGCAGCAACAGGAAATGACGATGTTTTGGCACGCGCGCACCCGGAACGGCTGGCTTTGGCTGGCGGTGCTGTGGGTTGTTGCCGCGCCCGCGCGCGCCTGGGCGCATCCTTCCGGCCTGCCCGCGCTGCGTGAGCGCGCCGACTTCGTGCTCGACAACGCCCACAGCTGGGTCGTCTGGGAAGTCCACGAGAGCCTCGTCATCGGCACCGTCCTCGCCGTCGCCCTGTTCACCTGGGCGGTTGGCCCAGGGCGGGTGCGCTATGGCTGGAGCGACGTGCCGGCCACGGCCAAGCAGCGCGGGCTTTTCTACGCCACGATGACGCTGATGTACCTGACGCTCGATGGTCCGCTGCACCATCTTGCCGATGAGCTGCTGTTCTCGGCGCACATGGCGCAGCACATGATCCTGCAGCTGATCTGGGCGCCGCTGCTCGTCCTCGCGATTCCGCCGTGGCTGTGGCGCGTAATGCTGCGGCCGCGGCCGATTGCCGCGCTGGCGCGGTTCTTCTCGCGACCGATGACGGCGTTTGTTACCTACAACGGCATCGTCTTCGGGTGGCACATCCCGCAGATGTACAACCTCGCGCTCACGACGCACAACTACCACATCCTGCAGCACCTGATGTTCATGTCGTCCGCGGTGTTGATGTGGTGGGTGATGATTGCGCCGCTGGACGAGTACCGCGCCACCTACCAGAAACGCATGGTCTTCATCCTCGCCAACATGCTGTCGATGAAGGTGCTTGGCCTCATCATCAGCTTGTCCGACGAAGTCCTCTACACGTTTTACCTCAGCCAGCCCCGCGCGTGGGGGCTGGACGCGCTCGGTGACCAGCAGCTCGGCGGCATGCTCATGTGGCTGCCGGGCGGCGGCCTGCTGTGGGCCGGCCTCGGCCGCGTGTGGTGGCAATGGGTGCGGTCCGGTACGCCGGACAAGGGCAAGACGGGGATCGCTTCGATCGACGCCGCCCGCGAGGCGCGCCTCAAGCTGGCGCAGGCGACGCCGCCGGCGCCGTAAGGAATCCAAAGATGTTCAAGTTTCGCCTGCCCCTCGCCACCGCCCTGCTGCTGGCCGCGGCTTGCACCCGCCCCGCGCCGATGCCGGCATTGCCCGCCGCCGAAGTCGCCGCGCCGGTTGCCGCGCCCGCACCCGCGCCAGCGCCTTTGCCCGCTGCCGCTTCCCCCGCCGCTGCCCTGCCCGCTGCGGTGACGCCGACGATTACCATGCGCGCGACCGGTGAGCACTTTGCCGCCGTCTGGCACTTCACGCCGCCCAAGGTCGGCGAGCTCTTTGCCGCCGACCTCACCGTCACCGACGCCGCCGACAAGCCGCTCACCGCCGCCAAGATCACCGTCGACGCGACGATGCCGGCACATGGCCACGGCATGATGACGGACCCCGAGCTCAAGCAGCTGTCTCCGAGCCGCTGGCGCGTCGAAGGCATGAAGCTGCACATGCACGGCAGCTGGCAGTTCGACGTGCGCGTCGAGGCCGGCGGCGTCAAGGAGCGCCTCAGCGCGCTGTACCAGCAGGCGCCGGAAGCTGCGGACGGAATATGAGCCGGCGGTCTCGGCACACGCCAGTAGCCTTGCTTGCTGGCTGGGTCGCCAGGTGCGCCCGCCTGCGGCGCTACGCACGGCGACAGGGCGCGCCGCTGGAACTGCTCAATCGCTCACGGAATATGAGCCGGCGCCGGTCCCTCCAGCCCCTGCTGCTGCTGCTCCTGCTGGCCTGCCTCGGTTGCCAGCAGCATTTGCCGCCCGACCCGCAGCGGCCGTGGTCGCCGGCGGAGCGCGCCATCCTCGCCAGCCTGACGCCGCTGCCGCGCCTGCCGCCGAGCCCGGGCAACCGCGTCGCCGAGGATCCGGTGGCGGTGAACCTCGGCCAGGTGTTGTTCTTCGATCCGGGCCTGTCGGCCAATGGCCAGGTCGCATGCGCGACGTGCCACCGGCCGGAGAAGTGGTTCACCGACGGCCTGCCGCTGGCGCATGGCGTGGGCCAGGCCGGCCGCAATGCGCCGACGCTGCTGGGGAGCCAGTGGCTGCCGTACCTGTTCCACGATGGCCGCAAGGACTCGCTGTGGGCACAAGCGCTGGGGCCGCTGGAGGCCGATGTCGAGCACGGCTACGATCGCCTGGCGCTGGCGCACCGCATCGCCAAGCACTACCGGCAGCCGTATGAGCAGCTGTTCGGCCCGCTGCCGCCGCTGGACGATCTGACGCGCTTCCCGCCGCACGCGCGGCCGGTGCCGTTCGCCAGCACGCACCCGCACCACCAGGCGTGGCAGGCGATGGCCGAGGCCGACCGGCTGGCGGTGAACGCGATCTTTGCCAACGCCGGCAAGGCGCTGGAGGCGTACGAGCGCAAGCTGCTGCCGCAAGAAGCGCCGTTTGACCGGTTTGCGCAGAAGCTGCTGGCCGGCGATCCGACGGCGGCGACGGCGATCCCGCTGGCGGCGCAGCGCGGCTTGCGCGACTTCATCGGCCGGGCGCAGTGCGTGAACTGCCACAACGGCCCGCTGTTCACGGACAAGGGCTTCCATAACCTCGCCTTGCCGCCGCTGCCGGGCCAGACGAGCCTGGATGTGGGACGCGCGCTGGGGGCGCAGAGCGTCAAGGCGGACGACTTCCGCTGTGGCTCGCTCTACAGCGACACGCAGCGCTGCGAGGAGCTGCGCTTTCTGAACCCGAAGTTCGAGGACTTCATGGGCGCTTTCAAAACGCCGTCGCTGCGCAACGTGGCGCAGACAGCGCCGTACATGCACACGGGCCAGTTTGCGACGCTGGACGACGTGCTGGCGTTTTACCGGACGCTGCCGGGCAACGCGCGCGTCGGCCACCGCGAGCTTGTGCTGACCTTGCTGGACCCGGAAGTCAGCCAGGCGGATTTGCTGGCATTTCTGCAGACGCTGACGGGACCGCTGCCAGAGGCGCAGTGGCTGCATCCGCCGCAGCCGATCCCGCCGCCGGATGACCCGCGAGGTCCGTGACACATGATGCCGCTGCTCCACATCTTGTCTCGCCGTGCGTATCGCCAGAGGCGGGCGCACCTGGCGACCCAGCCAAAAGCAAGCGTACGGGAGTTTGGCTCTGCCAATCGCTCCGCGGAGCGAACGATGAAGCGTGTCTTGCTGCTGTTTACCCTGCTGACCGCGTGCCACGAGGATCCGCCGCCGCTGGATGACATGGGCACCGTGCCGCCGTGGCAGCTGACGGATCAAACCGGCAAGCCGCTGGGCTCGGCGGCGCTGGCGGGCAAGCCGTACATCGCCAACTTCCTGTTCACGTCGTGCCCAACGTCCTGCCCGCCGCTGGCGCGCGCGACGACGCAGCTGCAGGCGCTGCTGCGCGCCTGGCAGCCCAAGACGGGCGCGCCGCTCGTGCGGATTGTCTCCATCAGCGTCGATCCCGAGACGGACACGCCGCAGCGCCTGACCGAGTGGGCGAAGGACTACAGCCAAGACCCGCGGCTGTGGTCGCTGGTCACCGGGCCGTACGAGGCGATGGAGACGTTGGTTGTCGGCGGCTTCATGCAGCCGCTGCTGCGCAAGGACCGCCAACCCGGCGAGGCGCCGCCGCAAACGCCGACGCCGATTGACACAGCCCACAGCCTGCGGTTTGTGCTTGTGGACGGCCGCGGCCACATCCGCGGGCTGTATGAAAAAGACGCGGCGGCGCTGGCGAAGCTCGACGCCGATGTCCACGCGCTTGCAGAGGCCAAACATGACTGAATCTACGGCAGTGCCACCGAAGAAGGTGTTCCGCCCCAGGCTGCTGCCGACCCTTGTGGCGCTGGCGGCGATGACGCTGACGGGCAGTCTGGGCGTATGGCAGACGCGGCGCTATGGTGAACAGACGGCGCTCGTCGCGCTGTACCACCAACAGCATGAGGTGCTGCCGCCGGTGACCTCACTGGCAGAGACGGCGCAGGCGGCCGATCGCCTGGAGCAGCTGCACTTTCGCCGCGCGACGCTGACCGGTCAGCTGGACATGGCGCACGTGCAGCTGCTGACGGGGCGCTATGTCTTTGGCAAGCTGGGCTACGTGATCGTCGCGCCGCTGCTGACGCCGGGCAAGTACCCGAGCACGCTCGTCAACCTTGGCTGGGCGCCGACAGACAAGCTGCCGGCGTGGCTGGACAAGCTGCGCCACACGGATGCGCAGGTGACGCTGAGCGGCCGGCTGCAGGTCTCCGACGCGCGCGTGGCGGCGGAGCAGCCGGTCAGTCAATTTGCCGGGCTCAAGACCTGGATGCATCCCAACCCGACGGCGCTGGCGCTGCAGATCCCGGGCCTCGATCCGGACCTGATGCTGCAAGTCGGCAAGCAGGCGACGGGCGAGGAAGTCGACCCGGAGACTGTGCCGCTGGACGGCTACACGTATCCAGTGCACCCGCTGCCGGCCAAGAACGTCGAGTACGCGATGACATGGTTCGGGGTTGCGTTGACGGCGCTCGCGGTGTGGCTGGCGCTGTCGCGGGAAGAGGCCTGAGCGCGGGCGCTGCGCCGGCAGACGCCGCCCGCACGTTCCCGGTGCCGCGTGCCAACCCTGCAAGTGGCATCTGGACTTTCCAAAAGCCAATCGCAGACGCTGTAAGTAGCTTTTGGACTTTCCCAGCGCCAATCGCCGACGCTGTAAGTGGCTTTTGGAATTTCCCCGCGCCACTTGCAGACCCTGTAAGTGGGTTTTGGACTTTCCAAAATCCAATCGCAGACCCTGCAAGTGACTTTTGGAAAGTCCCCGCGCCGCATGCT
>CAIPXZ010000049.1 GCA_903869075.1 uncultured Myxococcales bacterium | reverse complement strand
GGGGAGTCGTCATGGTCCTCAGCAAAGCATGGCACAGGTGGCGCGGCAACTTCTTGGCGCGGATCGGGCGCGGTCACGCCAGCTCAAACCCCGCGAATTCGAAGGCGGGCGACACCGTGCAGCCACCGAGCGTCCAGTCGCCGAGCGACTCCGCCGCCTGCCAAACGTGCGGCGGCACGCGAAGCTGCGGACTCTCGCCCGCCAGTACGTTCGGCCCCAGCACGGCGTCGCGCGGCGTCGCCACGTCTTCCGCCTGCCACAGCCGGAGCGGCGCGCCCGCGTAAAAATGCCAGATTTCAGTGGCATCCACGCGATGCCACGCCGACTTTTCGCCGCGCCGCAGCAAAAAATAGATCGCCGTCCCCGCGCCGCGCTCGCCCGCGCCCGCGTCGTGGCGCCACGTCTCGCGATACCAGCCGCCTTCCGGATGGCGCTGCAATGACAGCTGGGCGATGATTTTTGCGGCTTCGTCCATGGGAAATTCCTTTCACGTATCGCGCGGTTTCGGGTGACGCCGTCACTGACCGCCGGGTCACTGACCAATTGGTCATTGACTTCCCGGTCAGTCAATCTTACTTTGGCCGGGCTTGACGCGCTGCGTCAGGCGTCCCACCGCCCGGAAAGTCTACCATGGCACGCGCCGCCAATCCGCACTTGAAACAGCAACTCGTTGACGCCGCGACGGAGATCTTCGCGACGCACGGGCTTGCGGCGGCGCGCGTCAGCGACATCACCGACCGCGCCGGCGCGTCCAAGGGCGCGTTCTACCTGCATTTTGCCTCCAAGGAAGCGGCGTACGTGGCGATCGCCCGGTCATTCCTGGACCAGCTGATGGCGCTGCTGCGCTGTCAGGATGAGACGATGTGCGAGGCGATCAGCGCGGGCGAGCTCGACCGCGTGTCGGAGGCCGACAGCCAGTTCATGGACTTCCTGTGGCAGCACCGCCGGCCGCTGGCGATGGTGCTGGATGGCGCTGTGGGCACGCCGTTCGCGTCGATGCAGGACGAATTTATCGACTCCGTGCTCGGCCACATGCGCGAGTCGGTCAGCCAGCACAACAAGGCCTTCCCGGCGCTGGCTGGCGTCATGGACCCGGAATTCGCCGCGACGTTGGCCACCGGCATCGTCTTCATGTACGCCCGCCGCATCATCCGCGAAGCGCAACCGCCGTTCGCCGCCGAGCATCTCATGGCGTTCCGCGCGCTCATCGCCGCGGGTCAACCTTCGGAAGTCGCTGATTTGATTCGATCCACCCAAATGCTCCGCGCTATCCCCGCTCACCCTGCTGTCGGCGATGCCTCGCCGCAGCCCCCGCCTGCCGACGTCGCCTGACGCCGTCTGAAACTGTGCCACGATGAAAGTTCGCCTGATGCTGATCTCCCTCGCCGCAATCATTATCGCCGTGCTTGGCGTGATCGCCGTGAAAATCAAGAGCAAATCCGCGAGCAAAGCCGCTGTGGCGGTGGAAGCCAAGGCCCGCGAGGCGTCGTCCAATGTGCGCCAGGCGCCGAAGATCGTGCTGCCGGAAGCTGGGCCGCTGCAGGAAATGCTGCACGTCGGCGGCACGCTGCGGCCGGAGGCCGAGGTCGACCTGGCGTTCAAGATGCCGGGGCGCGTGCTGGAAGTGCCGGTGAAGAAAGGCGATGTCGTCGTCGAGGGCGCGGTCCTCGCGCGGATGGACCAGCGCGACGTCGAGGCGCAGGCGGAGCAGATCCGCGCCGGCATGGCGGCGGCGAAGGCGCAGGCGGGCATGGCGACGGACGCGCTGCGGCGCTCCAAGAACCTCGTGGCGGCGGGCGCGGCGACCGAGCAGCAGGTTGTGATGGCGGGCGGCCAGGCGAACCTGACCGCGGCGTCGATCGCCCAAGTGGAAGCGCAGGGCAAGGCCGTGGACTTGATGAAGGCGGAGACCAAGCTCGTGGCGCCGATCGGCGGCGTCGTGGTGCGGGCGCCGTCCGCGCCGGGCTTTTTCGCCGCGCCGGGCAACCCGTACTTCCGCATCGAGCGGCTGACAACGTTGAAATTCACGGCGAATGTTGCGGATCGCGACGCGTCGCGGCTCAAGACCGGCATGGCGATCGACCTGACGACCGACAACGGCATCAAGGCGACCGGCATGATCGACATGCTGATTCCCAGCGCGGACCCGATGACCCGGCGCGTGCCGCTGGAGGCGTCGGTGGCCAATCCGGACGGCAAGCTGATCGCCGGTTCGTACGTCGAAGGCACTGTGCTCATCGCCGCGCCGGTGAACGTGACGATTCCGTCGACGGCGCTGCTGACCGGCGACACGGCGGCGGTGCTCGTCGTCGCAGGCGGCAAGCTCGTGCGGCGGCCGGTGACGCTGCTGCGCACGGAAAAAGACAAGCTGCTGGTGACCGCGGGCCTGACGGTGAGCGATCTGGTGGTGGCGAATCCGGGCGCCTCGTGGCGCGATGGCGACGTGCTGCCGGCCGATACAGTGCTGCCGCAGCCGGCGGTGGCGGCGCCGCGCGATGCCTCGCCCGTGCACTAGAACCTGCTGAAATTCCTCCTTCCTTTCGCACCTGCCCGCGCTGCGGGCCACGAGTTGCACAATGAATCTCTCCGATGTCGCTATCCGGCGCCCGGTCTTCACCATCGTCCTGATGCTCGCGCTGATGGTCATGGGCATCATGAGCATCCGCTCGCTGGGCACGGATCTCTTCCCCGACGTGACCTTTCCGGTCGTGACAATCACCACGATTTACCCCGGCGCGTCGCCGGGCGAGATCGAGCAGCAGATCACCAAGCCGCTGGAAGACGCGTGCTCGAGCGTCAACGACCTGGACACGATCCGCTCGTTCTCGCGCGAATCTGTGTCGACCGTCGTGATTTTGTTCAAGCTTTCTGCGAACATTGACCGCGCGACGCAGGAAGTGCGCGAGCGCGTCGCGGCCATCCGCTCCAACTTGCCGACCGACGTCCGCGAGCCGTCCATCCGCCGCGTCGACATGGGCGCGACGCCGATCCGCACGTACGTGGCCACGGGCGCGGGCATGTCCAAGGAACAGCTGCGGCGCATCACCGAGGACATTCTGAAGCCGCAGATCGAGCGCGTGCCGGGCGTGGCGGCGCTGGAAGTGATCGGCGGCCGCGATCGCGAAGTGCGCGTGGAGCTGGATCGCCGCCGCCTGGACGCGCTGAACCTGCCGCTGACGGCGGTCATCGACAAGCTGAAGGCGGAAAACCTCAATATTCCCGCGGGCCATTTTGAGTCCGGCAAGCAGGAAATCAGCGTGCGCATGGCCGGCGACTTGGGGACCGCCGAGGAAGTCGCGGACATCGTCATGGCGACGACGCCGGCGGGCACGCCGGTGTATCTGCGTGATATTGCCGATATCAAAGACGATTTTGTCGAGCCGCGCACGACGATCCGCGCCAATGGCGACGACGCCGTGGCGTTCGAGATCATCAAGCAGTCGGGCACCAACACGATCGCGGTCTCGGATCTGGTCGGCAAG
>CAIPXZ010000048.1 GCA_903869075.1 uncultured Myxococcales bacterium | reverse complement strand
GTGCGTTGCGCGCCATCGTCGGTGACACGCCGATCGTCTACGACGCCAGCCACACGCTCGGGCTGATCGCCGGCGGCCAGTTCCAGAACCCGCTGCTGGAGGGCGCGGACATCTTGCAGGCCAACACCCACAAGACGTTCTTCGGCCCGCAAAAGGGCATTATCCTCAGTCGGAATCGTGGGTTGATGGAGCGCGTCAGCTACCACCTGTCGCAAGGGCTCGTGTCCAGCCAACACACCGCGTCGCTGCTGGCGCTGTGCGTGGCGCTGCATGAAACCAAGGTCTGGGGCCGCGCCTACGCCAAGCAGATTATTGAAAATGCTGCGTTTTTGGCCGAGGAGATGGCGGCGCGCGGTCTGCCGGTGCTGCGGCGTGCCGACGGCGCGGCGACGCACAATCACCACTTCTTCCTCAACCTGACGGCGCACCAGTCGGCGTCGCACGCCATGGAAAAACTGCTGTACGCGCGCCTGGTTGTGCACCGCGGCATCCCGTTTCGCAATGTCGACGCGCTGCGCATCGGCGTGCAGGAGACGACGCGGCGCGGCTATACCCGTGAGGATTACAGGCAAATCGCCGGCTGGGTCGCGGACATCCTGCTGCACGGCCGGCCGCCGGAGGACGTGGCGCCGCTGGCCACGGCGCTGGCGCGGCAACACCAGCAAGTCCTGTACTGCGACGGCCATTCCCTCCATGAAGCCGAGGACTTGCCACACGTCACCGCGCCCGTCGCGCACGAGCCCGCCGGCCGCTGGGTCGACTTCCACCGCGTCGCCGAGACTGCGCCGATCGCCGCCGAACGCGTCGCCACCGCCCACGATCTCGGCGTGTGCGCCGCGGCGTTCCCCAACCAGACCGACACGACCGGCAACATCAGCGTGCGCGACGGCGATCACGTCGTCGTGACGACAAGTGGCTGCTATATCAAACAGTTGGAGCCGCGCCACTTTGTCCGCATCGAGTCGGTGCACGACAGCATCGTCGAGTATTCGGGCGAAGGCGTGCCGTCGTCCGAGTCGCTGATGCACTACCTGATTTACCAAAAGACCAACGCTGGCGCGGTTGTCCACACGCACTACCTGCTGTCTGACCGCGAGGCGGCGGACCTCCACGTCGCCATCATCCCGCCGCAGGAGTACGCTTCCATCGCCTTGGCGGAGCGCGTCGCCGAGGCCTGCGCCCACAGCCCGATTGTCTACGTGCAAAAACACGGGCTGATCTTCCACGGTGAAGACGCCCAGGCTTGCCGCGCCCACATCGACGGCTTCATCCGCTACCACGAGGCCCACGCCCATGCCTGAAATCCTCCATGAAGTCACGCCTTTGTGGCAGTCCCTGCCGCTGCAACGCGCGCTCGGCGTGCCGGTGCAGCTGAAGATGGAGGCGCTGCAGCCGGGCGGCTCGTTCAAGATCCGCGGCATTGGCCGGCTGTGCGTGAACGCGGTGGCGCAGGGCTACCGGCGGTTCGTTTCATCGTCGGGCGGCAACGCGGGCATCGCCACGGCTTACGCGGGCTGGCGGCTGGGCGTGCCGGCAACCGTGTACGTCTTTGCCGGCGTGCCGGAGGCGGCGCTGCAGCGGATGCGCGAATACGGCGCCGACGTCGTCCACGCCGGTGCCGGCTGGGCGGAAGCGCATGAAGCGGCGAGCGCGGCGGCGGCGACCGACGGCGCGTTCTACGTCCACCCGTTTGACCACCCGGACATCTGGGCGGGCCATTCAACGCTGGTCGACGAGCTGGCGGCGGCGGGGCCGTTGGCGCAGACGATCGTGCTGTCGGTGGGCGGTGGCGGGCTGCTGGCGGGCGTGCTGGACGGTCTGGCGCGGCATGGCCACACCGGTCAGGTCGTGGCGGTGGAGACGCACGGCACGGCGTCCCTGCACGCGGCGCTGGCGGCGGGCAAGCTTGTGCGGCTGGAGCGCATTGCGTCCGTGGCCAAGACGCTGGGCGCGGCGCAGGTGGCAGCGGGCGCCTTCGAGCGGGCGCAGCGCCACAACGTGCAGTCGGTGCTGGTGAGCGATGAACAGGCGCTGACGGCGGCGCGGCCGTTCGCGCTGGACCATCGCGTGGTGGTGGAGCCGGCGGCGGGCGCGGCGCTGGCGACCGTGTACGAGCGGATGGGTCCGGAGGCGCAGGCGACGAGGATGGCGGGTGTCGTGTGCGGCGGCGCGGGGATTGCGCTCAAGGACGACGTGTTCGCCTACCCGCCGGTGAGCGCGTAAAGCCGCCGCCATCAGCGCCAGCCAGATCCACGCGCAGTGATTGGGGACTTGAACTCGCGCATGCGCCGGCGCCGGCGCCGGCCAGCGTGGCGACAGCGCCGCTGCCTGTCAACCCCCGGTCGCGGCGCGCGGAATCACTCCGGTCGCGGCCCGGCGTCGGTCGCGGCGGTGCTCAGCGCGCCGGAGGTGTCCGGCGTGGCGCCCTGGATGACGAAGTTCTTGTTGTCGCCCCAGAAGTTGCCGGTCAGGTTGAGCTTGGCGGTCTGCGTGCTGCCCTCGGCGATCTCCTGGTTGATGGACTGGGTGAAGTTGTTGCCGTGCATTTCCGCCGCGGCGACGCCCATGAGCATCATGCCGTACTGGTTGCCGGTGAAGGCGTTGTGCAGGACTTCGGCCGACGCCGTGTCGTTGAAGTGGATGCCGCAGTGGCCGGTGGCCAGGTTGTTGTAATGCACGTACAGCGTGCCGCCGTTTTCGCAGATGATGCACTCGTTGGGCGTGTCCTGGATTGTCGAGTCCTCGAGCGTCAGCGTGCCGCCCTCGACGCCGATGTTGTAGGTCGTGTCGGCCGGCGTGCGCGGCGACTCGACGAGCATCCGCGACAGGTTGGACACGCCGCGGCAGACGATGTTGTATAGCTGGCCGTGGTGGACGTGGCAGTGGTCCAGCGTCAGGATGCCGTTGGCGTTGACGGACTGGATGTTGATGATGCCGTACGAGACCTCCAGCCAGCTGGCGGTCAGCGTGCCGGCGACGTGGATGCCGTTCCACGCCTTGCCCGTCGCCGGGCCGCTGATGACGACCGGGCTGGCTTGCGTGCCGAGCACGGTCAGCGTGCCGTTGACGGTGATTGTGAACGACGGCGAGGTGATCGTCGTGCCGGCGAGGACCTGCACGCTGGCGCCGGCGGGGATGGTCAGCGTGCCGGTCAGGGTATAGTCGCCCTGCAGGACGTCGCCATCGCTCAGTTCACCCGCCAGGTCGCCTGCGGGCAGCGGCGTGACGACCGCGACATCGGCAGCGGCGGCATCGGTGCCGGCAGCCCCATCGCTCGCAGCGGCGTCGACGTCGGTCGCAGCGATATCCTTGGCTCCGGCGTCAGCGACGGACGCGCCGCCACTTGCCGCCGTCGTGCCGCAAGCGAGGCAGAAAACTAGCGCGCCTACTGCAGACTGGACGAACAGCGGACGGTTCATGGGGCCTCCGGGGGCGAACGGGACAGTTCGGGCGCAGCCACGCGGCGTGCCGTCGCCGACGAGTATCGGGGTGAAATGGCTGACGTCAACGGCGTTTGCGGCCGCTGGAGGGCGTTGGTGACATGGGCGTGACAGTCGGCCCGCCCCCCACGCTCCGCGCGTCGCTGCCGGCAGCCCGCTGCCGCCGTCTCACAAGCAGTGCTGCAAGGTCACGCTGGACACGGCGCCGCTGGCGTCCGTCAACGTGGCCTCGCCGCAGACGCCGGAGAATGCGAGCGTCTCGGTCTTGCCCTGGTTGCTGCCGCTGCTGAAGTGGGTGGCGATGCTGCCGCCGGTCGGGAAGCAGCACGCGGTGTCGGCAAAGGCGACGTTCTGCAGCGTCGCGGTGGCGGTGTAGCGCGCGAGGGTGTGCTGCACGGTCACGCTGCCGGTGACGACGCGGCTGGCGCCGCTGCCGGTGACGGTCAAGCCATCGGCGCCGGTGCTGACTGTGTGGTCCCAGATTGTGGCGGACTTGCCGTCGGCGAGGTGGACGCTGCCGGTCAAGTGGCTGCCGGCGATGCGCAGGGTCTTGTCCTTGGCGCAGCCGGCGCTGCCGCAGGTCAGCGAGACGCCTGTGTTTTCCGGCGCCGGGCTGACGCTGCTGTCCCAGCCACTGCCGGCGCCGTTGGTGTCGTGGCTGATGGCGTAGGAGTTGCCGTCCGGTCCGGTCAACGTCCGCGTGTTGCCGCCCGCTGCCGTGGTGCGGGTGAGCGCGCAGCCGGCCACCTGGTTCTCCATCCATGGGTGCGTGGCGTCGCAGGCGGCGCCGTAGCTCAGGCTGAAGGTGGCATTCCACTCCGAGCCCGCCGACTTGCCGTTCAGCCAGCTGATGGTGCAGCTGACCGGCGTCCACGTGTACGGGTCCTTGCCCGGGCCGGCGAATGGCGGCGCCAGCGTGCCGCCGCTGCAGGTCCAGACAGCGGCGTAGGCCTCCTGCACGGGGTTCAAGCCGCGCCACAGGCGCTCCCACACGCGGGGCTTGTCGCGGTCCAAGGCGCCAACTGTCTTGCCGCTCGCGTTGGCCAAGCTGCCGCCGACGACGCTTACGGCGACCTCCGAGTCGCTCGCCGTCGCATACGGGGACTCCGTTGTATGGCAGCCGATGACGGCCGCGCCCAGCGCAAACCAGTGCCAATTCCGGGACATGCTGACCTCCGGCGCCGGTCGATGGCGGCGCGGGAACAGGATAACCACCGCGGCGCGCGGCGCAAGGGGGACCGTGCGGCACGCTGGCCATGGCGCGCGGTGCGAAGACAACTTCGCTGGAGATGCTGCGGCTGGCGCGCGATGCGAAGACTACTTCGCCGAACCCGCTGCGGCTGGCGCGCGACACGAAGAACGCTTCGCCTGACGGGCCGCGGCCGGCGTGCGACACGAAGATCTCTTCGCTCGGCAGGCTACGGCTGGGGCGCGGCGCGAAGATCCCTGCGCCGAATGGGCTGCGGCTGGCGCGCCGTGCGGAGTGCAACGAGGTCCGCGCGCTGGCGCTGGCGCGCGGTGCGCCACGCCCCGTGGTCAGGCCGCCGCGCCCTGCCCAGCCGCCGCGCCCTGGGCCGCTGCCGCACCCGTTGCCGCCGCGGCCTTCGCCACCACCTCCGGCGGCACGTAGCTCGTCAGCGGGTGCAGCAGTCGCGAGGCCAGCGCCTGCGCCTCGGGCTCCGGGTCCAGCGACACGTTCGCCACCACCTGAAGCACAAGCGCGCGCAGCGCCGCTTTCAGCGCGTCGAACTTCTCGCGCACCGGCGGCGTCTCGATGACAAGCTTGGCCGCCGTGATGCCCGCCGCGACGCCCGTCGCCTGGTGCTTGGTCTGGAGGTTTGCCAGCAGTCCGGCGCCGCCCAAGGTCGCGAAGTCGGCTGCCAGCTGGTCCTGGCCGATCCGCTGGATGCGCGCATCGCTCGCCGACCAGCGCTTTGCCGCCGGACCGCGGAGGAACGCGAGCCCCGCCGGGTAGAGCGCCGCGAGCAGCTTCTCGGCGTGCGGCACACCGTCTGCGCCGCCGGCGCGCACGATCCCCTTGAGCCACGTCTCGATGCCCGCCCAGACCGCCGCCTCATCGCGCAGCGCTCCGGCAAGCGGCGACTCCGGCGGTGCCGTCAGCCCGGTCACCAGCGCCACCTGGAGCGCCTTGTTCGCTCCGTGCAGCAGCTTCAGCGCCGCGACGACGGTGGCGGGAAGCTTCTTCTCGCTCGCCGCGGCAGAAGCCAGCGAAGTGGCGATAGCCGCTGCCGAGCTGGCGTCGAGGCGCGGCAGTTCAACGAGGGTCAATGGATCGTAAATGCGGGTCATGGGTGGGCTCCTTGGGGGAAGTGAACACCGGCCTCTTGCCGGCGGAAAAAAGCCTGCCCCCGTTGAAGAAATTGGTCAAGCTTGGAGGGTTGGGTTGGACGCGGCTCCGCATCCGCGGTCCGGGACCGGCAGCCTTATTCTTCCCAGCGTATCCGGCACACGCGCCCTCGGGCGCCACTGCTCAGTCCGCCTGCGAGTTCCACACAAGCTTGCCAACGGTCTGCAGCGCCTCGGTCACCACCGCCTCGTCGCGCCCCTCGGTCATCAGGCACACGAGGATCGGCCGGCCGGGGCGGTAGAGAATTCCGCAGTCGGAGAGCTGGATCGCCGGCTCGCCCGGTCGCGCCGCCACTTCCACCCGCTTGCCGGCGGTATCGCGCTGCGCGATGTCGCTGGGCAGCCCCGCCGCTTGCAGCTCGCGCCGCCCGTACTTGTGCGCCACAACCGCGTCCGCCGGCAGCTGCGCCACGAGCCCGTCTTTCCAGCTCGCCACCGACAGCCACTTCAGCGCCAGCTCCGCCGCCTGGGGCGCCATCGTCGTGCCGTCATAGAGCGCCTCAAAAAGCGTACCGATTTCCTTGGCCGACAGCGTCACGTCGCGCGTCATGTCCGGCGGCGTGAGCCCGAGGTCGCGCCACACGGCGTCGAATTGCTCCGGCGGCAGGTGCTTGCCCAGCAGCCACTTCGCGTCGTTGCGCGAGTCAACCAGCATGTGCTTGAGCAGCACCTCGATCGTATACGCCTGTCCGGGGTGGAGCGCCTCCGGCGCCGCCGCATCCTCGCGCGGATCAATCGGCGCGCTCACCTCATACGTCAGCGGTTGTTGCAGCGCGGACGGGTCGGTGCCCACGCGCCGCAGCCACGCCATGGCGATTGGCAGCTTCAACATGCTCGCGGGGTGAAAGCGTTGGTCCACGCCGATGCTGAACGACTGGCACGCCTCCAAATCCGCGACGTACGCGCCAGCCCGCGTCAGCCCGCGCGCGCGCGCTTGGTCCAGGACCGCGGTGATTTGCCGCTCGAGCGTCGTGAGGCCCGGCGTCAGCGGCGCAGCGTTCTTGCACGACAGAATGGGATGCGTCAGCCCGGCGACGGGCGCGCGCACCAGCACAGGCACAGACTGCGCAGCCGGCGTCGGCGGGGCGTTGGGCACAGCGATAGCGTGGGCGATGAGCCCGCCAATCAGCACGCCGGCGGCAAGCACGACCGGCGTCTGCCAGTCCCAGGCGAACGAGCGCCGCCCTGTGTTCTTTGCGATGCGTTGCGTCTGTCGTCCCACGCGTTCCTCCAAGAACGGATCATGCGCGGCGCCCGCAAAATCATAGGTCCAGTTTGCATTTGCTCATGAGGTTTCATAAATCATCGCAGATTCCGGTGCGGCAATCGCCGCCGTTGGCTGCCGTGCCGTGCGGAGTGTGCCTTGAAATCATGGGCTTTCTCGGGAGGCTTCGACCGGCAGCGCGCCACAAATTCACGCAGTCGCGAAGACCGCTTCACAATCCATCATGAACACGAGGCGCCCCACCCAAACAAATCAGCCGTTTGGTGATCGCGTTGTGACCACACACCAGCGCAACCGGGGAATTCCGCGCATATTGGCGCACTGTTGGGTACGGCCGACCTACAGAGCGACGAGGCCGGTGCCTCGCCGTGCGCCGAATCGTGCCAACGCACACCGCGCCGCGTTTGCCGCCAAACCCGCGCCACGAGCAGCCGTGCGCCGGCGACCCAGGACGGACGTCCCAGCGTCATGCGTCCGGATGGGGACCGCGGCTGGGTCTTCGGCCGCGACCGGAGCCACACCGCCGGATGAACGCGACCGCGTCCCGCCGCCACAGGCGCCGCGTCGTTGACCCGTGCCCCCCAACCCGCAATACTCCCCGCGCGCGCCCGCGCCGCGAGTTGCCCATGCTTTCCCGCCTTGTTCCGCTGCTTCTCTTCCTCACCGGCATGACTGGGCTGTGCTACGAGGTCGTGCTCGGCCGCCTGCTGGCGCAGCACGTCGGCTCGTCCGGTGCGTCGCAGGCGGTGACGCTGGCGACCTTCCTCGGCGGCATGGCGCTGGGCACCGTGCTCGCCGAGCGCGCGCTGCGGCCGCGGGTCTTCCGCACCAGCCAGCCGCTGCGGGGCTACGCGGCGCTGGAGGCGCTGATCGGCCTGTGGGCGTTCGCGCTGCCGTGGCTGTCCGACGGCGCCTTCGCGGCGTTCTCGCACATCGCCGAGGGCCTCGAGCCGGGCGGCGCGGCGTCGACGCTGGCCAAGCTGATCCTGTGCGCCCTGCTCGTGCTGCCGCTGACGCTGGCGATGGGCGCGACGCTGCCGGTGCTGGCGTCCGGCATCGAGCGGCTGCAGCCGGCGGACGGCGTGCGGCTGGTTTCGCGCTACTACGTGCTGAACGCGGCGGGCGCAGCGCTGGGCGCGGCGCTGGCGGGCATGTGGCTGATTGAGGCCGTCGGCCTGCGGATGCCGCTGCACCTCGGCGGCGCTGTGAACCTCGGCGTGGCGGCGGTGGCCTGGACGCTGTCGCCGCGGCGCGAGCCGACGCCGCTGACCGATGCCCCCGGGCAGGCGCACGCGGGCGCGGGCGCGCCGCTGGATCTGCGGATGGCGGCGCTGGCGACGGGCTTTGTCGCGCTGTGCTCGGAGGTGCTGTGGACGCGGCTCGTCGGGCTGCTGCTCGGCTCATCGGCCTACGCGTTCTCGTTCATGCTGGTTGTGACGATTGCCGGCATCTCGCTGGGCAGCGCGGTGGCGTCGTGGCGGCTGAACAAGGGCGCCAACCCGGCGCGCGTGCTGGCGCTGTCGCAGGCGGCGGCGGGTCTGGGCACCACGTTCCTGCTGATCCGCCTCGACCGGCTGCCGGTGCTGCTGGCGGAGCTGCGGCTTGCCATCCCGGCCGACCCGGCGCACTACAACCAGTGGCTGCTGACCGG
>CAIPXZ010000047.1 GCA_903869075.1 uncultured Myxococcales bacterium | reverse complement strand
CAAGTCGCGGGCGAACACGGCGTGGACAAGCGGCTGGACGTGCTGGCGACGGCGCTGCAGGCGGGGATGCACGTCGACGAGCTGGAAGATCTGGATCTGGCCTACGCGCCGCAGTTTTCGTCGGCGCGCGACCCGGTCATCATGGCCGGGCTCGTGGCGGCGAACGCGCTGCGCAACGGCCTGGATGTGATTACCTGCCCGACGCTGCGGGCGCGCGTGGCGGCGGGAAAGTCGATTCAGCTGCTGGATGTGCGGACGCCGGGCGAGTTCGCCGCGGGCCATCTGGAAGGCGCGCGCAACGTGCCGGTGGATGATTTGCGCGATCGCCTCGGCGAGCTGAACCGCGATTCCGAGACTGTCGTGTACTGCAAGGTCGGCTTTCGCGGCTACCTGGCGGCGCGGATCCTGCAGCAAAATGGCTTCGCGGATGTGAAGAACCTGACCGGCGGCCTGTTGGTCTGCGCCACCTGAACCGCCCTCACTTTACGGAGAGTTTTCATGACCTTGTACATCGCCGGCAGCACCGTTCTCGGCGCGGGCCTGGGCTTTCTCTACCAACGCGTCGTCGGCTGCCGCAGCGGCGTCTGCCTCATCACAAGCAACCGCTGGGTCGCGACCGTGTACGGCGGCGTCATGGGCTACCTGTTGGCACGCTGAAGCGCCGGTTCGCGCGGATCCAGCACGCCCGGACTCAGTTGACGATGACCTGCTTGAGCGACACCCAGCTGCCGGCGACGTTGTTCCACCACACGCGGAACTCCAAGGAATCGCCCGTGGTTGCGGTGAAGTAGACGTTGATGTTGGTCCACGCCGTGCCCGATAGCTGCTGGTTCGTCACTTCCGTGGAGGCCAGCACCTGGCCGGTCGTGTAGTCGTTCACATCCAGGTTGACAAGCTGTTGCGCCGCGCAGCCGCTGCAGCTGAGCGCGCCTTCCAGCACAAAAGTCGCCGTGTGCGCGCCGGCGGGCAGGATGACTGTGTACGGGCCGTACGCCATGTGGTCGGCGCCGGTGCACGTCGTGCCGGCGGTGCAGCGCCAGCCGCCGCCGGTGGATGCGCCGAATTTGTGCCCAAAATCGGCGACGCCGTCCCACACCCACGGTGGGCCGCACTTGCCGCAGTCGGCGACGCAGCAGCTCTCGCCGCCCTGGCAGATGCCGTCGCCGCAGGAGCACGCGCCCAGGCCGTTGCACGTCAAGCCGGTGCCGCAGCTCGTGCCGGCGGCGCTGAGCGGGTGGCTGCAGGTGCCGCTGGCGCAGCTGTCGGTTGTGCACGGGTTGGCGTCGTCGCAGTTCTTGGCGGTGCCGTGGCAGCTGCCGCTGGCGCAGGCGTCGCTGACCGTGCAGGCGTTGCCGTCGTCGCAGCTGCCGGCGGCGGGGGTGAAGACGCAGCCGCTGGCCGGCGCGCAGCTGTCGCTCGTGCAGACGTTGTTGTCGTTGCAGGTCACGGCGCTGCCGCCGCATGTGCCAGCGGTGCAGGTGTCGTTCTGCGTGCAGGCGTTGCTGTCCGTGCACGCCGGGCCGGTGGCGGGCGCGGTTGTGCAGCCGCTGGCCGGCGCGCAGCTGTCGGTCGTGCACGGGTTGCCGTCGTTGCAGGTGACGGCGCTGCCTTTGCAGGTGCCAAGCTGGCAGGTGTCGGCTTGGCTGCAGGCGTTGCCGTCATCGCACGGCACGGTGAGGTTGCTGAAGACGCAGCCCTTCGCCGGGTCGCAGCTGTCGGCCGTGCAGCCGTTGCCGTCGTTGCAGGTGATGGCGCTGCCCTGGCACGCGCCGACGCTGCACGTGTCGCTGGCGGTGCACTTATTGCCGTCGTCGCAGCTGGCGCCGCTGGCGGGGCTGAACAGGCAGCCGGTGGCGGGGACGCAGCCGTCGCTCGTGCACGGGTTGGCGTCGTCGCAAACGGTGGTGACGCCTTGGCACAGCCCGGCGACGCAGCTGTCCGCGTGCGTGCACTGGCTGCCGTCGTCGCAGGCGGCGCCGCTGGCGGGCGCGGTGGTGCAGCCGCTGGCGGGCGCGCAGCCGTCAGTCGTGCACGGGTCGCCGTCGTTGCAAGTTATGCCGGTGCCGACGCAGCTGCCCGCCGCGCAGGTGTCGCCTGCGGTGCAGTGGTTGCCGTCGTCGCAGGCGGGGCCGGTGGCGGCGGTGGTCAAGCAGCCAACGGTCGGCGCGCAGCTGTCGGTCGAGCACGGGTCGCCGTCGTCGCAGACAACCGGCGTGACGCCCAAGCAGACGCCGACGTGGCAGGCGTCGCCGGCGGTGCAGGCGTTGTTGTCGCTGCACGGCGCGGTGTTGAAGGCGTGCGCGCAGCCGGTCGCCGGGTCGCAGCTGTCGTCGGTGCACAAGTTGCCGTCATCGCAGCTGATTGTCGCGCCTTGGCACAGGCCGGTGACGCAGGTGTCGGCGGCGGTGCAGGAGTTGGCGTCGTTGCAGGCGCCAGCGTAGGGCGCGTGGGTGCAGCCCGTGGCCGCGGTGCAACTGTCGATTGTACAAGGCAAACCGTCGTCGCAGCCGACGAAGACGCCGCCGCAGAAGGAGTCGACGCAGCTGTCATCGCCCGTGCACAAGTCGCCGTCGTCGCAGGGCCCGGCGGTCGGGAGGTGGCTGCAGCCGGCGATGGCGTCGCAGCCGTCGCTCGTACACGGGTTGCCGTCATCGCAGGTCTTGGACGGCAAGTAGCCGCCGCCATTGGCTTTGCACGCGAACCAGCTGCCGCCTACGCAGACGTTGGCGCTGCACAAGTAGCCTTGGCACGTGTCATCGGCGGCGCAGAACTGGCCAAAACCGCAATCGGCGTCGGCAACGCACTGGCCGCAAAGGTGGCTGACGGTGTCGCAGACCTGGCTGCCGCTGCACTGTTTGCTGGACTGGCAGGCGGTGACGGCGACGCACTGGCTGGCGATGCATGCGCCGCTGCCGAGGCAATCGGCGTCGCTCACGCAGGCAACGCACAGCCCGAGGCCGCTGTCGCAGACCTTGCCGCTGGCCTTGCATTCCGTGTCCGATGCGCACGCCAGCGCGGGCACGCACACGTGGTCCTGGCAGAGGCCGCCGGGGCAGTCGGTGGGGCTGACGCAGCCGGTGCAGATGTGCGTGCTGGGGTCGCAGGCGCCGGTCGCGCACGGATGGCTGGCGTCGCACGGCACGACGACGGGCTGGCAGCCGAGCGCGCCACAGCCACCATCGCCGGCGGCATCGGCATCCGCAGCATCCGCGGAGGCATCTCCTTCCACAGCTGAATCAGGCACTTCCACGTCAACCGGCGCGACATCGTCGACCGCCGTGGCGGCATCGGGCGCGGCGACATCGGGCGTGTCGGTGGCATCGTCCGGGGCAGCGACATCGGCGACGGCGTCGGGCGGTGGCGCAACCTCCGCTGGCGCGTCGGCGGCTGCGTCCGGTGCGGCATCGGCCGCGGGCGCGTCGGGCGCGGCGACGTCCGACGGTGGCGCATCGACGGGTGGCACATCGACGGCTGGGACGTCAGCTGCCACGTCAGCTGGCGCGACGTCCGGCAGCGCCGCATCGGCATCGGCGAGTGCCGCGGCAACGTCGGTCCCGGCGAGCGCATCCGCGGTCGCGCCATCGCTTGGCGGCGCCGCTTGGCCGCAGCCGACGCCCAGCACAAGCCATGGCAGCAGCCAGGCCAAAAGGCGAAGGGAGCGCGGCGAGTGGCAGACGCCAGGCGGCATGGTCCTCGGCTGGGCACGGCCGGACAGCGCCGGCGTTGGCAATGGATCGCGGCCATGGTGCGGCACGCCCGGACTGCCGTCAACGCCGAATCGCCGCCGCCGCAGCGGTGGTCATCAAATGCTGCCCGGCGGCGTCTTACGCATGCCCACACCGCGGCGCGGAGCAAAATCCATGGCCAAGCCAGAGCAAACGCCGCTGACCGCCCACGCCCAAGCTGAGCTGGCGCAGGCGGCGCGGCTGTGGCGCACGGTCGCCGACGCGCGCTGGCAGGATGTGACATTTTGGCGCGAAAGAGCGGAGCTGCGCCGCGCCGAAAACGCGGAACTCCGCTGGCGCGAAGCCGAGACCCGCGCGACAGCGCTGGAACAGGCGCTGCCCAAACAAAGCTGACGCACACGGCCGCAGATTTTGTGCCATCATTCGCTGGCGGCCGCCGTCCAACACCGGCGGACTTTCCACCGACACAGCGAGCCTGACGATGCGAACCAGCTGGGCCGTGGCCATCCTCTTCGTGTGCGCCTGTAGCTCGCCGACCACCGGCAGCGGCAGCAGCGCGATCGACGCCGGGACCAAGGTCGACACGAGCCTGACGGCCGGCGACGCCAAGGACACCGTCGGCGTGCAGACGCTCGACGCCGTGCTCGACACCACCGACGACGACGCCGCCGCCACCGACACGCCGGACGTGCCCGACGTGCAAAGCCTCGACATCCCCGGCTTCTTCGACGACACCACGGTTGTCTGCGGCACCACCGGCCAGATCATCGGCGTCGCCTGCGCGCCCAAGGCCGGCATCAGCGTCGCCTTCGCCAGCGTCAGCTTGCAGGTCGACTCGCCGTGCCTGACGTCGGGAACCAGCTACCAGGCCACGACGACCGCCGATGCCAAGGGCGCCTACAGCTTCAACGGCGTGCCGCCCGGCACCGGCACGGTCACGGTCGTCAAAGGCTCCTTCCAGACGGCGATTCCGGTCAACGTCGTCGGCGGCCAGAAGGTCGATCTGACGCTGCCCAGCAGCGACCGCTGCTTCAAGTCCAGCGCCGTCAACATCGCCGTCGTCAAAGGCAACGCCGACCAGATCGAGACCCTGCTGGACGGCCTCGGCTTCACCCACACCGACTTCGCCACGTCGTCCAGCGCCACTTCCGCCGGCGCCAAATTCCTCGGCGATCTCACGGCGATGAACGGCTACGACGTCATCTTCATCGACTGCGGCAGCAACATCGACAACATGATGGCCGGCGCCGCCAAAGCGACGATCACCAGCAATATCCAAGCGTTCGTCAACGCCGGCCACTCGCTCTACGCCAGCGACTGGGCGTGGCAGATCGTCCAGGCGGCGTTCCCGGCGGCCGTCGACTACTTCGGCGTCGACGCCAGCTTGACCAAGTCCGCCAGCAAGAGCACCACCGCCGGCCCGCGCCAGGGCCCCGGACCGACGACGACGCAGAAAAAAGCCGGCGCGCCACCGTTTACCATGAACGGCGACATCGTCGACGCCAACCTCGCGGCCGCCGTCGGCAAGGCCAGCACCACGATTTACGAGGACTTGAGCGAATGGGTCGTCATGGCCGCCGCCAACACCGGCACGACGGTGGAGGTCCAAGCCGCGGTCAACGACGGCAAGGGCAATGACTGGGGCGTCGTGCCGCTTGTCGTGCGCTTCGGCGCCGGCAAAGGCCACGTCGTCTACACGAGCTTCCACAACATCGCGGTCAAGGACGCCGGCGGCCCCGTCGCCGACATCCAGGCCATCCTCACCTACCTCGTCTTCACGCTCTGACGCTGCCGAAGGAACCGATGGCCGCGCCGACGATTCGCCTGCTGCACCCGGACGCTGCGGATCCGCCGGATCTGCTGGAAGGCCTGCGTGAAGGTCGGCCGGCGGCGTACCGCAGCCTCTACCACCTGCACGTGGAGCGCGTGCTGGCGCTGACCTACAAGCTGCTGCGCGACAGCCACGACGCCGAGGAGGCGACGCAGGAGACCTTTGTGCGCGTGTTCCGCGGCGTGGCGCAGTTCCGCGGGCAGAGCAAGCTGTCGACCTGGATCTACCGCATCGCTGTCAACATTTGCCTGGATGAGCTGGAGCGGCGGCCGCGCCGCCAGACCGTGGCGCTGCCGGAGCTGCTGCTGAGCGACGAGGATCTGGAGGGCGGCGCGATCGATCGCCAGCAAGCCACGGAGCTGACTGTGATTTTGGCGGGGCTGTCGCCGATCAAGTCGACGACGTTTTACCTGCACTACATCGACGGCCTGACGGCGAGCGAGATCGGCGAGCTGCTGGGCGAAGGCCGCGGCAACGTGGTCAAGCGCCTGGAACGCGTGCGCGACGAAGTGCTGGCGGCGTGGCGCAAGGCGCATCCGGGCGAGCGCGACGGCACCGCCCGGCAGCGCGCCGCGCTTGTCCAGCTGGAACGGCGCGTGGGAGGCGAGCGATGAAGCCGCTGCAGTGTCCCGAGGCGCCCGTGCTGGAGTTGGCGGCCGGCAAGCTGCCGCCGGCTGAAGCGCAAGCGCTGACCGCGCACATCGCCGCTTGCCCGGCGTGCCAGCAGACGCTGGAGGCGGCGCACGCCGTCGTCGCCGCGACGCAGACGCTCGCCCGCGCGCCGCTGCCGCCGCTGCCCGATGCGCTGCGCGAGCGCCTGTGGACACAGCTGGCACCGGTGGCGGAGCGCGCGGCGGCGGACGCGCGGACGCACGCGGCGGTGCGGCATTTGGCGCGGTCGCGCTATGGCGCGCTGGCGGCGGCGGCGGTGTTGGTGGCGGTCGCAGGCGCGCTGTGGTCGGCGCAGGCGCTGCGGCAGGCGCCGGTGCCGCAGTCAGCCATCGCGAGCAACGTGCACGTGCAGCTGCCGCAAGGGCTGCGGCACCAACCGGTTGTGTCCGCGGCGCCGCCCGTCGTCGCGGTGCCGACTGAACCCGCGCCGCTGTCGCCCCTGGTGGCGGACCATGCGCCGCGCGTCAACGTGCTGCATCTGGCGTGCGGCGCGGCGGTGCACCGCGCGGGCGCGGACGTGCACGTGACGCGTGATGAACCGGGCCTGGGCGTTGTGCGGCTCGACGGCGGCATCGTGCAGGTGGAAGTGCCCAAGCTGCCCGAAGGCGCGCGCATGGCCGTGGAGACCCGCGAGGCGCGCGTGGAGGTCAAGGGCACGCGCTTTTCAGTCAGCCACACCGCCGAGGGCACGACCGTGCATGTGACCGAAGGCACCGTGTGGGTGACGCCGGCCGGCAAAGGCCGCGCGCTGGAGGTCCTGACGGCCGGCCAGACGACGCGGGTGCCGGGCGCGGACGCGTATCGCAGCGGGCTGCGCCAACAGCTGCAGGGCGCGTTGAGCGCCAAGGCGTGGGCGGAAGTGGCGACGTTGGCGCATCGGCTGCTGGACACGTTGGACGAGGGCACCGAGGCGGACGGCCTGCGCCTGCAGCTGGCGGCGGTCGCGGCGCGCGCCGGCGAGGCGAATCAGGCAGTGGCGCTGGCCGAGCAGGTCGCCGCCCACGGCGCGCTGGACCTGACCCGGCAAAATGCCCTGGCGTTTGCCGCGAGCGTCTATCACGGCGGTAAGCAGGGCGCGGCGGAATTGGCGGTGTGGCAGCGCTATCGCCAGCTGTATCCGACCGGCGCGCACGCCAGCCAGGCGCTGGAGCGGCTTGTGCAGCTGACGTGTGGGCAAGCGACGGCGGAGGCGGCGGCGGTGCGGCACCAGCTGCGCGCCCAAGGTACGCTGGACGCGGGTGTGGCGGCGCTGCTGCAGCGCTGCGAGCCGGAAACGCGGTGAAGCCGGCGGCGATCGCGGCGCTGACGCTGGTGACGCTGACGGCGCACGCCGCGGAGAAGCCAACGTACGTGCGTGCGCCGGTGCTGCGCGGCGTCGGATCACCGGCGGAAGTGGCGATGACCGATGAGGTGCTTGCCGCCGCGGCGTTGCTGCTGACGGTGACGCCCGGCTGGAGCGCGTGGCCGGCGGCGGGACCGGGGACGCAGCCGTGCTGGACCGTGGAGGCGAGCTGCGTCGGCGCGGATGTGCAGCGGTGTGAGGTCGTCGTCGCGGAGTTGCCGTCGGGCCGGCAGAACGTGGGGCAGCTGACGGTGCGCGGCTTGGCGCCGGCGACCGACGTGGCGCAGGCCATCGTGCTGCGCGCCGCGTATTTGCTGGAGAAGCTGCGGCAGCCGGCCGAGCCGGCGGTGGTGGCGGTCGCGCCGCTGGCGGACCAGGCGCTGGAGGCCTGGGACGTCGCCGTCGGGCCGGCGCTGCTGCTGTCATCGGGCATTGCCGCATGGGGCGTGGAGGCGGCGGTCGTGCTGGGGCTGTCGCGGCGGACGTTCGTGCGGGTGAGCGCCGGCTACGCCGGGCTGCTGGCGCCGGTGGGCGGGACGCAGTTGGACTATTTTCACGCGTTTCCGTTCACCGCCTCGTTTGGCGTGCGCGGGACCTGGGCGCGGCTGACGGCGACGGCGAGCCTTGGACTGGTCGTCATGCCGGTTTTTGCCAGCTCCGGGCACGTCGAGGATTCCGATCTGGCGGTTGACGGGTGCATCGAGCTCGGCCTGCGCTACCCGTTGACCGACGTGCTTTGGCTGGGGCTGCTGGCGCGGCCGTACTACGGCACCGGCGACGTGACGCTGGGTGAGGCAGGCAGCGAGCCGTTCGTGCTGCCGAAGTGGGGCGTGCTCGGCGCCGTACAGCTCGGCTTGCAGCTGTAGGCCAGCTGCAAAATAGTCCGCCATCAATCGCCCGCCGTCGCCGTCTGACTCCGAGGTGGCGCCCTGCCACCCGGCAACTGCGCGGCACACGATGACGGATTGGCGTACTCTTTTTCTGGTCCTCATGGCTGCGACGGCCTGCAGCAGCCCGTCGAGCGGTACCGGTAACGGCGCAATCGACGGCGCTTTTGCGGGCGACGACATCGTCTTTGCCGGCACCGACGCGGCGAGCGCCGACGCCGACGCCCAGGCCGCCGGCGCCACGGACACGCTTGTCGCGGCCGATGTCCAGCATGCCGACGTCCCCGCCGTGCCCGACGTCCCCGACAGCCAGGCCACGGTCAGCGAATGCCTCGGCTGCCTGGAGGACAATGAGTGTGCAACTGGTTGGTTTTGCGCACAATTCCAAGGCAGCTCATTCTGTGCCAAGGACTGCGCCACGGGCGCATGCGGCAGCGGTGACACCTGCAGTGCCGTCAGCAGCGCGGCGGGCGACGAGATCAAGGTCTGCGTCCCGACGAGCCAACCATGCGCCGGACCGGTCGACACGCCCGACGCCAGCCCCGCCGACAGCGGCAGCACCGACGCCGCAGGCGGCGCCGACAGCAACGGCCTGATTTGCGGCTCACTGGTAGGCCCCGACGTGCCCAGCTGCTGCAAGTGCGCCGGCAAGTCCTGCAGCGCCAACGGCTGCTACGGCGGCTGGTTCTGCAACGTCCCAACCTGCAAGTGCAATCCGCCGCCCAACCCGAGCGCGTGCGGTGGCGCGCCCGACGCTGGCAGCCCGGACAGCGGCCCGGTGACGCCTGACGTCGCGACAACCGACACGAGCAGCACGCAGTCCATTACCGCCGCCGGCGGCACCCTCGCCAGCCTCGACTTCGCCATCGTCGGCGACACGCGGCCGCCCAACAAGGACGACATCGGCGGCTATCCGACGGCGATCATCACCCAGATTTTCAAGGACGTACAAAGCGAGAACCCGCCGCTGCCGTTTGTCATCACCACCGGCGACTACCAATTCAGCTCGCCCAACTCAAGCAACGCCAGCGCGCAGCTGGATCTCTACCTGAAAGCGCGCGGCAACTACACCGGCACGGTGTTCTACACGCTGGGCAACCACGAGTGCACCGGCGCCACCAACAGCAACTGCGGCAGCGGCAACGCCGACGGCGTGACGCAGACCTACACGATTTTCCTGCAGAAAATGCTGGCGCCGCTGGGCGTGACGCTGCCGTGGTATGCCACGACGATCCAGGCGAGCGACGGCTCATGGACCGCCAAATTCGTCTTCGTCGCCGCCAACGCCTGGTCCAGCGCGCAAGCGACGTGGCTGGAAGCGCAGCTCGCCAAGCCGACGACGTACACGTTTGTCGTGCGCCATGAAGGCACCATCGTGACGACGACTGCCGGCGTGCCAGCCAGCGACGCGATCCTCGCCAAGCATCCGTACACGCTGCTGTTGGTCGGCCACACGCACACGTTCGCGTACTACGCCGCGGAGCGCCAGGTCGTGACCGGCAACGGCGGCGCGCCGCTCACCGGCAGCATCAACTACGGCTACACCGTGTTGCGGCAACGCGCCGACAAGGCGCTCGTGGTCACCGCCTACGATTACGCCACGCACGGCATCCTTCAAACGTTCGTCGTCAAGCCTGACGGCACACCGACCAAGTGACGCCAACGATTGGCGGCACTTTTCACGCAGGAGAAAATTATTCATGAAGAAACTCGCACTGTTTGGAATGAGCCTGACGTTCGCGTTGGCAGCCTGTGGCACCAAGGCCACTTCCCCGGCAGCGACCGATGACGCCGCGGCCGACTCGGGCGCTGGTACCGACGACACCGCCGGCAGCGATGCCGCGGTTCAGGACACGGCGGGCACGGATGCCGCGGCGCTGAAGGACGTGGCCGCCGACGTCGGCACCGATATCGCCACCGACATCGCCGGGGACGTGACGAGCGCCGCCAAGCTGGCGTCGATCGCGCGCGGCAAGTACCTGATTGACGCGGTTTTTGCCTGCGGCGTCTGCCACACGCCCAAGGGCGCCGATCGCAAGCCCGACATGACCAAATACCTCGCCGGCAGCACCTCGTATGCCTTCCCGATGCCCGACGGCACGACGAACATCGTCAACGCCGAAAACATCACGCAGGACGCGGTACAGGGCATTGGCACCTGGACCGACGAACAAATCGCCGGCGGCATCCGCACCGGCGTGGACGACCAGGGCGTGGCGTTCTGGCCGATCATGCCCTATCCGGAATACGCGCTGCTGACCGACCTGGACGTGCAGGCGATGGTCGATTACCTGCGGACTGTGCCGGCCAACGCCAATGTGGTGCCATCGGACACGTTTGATCCGCCGTCGGGCGACCCGCCGGTGGCGTCGGCCAAGGACAGCGCCATTCCGCACACGACTTTGGCCAAGTCCGACCCGCAGTTCGCCGCCGCCGAGCGCGGCCGCTACCTCGCGACCGGCGCGTGCATCCAGTGCCATACAAAGGAGATCTCGCCCGGCGTCGCCGACTTCACCATGGCCTTCGCCGGCGGCCGCCAGCACAAGGCGACGGCGGACGCGCAGTTGGCGACCTCGACAAACATCACGCCGGACGCCACGGGCTTGGCCGGCTGGTCGATTGCCGACATCGTCGCCGCCATCAAAGGCAACACCAACAAGGCCGGCCAGCCGTTGTGCGACGCCAGCCCGATGGGCCACGGCTGGATGGGCGACATGACCGACGGCGACTTGAACGACATCGCGACGTACATCCACACGTTGCCGCCAATCAAGAACGGCCCGTTCACCTGCTACAGCAAGTAAGCGATCGGCCAGCGTCACCGGGAGTCACAGCTATGCGTCTGTTTCTGCTATGCTTTCTACTCCCGGTGGCGCTTGCCGCGTGTGCCTCGGCGCCCGCGGCGGCGCCGGCGACGGACGACGCCACGCTGGCTGACGCCGCCGGAACGGACGCGGCGGCGACCGATGCCGCTGCCGATGTGCCGGAAGTCGCCGT
>CAIPXZ010000046.1 GCA_903869075.1 uncultured Myxococcales bacterium | reverse complement strand
TCCATCGCGTAGTACGTCAGCTGCGCGTCGGGCGGGTCGGCCACCAGAAAGTCATTGATCGTAAACTGGATTTGCCCCAATGACGTCGGCTGTTCGTCCAGCAGGACGTAGCCGTCGTACAGGAAGACGTCGCGCTGGGTCGTCTCGGAAAACGCCGTGTCGTAGACAAAAACCATCGACCACGAGGCGTAGCGCGCCTGGCAACCGATGTCGCCCTGCTCGCAGCAGACGCTCTCCGGTTGACCGTTGGTCTTGGTCAAGCCATTGCATGCATTGGGATTTTGCGCGGAGACCTGGGCGATGCTGGCGACCTTGGCGTCGATGCCGCCGACCGTGTAATTGCCGTTCCAGTGGTCGGCGCCGGGGTGCGACTGCAGCAACGACGTGATGTCGCGGCGGCAGTAGTAGTGCGTGCCGGTGCCGTTGAACGTCGGGTCGGTGCGCGTGTCGCAGCTGTCCGCCGCCAGCGTTTGCTGCGCGCCGTCCGCCAGCGTGACGACCGCGGTGTTGTCGTAGCCGGTCGCCGGTTCCGAAGCGCCCCAATACAGGTAAGCGCCAACGATTTTGGCGTCCTGTGGCATTTTTTGGGCGATCTTGACGGTGTCCGAGCTCTGCGGCAGCAGCTTGTCGTTGAAACGGTAGTCAATGAAGTTGGTGACGAGGCTGGCGCCCAGCTGCACGGTCTTGCCGTACACTTTGAAGGCCTTAGGCGTTGATGGGTAGTTGCCGACCACCAGCGCGGACGCGGGCACGGCGGTCAGCGCACAGGCGAGCGGCAGCAGCCAACCCACCGCGCGTGCCCGCCATTTGCGCCAACCGTGGTTCATGTGCGTCGTCGTCCTGCTTCCATGGCGCGTTGCAAGCTTTCAGAAAGATTGGCTTAGTACGGATTCCACAGCAGCACGTCGGTGCGCCCGGTCAGGCTCGAGGTTGTGCTGCCAGTGCCGCCGACCACAAGCACGTGGCCGGTGCTCAGGCCAATCGCGGCGCCCAGCGTGCGGTCGCCGTCGCCAAGCAGGTTCTCGACCTTGTCGATGGCCGGGGTCAGCGCGCCACTGCCGGTGCCGTCGTCGACCATGTGCAAGAATTCGCCATCGGCGAGGCTGTGGCTTGTGCCGTCGCTGCCGCCGGCGATCAGCACCTCGCCCGCGCTCGGCCCGGAAGTGACTGCGGCGACAATTGGCGCGGCGCGGCCAGTGTTGAGCTGCTTGGTGGCGATGACGGCGCTCGTCTGGATGTCAAAGACGTCGACCGTTTTGTTGGCGCTCGTGTGCGCCACGTCGTTGAAGCCGCCGATCATGTAGACGTGGTAGTACTGCGCGGTCGCGTTGGCGACAAAGAGCGCGGCCGGCCAGATGCGCGTTTGCTGCTTGTCATAGGACGCCGGATTCCACAGGAACTGCGCCGGGCTGGACGGGCAATCAGCCGGGCACTTGTTGGCGGCGTCTGACACGAGCACCGCGCCGTTGGCCACGGTAAACTGCAAGACTTCCATGGTGTTGACGGGGCCGGCATCATTCTCGCCGCCGATCAGCATGACGTAGCCGCCGCCGGGCCCGGGCACGCGCACGCCGGCGTGGTGCCAGCGCGCTGTTGTCAGGTTGCCAAACATCTTCAAGCCGCCGGTGGCATGCCAGATTTCCCAAGTATTGCCGCCGCATGCGCCGGGCGCCGTGCAGGCGGCATTGTCCTGACCGCCGAGGATCAGGAAATAGTCCTGGTGCTCGAACATCTGGATGACCGTCGGCGCGATGCGCGCGTGCTGCAGCGTCGGCTGCGTCTGCGTCGGGCTTGTCACCTCACCGGTGGCGATGTTGTAAAATTCAATTTTATTCGATGCTTGCGGCTTGGCGTCGCCGCCCATCTCGACGCCGCCGACGACCGCCACAACGGTCTGGCCGATCGCCATCGTGTGGAAGGCGCGCGCCGTGCCGAGCTGGCCCGCCGGGTCGGTCGCCACGTCCAGGGCGCGGGTGTCCGGGTCGTACAGCGCGACTGTTGACTGGAACGACGCGTAGCTTGCGCGGTCAAACGGGTCCTTTGCCGATCCCTTCGGCACGCCGCCGCCCGCCAGCAGCACTTTGCCGTTCGGCAACGTCGCCAAGCCCGTCGCCGCGTGCGGTCCGGGCAGCACGGTTTGCGGCGAGTTGCCGTCGCCATCGGGCTCGCCAAAAGTCTCGGCAAAGTTGTTGATGCGCGTCACGTACGGGTGCAGGACGACGTCAGCGGAATCCGCGTACACGTCCACTGGCACGGAAATGCCGCGCGCGAAGATCGCCGCCGGCGCATCCTCGCCGGTGTACACGTCCACGCGCAGCTGCCGCGCCGGGCCAAACGGCACCGTCGGCACCTTGACCTGGACACCCGCGCCATAGCGCTGCACATCGTGCAGACCGCCATTTGAGCCGGGGTAATCGGCGAACATCGCGATAAAACGCGAGTCCAGGGTGCCCAGCGGGTTGTCGGCGTTGGCCGGCACGCGCACGACGACGCCAATCTTCTTGTCCTCCGGCGCGCTCGCCGGCTGGCACGCGGCCAGCAGCGCCAGCGCCGGCAACGCCAGCTTGGAGCTCAGGTTCTGGATGTGGCGGGTCAGCATGGTCTTGCTCCGGGCACGGTCGATGGGCAGCGCGATGCGGCTCACGGGATCACCCCCACGGCGGTAAAGCCAGTCGCGGGCGCGGGTTGGCGCGTCGCGGCGTAGATGATGGCGGCGCCGGCGCCCACGAGCACCACGCCGCCGATCGTCCACGGCCACCACTTCTTGTACCACGGCTTCTTGGCGGTCTCGTCCTCGTCGTGCAGCAGCCCGGCGTACGGATCGGCTTCGGCGTCCAGCGTCGTTTCGATCGGCGGTGGCGTCGGCTTGGCCTTTGGCTCCGGCTTGATGACGGGCTTGGGCGTCGGCTTGGGCGCCGCCGTCTCGTCCTCTTGCACCGGCGGCGGCTCCGCGGCGACGACGGCCACGGCCGCCGCATCGCCCTTGCCTTCCGCGCTCGCGTCAAATACCGCTGGCAGCGCATCGACTTCCTTGCACGTCGTCAGCGCCGCGCGCACGCGCCCTTCGGCGTCCAGCGTCTTCATCTGCAAATCGCCCAGCGTCGGCTGGTAGTCGACCTTGTCCATCGCGCACGCGCGCTTGGTCTTGGCGTGGTACAAGAAAAGGTGCAGCTCCAGCGACCGCGCGCTCTTGGACACCACGCCGTAAAGCAGGTACTGCGCGCCGATCTGCTTGCTGAACATCGCAGCCATGTTCTTGAAGATCTTTTCATGGAAGTTGCCGCTGCCGGCGAACGCCTTGATGTCCTCAGCCGGCACCGTCATGCCGATGGACGTCGGGTCCTCCTCCATCTTGATGTTCGCGTTGATCGAGCCGTCCTTGCCCTTGGCGGCAAAAACCTGCCCCCACGGCAGCGCGCCGGGCTTGCGGACCTGCACATAGTGCGTGCCCTGCAGCAAATCCTTGGCGACCGACGGGCAGTTGCCGACCTTGACGCCGTCCACGAACACGTCCGCGCCGGCCAGCGGGCAGTCGATGCTCAAGTTCGCGCCTTCCTTGTCGGCCAGGCCCTGCCGCGCCGCCGTCAGCGCCTGCTGCAGCGGCTTCGACGCCTTGCGCGTGTCGACGACGAACGTCGGCTGCAGCACAACCGCCTTCTCCAGCCACTCCTTGGCGCCCTTTGCGTCGTTCAGCTTCAGCGAGACCGCCGCCGCCTGCGCGTACACGTCCACCAGCTTGGTAAAGTCGACGAGCTCGACGAAGTTGTCCTCATACCGCTGCGCCGCGGCCTTGAGCAGCTTCATCGTGTCGTTCGGGTCCTCGTTCTCCTCGACCATCGTCCGCGCCGTCACCGACAGCGTGTCCGCGCGCTCCAGCGCCTTTTGCGCCGGGGTCTGCGGCTTCTCTTTGACTTCCTTCTGGATCGGCGTCAGCGGCTTGCCCGAGTCGATCACCTTGGCCGGCAACGGCCGCAGCGCGTCACCGGCGCTCAGCATTTGCCGCAGGTACTCTTCAATGCGCGCCGCCGCCAGCACGCCGACCTCGCCCTTGCGGGCAAACGGCACGATACCCACCGCCGGCCGCTCCGGCTCCTGCGCGAACGCCTGACTGCCCGCCAGGCCATGCGGCAGCGGCATCAGGAACGCCGTCGTCGTAAACGTCAGCAGCAAGATCTGCGCCACGCACCGCAGCGCGACGTCTTTTTCCACCATTGCCCAAGTACGGGACACGATCGACCTCCGGGAACGACGGTTGCGTGCAGACACGCGCACGCAAGCGGGCGTGAGACGCAACCTGCAAGTTTGCCTGAAACCGAGACACTTGCCAAACAAGCCGCACAGGGTCCGCCGTGACGCCTTGGACGACCCACAGGAAACGCCCACGGCAGCGCGGTGACTGGCTGGGTGCGGCGCACAATGGCTCAGAATGACTTGGTGTTCTCCGTACCCGGCCGCGGCACGACAACGATGCCCACCGGCACTTGGACCGGCGTCGGCACGCTGGCGTGCACCGTCCCCGCGTCAATCTCCAGCATCGTCGATGGCCCGCCGTCCAGGTTGAGGGCATTGGACAATCCCGGACCGCCGTCGTGCTCGGATCGTTGCAGAAATGTTGTCAATTCCTGCAGCTGCAGCACGCCCTCGCTGACAACGAGCACCACGCGACCGGTGCCGTCGAAGCCCAGCGCCGTGCGCCGTGCCTGGCCGGGCTTGAACGTCAGCGGCTGGCCGTCGACAAGCAGCCGCGGCCCGCACTCCACGGCAAATTCAAGCTCGGGCAGGTCTTTCCAGTCGCGGGCGTGGCGCATCAGCGGCTGTTGCGCGGCGATGCCGAACACGCCGTGGTCGACGTGGCGCAG
>CAIPXZ010000045.1 GCA_903869075.1 uncultured Myxococcales bacterium | reverse complement strand
GCATCGACAGCTTTTCCGCCAGCTCTTCGGGGGTCGGCTCGCGGCCGATATCGTGCAGCATCTGGCGCGAGGTGCGGACCAGCTTGTTGATGGTCTCGATCATGTGCACCGGGATACGGATGGTGAGGGCCTGGTCGGCGATGGAACGCGTAATCGCCTGACGGATCCACCAGGTCGCGTAGGTCGAGAACTTGTAGCCGCGGCGGTACTCGAACTTGTCCACGGCCTTCATCAAGCCGATGTTGCCTTCCTGAATCAGATCGAGGAATTGCAAGCCGCGGTTCGTGTACTTCTTGGCGATCGACACGACCAAGCGCAGGTTCGCTTCCACGAGCTCGGACTTGGCCTTGTTGGCCATGCGCTCGCCGCGGACGATCGATTCGTAAATCTTCTTCAGGCCTTCCGGCGAATGCCCCGTCTGCTTCGTGTTCTGATCATTGAGCCGCTGCGACTCCTTCATGATCTTGTAGGCATCCATCAGCTCTTGCCGCGTGATGCCGTATTTCTTTTCCAGCATGCGCAGTTGCTGCGGCGGCGAGTCTTTGAAGTCGCGCACCAGCACCAGCACCACTTTCTTGTAGGCGAAGTTGATGTCCGCCTTTTTCTTGCCGGCGGCCTTCAAGCGCTCACCCGCCAGCTCCGCCAGCCGGGATTCCTCTGACGCCATCTGATGTTGCGCGTCCATCACCTCGCGCACGATCTTCTTGAAGTCCTCGATAATCAGGTCGTACTGCTTTTTGTGCAGCCCGCAGTCGAGCAGCCGCTCCAGCAGCGCGCGCTTCTGGATCGTGTCGAACAGCTTGAGCGACAACGGCAATTCGTTGAGCGCGCGCCGCACTTCCACGAACACGACCTGCTCGGCAAACTGCGCCGACAGGCTCGCGTACTCCGGCGTCTCCAGGTTCGGCCGCACCGTCGCCAGCTCGCCCACCGGCGCGCTCGGCCGCGGCGGCAGCGGCTTGCCCTTGGTGCGCTGGCGCGGCACCCAGGTCAGAATGTCAATGATATCATGGCTGATCTGCGCGATCCGATCGATCCGCGCCTTGACCTGCCGCTGGTATTCCGCCGCCGTCGGCTCGCCGATCACCACCTCCGCGCGGCGCGACAGCAGCTCGTCGCAGAGCGGCAGCACTTCGTCGAACGCCTGCGCCAGGCTCTTCTGGAACTGCTTTTGCTGCTGCCGCGTCGACTTCTCCGGCAGATTGTCCAGCACTTTCGCGGGGTCCATGTCGTCCGCGTCGATGCCCTTGGCCAGCGCCATCAGCCCGCGCGTCGCCGCTTCGTCCTCCAGCACGGCCTTGAGCAGGTCGTCCAGCGAGCGGGTTGGCTTCTTGCGCGCCAGATCCGCGCGCGCCGCCTCCGCCGGATCTTCAGAGCGCACGCGCTTGCGGTACAGCTTGGTGATCCGCAGCAGCGTCGCCATCGTCGGCAACGCCTCGGGATCCTTGCCATATTTCGCGCGGTGCAGCGCCACATCGGCCACGTCCGTCACCGCCGCGCGGCCCAGCTGCATCTTCTCCAGCGTGTCGCCCATCACCTCGGACAGGTACGGCTCGGTCACCGCTTTGGCGACCTCGACGCTCATCAAATCGCGGCGCGTGGCGTCGCTTTTGGCGCCATGGACCTCGGCGTTGATCTTGCCCTGCGACAGCTGGAAGCGCTCCAGCTCGCCGATGGCGTCGATCAGCTGCTGGCAGATCGCGATCTCATCGGCGCCGCCGACGCCGTCGTCCAGCGACTTGACGAGCTCTTTGAGCGAATGCGGCGGCCGCTCACCGCTGCGGCGGCTGTCGCGCGACACCGAGTCCTCGTCCAGCCCTTCGGCGGTCGCCTGCGCCTGCGCCGTGCGATCCTGCTCGACCCACGCCGTAATTTCGCGGGCGTACTGCCGGCGCTCCAGCAGCGCCTCAAACGTCTGCTTTGTCGACAGCAGCGAGTCCAGCACCTCGTGCTCGCCCATCTCGATGCGCTTGGCGATCTCGATCTCGCCCTGGCGCGTCAGCAGCGCCACCGAGCCCATCTTGCGCAGGTACATCCGCACCGGGTCGTTGGTGCGCAGGTACGTCTCCTCGACGTAGCCCAGCGTCTCGTCCTTGGGCGCGTTCTGCTGCGGCGCTTGCGGCGGCGGCGCCTGCGGGCGCGGCGGTGGCGTCGGCGCATCGCGGGCAACTTGTTTGTGATCCAGCACTTCAATGAAGTTGGCGTTCAGCACCGCCAGCACGTCGTCCAGCACGGCGCGCTCCACGTCGCCACCGACGACGCGGTAAATGTCCTCCACCGACACGAACCCCGCGGACTTGCCGCGTTCGATCATGCTGCGGAGATCTTCTTCCTTGATGTGTTCGAACATGAAAACCCCTGATGCGTGCAAGTGCAGAAACCCAAACCAAAAAAACCTAGATGCCGGAAGCGGCCGCGACTGCCTGTCGCGCGCCGGCTTTGGCAAATTCCTGTAGCCGTCGATCCACGTCGCTCTTGCGTTCCTGCAGCGCGACGAGCTGCTCGAGGCTCAGCCCGCGCTGCTTCATCTGCGCCACAAGCTGCTCGCGCTCGGTCTTGAGCGCGCGCTCCTGCAGCCGCCACGTCACCTGAATCAGCCAGCCTTGCGCCTGCTCCGGCTTGCACAGCGGCGCTTCCACAAGCAGGCGCAGGATCAGCCGCCGCGCGCGGCCATCGGGCAGCGCCTGCGCCCAGCCGCTCAGCGTATCCACGTCGACTTCCTGCTCGCGCGCGACCGCCGCCAGATCGCGCAGCGCCAGCCGCACCCCGGCGTGCTCCAGCAGGTCCACCGCGCCGTACTGCGCCGCGTGGCCACACAACGCCGGATACCAGACCAGCACCGCGCACAAATCCTGTTCCAGCTTGCCTACTTCCGGCTCGCCAAAGGTCGGATCCGGCCGCACCTGCTGCGGCGCCTCGGGCTTTTGCGGCAGCGGCGCCAGGCGCTGCAGGTAGCGGTCAAACGTCGCGCGGTGCGGCTCTATCGCGCCTTTGGTCAGCTGCGCCTGCAGGTAGTTGCGCGCCATGTCGCGGCTGATGCCGTCGGGAATCGCCGTCAGCAGCGGCCCGGCTTTTTGCAGGATCACGGCGTTGGCCTGCAGCGAATGGTCCGACTCGGCGACGAGCGCGTCGATGTAGCCGTCGATCAGCGGCGGCGCTTTGGCCAGCAGCTCGCTGAACGCTTCGACGCCGAATTTGCGCACAAAGCTGTCCGGGTCCTCGCCTTGCGGCAGCACCACATAGCTGCCCTCCAGGCCAGCGGCCACCACCACCGGCACCGCCTTCATCGCTGCCTTGCGGCCGGCGGCATCGCCGTCAAAGACCAGCGCGACGCGATCGGCAAACCGCTTGATTTCCTTGGCTTGCGCGTCAGTCAGCGCGGTGCCCATCGCGCACACGGCGTTGTCAAACCCGGCCTGCGCCAGCGTAATCACGTCCAGGTTGCCTTCCACGACGATCGCCGTCCGGGTGCGGCGGATCGCCTCGCGCGCTTGCCAGAGGCCAAAGACGCAGTCGCCCTTTTTGTAGAAGTGCCTGAAACGGCTGGATTCTTCCTCGCCGTCCAAGGTGATTTCGCTCGAGTTGATGTACTTGGCGACTTCCTTCTCGCCGGTCAGGTCGCGACCGCCAAAGCCGACGAGATCGCCGGCGGCGGTGTAGATTGGGAACATCAGGCGGTCGCGGAAGCGGTCGTACGTGCCGCCTTTGTCGCCAATTTTTGCCAAGCCGATGGCGATGATGTCGTCGCGGCTGAAGCCTTGGCGCGTCAGGTGGTCGAGCAAATCCGTCCAGCCGATGCCGGCGGCGCCCAGGCCAAAGCGCTCGATCGTCGTGGCGGTCAGGCCGCGACTCGAGGCGTATTCGCGGGCTTTGCGGCCTTCTGGCAGCTGCAGCCGGCCGCGAAACCACGCCTGCGCCGCGCGGTCCAGCTCCAACATCCGCCCGCGCGCCGACTTGGCTTCCGCCCGCCGCGCGCTGTCCTCGGGCCGTTCCGCCACGCGCTCCAGCGTGATGCCGACGCGTTCCGCCAGCATTTCAATCGCTTCCACAAAGTTCAAGCCGCGGGTTTCCTGGACAAAGCGGATCACGTCGCCGCCGGCACCGCACCCGTAGCAGTGGTACAGCTTCAAACCGGGGTTGACGTGGAAACTCGGGGTTTTTTCAGCGTGAAACGGGCAACAGCCCTTGAAGCTGGCGCCGGCTTTTTTGAGCTCGACGACCTCGCGGACCACGGCCAGCATGTCGGTCTGCGCCACGACGCTGCGCACGGCTTGCATCGGGATGCGTCCGTGATCCGCCCTGCGTCCGTGATCCGTGCCGTGCATCCGCGTCAACCCCGATGAAATTCAAGCCGAAACGCATCAAGCGAACGACAGTCGGGCGCGGGCGTCGCAGTGGGCGCAGGCGTCGCAGGAACCGTTCAAAGTGACCACCCGGAGCCGCACTCGCCGCCGCCATGGGCTCGCCAGCGGGTCACCCCCGGGCCAGCGAACGCTCCATTCTAGGCGCATGCCGCCACTTGTCAAGCCGCCGCCGAGGTGGTGTGTTTAGCTAAAGTCAAACATTTCAGTATGTTGGCAAAATCGGCTTGTCAAGGGGTGCCGGTAAGTTTGTCAAGAGGCGCGATCTGTTCCGCGGCGGTTTGCCACCCCCGGCAGCCATGCTAGACTTCAGCCCCTTTTGCGCGCCCCGCGCCAGAACGAGCCAACCGTGTCCGACCAAACGCTTTCCTCCAAGGCAGCCGCCGCCGATCGTCACTGGTGGTGGCTGACGCCGCTGCTGCTTTCCGCGCTGATCCTGCCGGGCCTGGGCTCCGCGGGGCTGCTTGACCCGTGGGAGATGGACCGCGCCGCGGTGGCCCGCAAGATGGCGGCGGCGCCCAGCGTCCTGGTCGTCGAGCCAGGCAGCGGCCACTTGTTGGACACGCTGAGCAAGCAGACCGCCGGCCGCTACGCGCTGGCGCACCCGTTTGACCAAAAAGACGCGACGGGCGGGACTGCGCTGCAGCTGGCGACGGCGCGCACGGCGCGGCAGGTGGCGCACGCGGTCGTCGTCGATCTGGACGGCCTGACGGCGGGTGCGGACGACAAGGCGCTCAAGAGCGTCGCCTCGCAACTGGGGACGATTGAAGGGCAAAATCGCAGCACGGCGGTCATTCTCGTCTCGGCGCAGACCGATCTCGACCGCCTGCGTTGGCCGCTGGCGCTGGCGCGCGCCCACCAGCTGGCGGAGGCGCAGCGCGGCACGGTGCAGCACGTGCTGTTCGAGCCCGATAGCCAGGAAATCTTGCTGGCGCCGCTGTTTTTGCGGTCGCTGGACGTCGTGACGCCGGACAAGGCTGCCGCCGTGCTGGACACCCGCTGCCCGTCGCCGCTGCTGATGCCGGCGTTCAAGCAGGACTCCGTGTCGGTGCCGGCGCCGTGGCTGGATGCCGTGTTGGCGGCGCTGGCGGTGAAAGCCTTTGGCGTCAATGAGTTTGCGGTGCGCCTGCCAGCCGCGCTGCTGGCGATTCTCGTCGGCTGGGCGCTGGTGCTGACGCTGCGGCGGCTGTGGCGGCCGCGCACGGGCTGGCTGGCGCTGGCGGTGTACGCGACCCTGCCGATGACCTGGGGGCTGGCGCGGGCGCTGACGCTGCAGGCGACCGAGTCGGCGGGTCTGGCGCTTTTCGCGTTTGGCCTGGCGCTGGGCGCGCAAAAAGCGTGGCGCGGGTGGCCGCTGCTGCTGTTTGGCGGCCTGGCGCTGCTGGCGGGCGGCGCTGGTATGGGCGGCGTGGCGACGGCGTGCGTTGTGGCGGTCGGCGCCGTGCTTGCGACCGGTCAGTGGCGCGGCGCGCTGGGCGGCGGCGCGGTGCTGGCGCTGGCGGCGACGGCGGCGCTGGCGGCGCTCGTCTACGGCGGCGACCCGGACAGCCTGTTGTTGCGCAGCTTTCGCCTGACCTCGTGGCCGTTTGGCGGCGGTCCGGACCAGGTGCACCGCGATTTTGCCTGGGTCATCGGCCAGGTCGGTTTTGGCCTGTACCCGTGGAGCGCCATCGTCGTGCTGGGCGCCGGCAAGCTGCTGTTGGACGATGAAGAGGGCGCGCAGCGGCAAAACGCCCGCGCCGTGCTGCTCGTGGCGCTGGTGGCGGCGCTGGTCGTGAACGCGGTGCTGATCGGCAAATTCGGTCACTTCGTCGCGCCGGCGGGACCGCTGGCGGCGGTGGCGGCGGCGGTGCTGCTGGAAGCGCTGCTGGCGGGCACGGTCGCCGGGCGGACGGTGGCGATTTTTGCGGTGCTGGCGACGCTGCTGCTGCACCGCGAGATTGGCAAGGGCGCGGAAGCCGTTGTGCGGTTTATTGTTTTTGATCCGCCGTTCTCGGGCGGCACCGGTAACCACCCGTGGCCGGCAGAGCTGGACATGCCGCGTGGCCTGCGGGCGCTGGCGCTGCTGTCGGTGCTGGCGTTTGCGCTCGGCGCGGCGCGGCCGGCGGTGACAATCCGTACGGCAATCGCCAAGTTGCGCACCAGCACCGGCGCCGCCTGGGCGCTCGGCGTGACCTTCATCCTCTGGGCGCTGGACGGCATCATCTCGCTCGGCACCAAGCTGGACGTGATGCTGAAGACGCTGGCGACGACCTGGAACTACGCGTACGACCGCATCTGGGTGACGATCCTCGGCATTCGGCCCGAGGTGATCGCCGGCGCCGTGCTGTTTTTTGCCCTGCTGCTGTACGCGATCCTGGCGACGGTTGGCCCGCGCGCTTTCAACCGCGTGACGAACCTGCCGCTGCGGCTGGCGCGGCCGTTTGCGCAGCCGGTGCTGGCGCTGGCGCTGGCGGCGGTCGGCGCGGCGGCGGTGCTGTTCGGCGGTCTGGCGCGGCTGGACGAGACCACGCACACCGGCTGGGGCCACGCCGTCATCGTCGGCCTGCAGTCGCTGGCGTTCCTGATGCCGTTCATCGGCGTGATCAAAGGCCTCGTGCTCAGGGCGCTGGTCAAGCCCGGCGGCTTTTTGGACGCCGAAGCCGAGGACGACATGCTGCAGCCGCTCGCGTTTGGCCTGCAGCGCGCGCCGGTGCTGATCATCGGCTTTGTGGCGCTGTGGGCGGTAGCCGGCGTGGGCATCGGCGCGGCGCAGCTTTCCGGCACATGGAACTGGGCGTATTTGCTGGGCATGTGGCTGCTGGCGATCGCCACGCTGCTTGTGGTGCTCGGCAGCGCGCAGCAGCGGCCGGCCGGCTATGGCTACCCGCTGGCGACCATCGGCGTCATCGTGTTCTTCACCGTCATGGGCCCGATGGGCGCGCGCTACCTGGACGAGACGGTGCAGGCCGCGGCCAAGGGCCAGGAGCGCGCGGCGCTGCTGGACGGCATCAAGTACCTGGCGCACGTGCTGGTGACGGCGCCCGATACCGGCGGGCTCGTGGCGCTGGCGCTGCTCGTGCTTGTCAACCGCTTGGCGGCGCACAAGCCGCTGGCGGCGCGGCTCGTCGGCTGGGGCCTGACCGGCGTGGACAAGCTGGAGCAGCCGCGGTTTGCCGCGCTGGCGTTGGTGCTGGCCGGCACCGTGTTCACCGCAGGGTATAGCTGGTCGCTGCTGCCGGGGCTGTCGGTGCACTACTCGCAAAAGCATTTGCTGACGCGCATCGCGGAGGCCGAGGGCCAGACCCAGGATCCATCGGGCTCGCCGCGCACGTTCACGCATGGCTCGGCCAAGACCGGCGGCGAGAGCAATTTCTACACGGCATCCATGCCGCAGATCGACGATCGCCCGGCGGTGCTGGCGCTGCTGGCGGACCGGAACGTCGCGGTGCGGCTGGCAGACAACCAGGGCGGCGGGCTGTCCGGGCCGCTGGGGCTGCCCGGCTGGTCGGCGAGCGTGGATGCCAACCACGACGGCAAACGCGACGCGCCCGCTTGGTTTGGCGTGGCGCACAAGGTCGAGGGCACGCGCGTGACGGTGCTTGGCGCCGGCTGGCAGGCGGGGCAGTGGCGGGGCGCGCAGTTCACTGGCCCCAACGGCTCGCCGCTGACGGTCGCGGACAACGGCGCGGATTGGCTGACGCTGAACACGCCGACCGATCTGGCGGCCGAGGATCCGGTCAAGGGCGCGTTTTCACTGGACAAGCTCACGGGCGTGACCGGCTCCAGCGCGTTCTCGGCGCCGCAGCCGCTGCAGCGGTTCGTGGTGATTCCCAAGGACGCGTTCTCGGAGATCAACCACGCGTTTCGCGAGGCGTATGGCAAGCACATCGCGGTCATCGACGCGGCTTCCTCGCGGCTTGTGCTGACCGCCAACCACCTGGCGGCCGGCCAGACGGACCAGAACTGGCTGAAAAAGGCGCTGCTGACCCAAGCGGAGTTTGACGCGCTGCCGGGCGTCAAGAAGGTTTTTGCCAATTTTGACAATAGCATCCAGCTGATTGGCTACAAGATGGCGGAGTATTCCGTGCAGCGCTCCAGCAAGTACAAGATGACGCTGTATTGGAAGGTCGTGAAGCCGACGGCGACGTCCTGGAAGCTGTTCATGCACCCGCACCCGCTGAATTTGGACCGCTGGCCGCTGACCGACCCGGACCAGAGCGAGGACGAAAACAAGCCGTGCGGCGGGTGTTTTGCGACAAATCACTGGATGCAAGGTGACATCATCGCCGACAGTTTCGAGCAAGAAGTCGCGCTGGGCACGCAGTCCGGGCCCAACGACATCATCCTCGGCTGGTACAATCCGTCGAGCGAAACGCGCATGCCGCTCCTGGCCGCCAGCGGCCAAGGCGTGATCAAGCACGGCGATAACCGGGTGACAATCGGCCAAATCCAGGTGCGCTGAGTCGCCTTGCCTGTGGGTGTCGTCATGGAATTCGCCAGTCATTTTACAACGGTTGCGTGGGTGGACGATGGCCCGGTCGTCCGCCTGCTGGATCAGCGCCTGCTGCCGGGCGTGACGCATTACCTGGAGTGCCGGCAGCCGGACGAGGTGATGGAGGCGATCCGCACGCTGGCGGTGCGCGGCGCGCCGGCGATCGGTGTGACGGCGGGCTACGGCATCGCCCAAGCGATGCAGCTGGCGGTGCGCACCAAGGACCTGCACGCCAACAGCTTCGACGCGATTTTTGCCGAGACGTGCAAGCATTTTGCGGCAACGCGGCCGACGGCGGTCAACCTGTTCTGGGCGATCAAGCGGATGCAGGAAGCCAACGCGCGCTGGCACGTGCGCGGGCCGGCGGAGCGCGCGGCGATGCTCGTGGCGGAGGCCAAGCGGATCCACGCCGAGGACATCGAGATGTGCCTGGCGATGGGCCGCCACGGCGCGGCGCTGCTGCCGGATTCCGGTGGCGTCATCACGCATTGCAACACCGGCGCGCTGGCCACGGGCGGCCAGGGCACGGCGCTGGGCGTGATTCGCTCGGCGGTCGCGCAGGGCAAAAAGCTGCACGTGTGGGTGGATGAGACGCGGCCGCTGCTGCAGGGCGCGCGGCTGACGGCGTGGGAGTGCGCGCAGGACGGCCTGCCGGCGACGCTCATCACCGACAACATGGCGGCGCATGTGCTGAAGCTGGGCCACGTTCAGGCGGCGATCGTCGGCGCCGATCGCATCGCGCGCAACGGTGATTCTGCCAATAAAATCGGGACGTATGGGCTGGCGATCTTGTGCCGCTACCACAACATTCCGTTCTACATCGCCGCGCCGACCTCGACGGTCGATCTGGCCTGCGACACCGGGGAACACATCCCGATCGAGGAGCGCAAGCCCGACGAAGTCACCCACCTTGGCGGCCAGCGCGTGGCGGCGGCGGGCGTGGACGTCTTCAACCCGGCTTTCGACGTCGTGCCGCACGCGCTGATTGCCGGTATCATCACGGAACACGGCGTCGCCACCGCGCCGTTTACGCCGGATCTCGAGGCGATGGTCGCGCGCGCGCGGACGCGTCACACGCAAGTTGAGCCGGCCTGACGGGCTGGCACTGGAACCTATGCAGAGTCAAAAACTGAGTACTGGTCAGACTTTTCTGGCCATCCCGGTCCCTGAAATGCCCGTGGTGGCGATTCAGGTGTGGATCGGCGTGGGCAGCCACGACGAACAGGACGGCGAGCGCGGCCTGGCGCACCTGCACGAGCACATGCTGTTCAAAGGCACCGAGCACAAAGGCGCGATCCACCGCGGCGTGGGCGACGTGGCGCACGCCGTGGAGGCGGTCGGCGGGCAAATCAACGCGTGGACCAGCCACGACCAGACCTGCTACCACGTTGTGATGCCGGCGACGCAGTGGCACATCGGCCTCGACGTGCTGGCGGACGCGGTCTGCCATCCGGCGTTTGATGCCGAGGAACTGGCGCGCGAGATCGAGGTCGTCGTCGAGGAACAGCGCCGCGCCGCGGACGATCCCGGCAGCGTGGCGTTTGAGCGCATGTTCCAGCTTGCATTCGCCGGGCACCCGTACGCGCTGCCGATTTTGGGGACGCCCGAGAGCGTGCGCGCGGTGACGCCGGCGGCGATGCGGCAATTCTGGCGTCGGCACTATGTCGCTGAAAATACGTCGATTGTTGCGGCTGGCGCGTTTGACCCGACCGAGATGCACGCCGCGGTGACGGCGCTGTTTGCCGACCAGCCGCACCGTCAGGCGCCGCCGCGGCCGAACGTCGTCGCGCCACGGCCGCCGGCGGGCATCGATCAAGTCGAGACGGCGTTTTCCGAGGCCAAGGTCCTGCTTTCCTGGCCGATTCCGGCGCTGCTGGAGCCGGACGTGGCGGCGCTGGACGTCGCGGCGATCGCCCTGGGCCAAGGCGAGTCCTCGCGGCTGGTGCGGCAGGTGCTGCGCGACAAGGAGCTGTGCAACGACATCGGCGCCGCGACCTGGACGCCGCCGCGCGCCGGGCTGTTCACTGTGTCGTTTTCAACGAGCCAGGAGCGGCTGGCGGCGGCGGTGCAGGCGACAATTGGCGTCGTGCAGGCGCTGCGCACCGGCGGCATCGACGAGTCCGAGCTGGACAAGGCGCGCGTCAACCTGCTGAGCGACGCGACCTGGAAACGCGAGACGGCACAGGGACTTGCGCAGAGCTACGGCTACTACCTGATGGCCACCGGCGACGCCGAGTGGGAGCGCCTGTACCACGCCCGCATCGCCGCGCTGACCACCGGCGAAGTGCAGCGCGCGGCGTACAAGTGGCTGACGTCGGACAGCGTGCAAGTGGTTGTGCTGCCTGGTAAATCGGACGCGCCGCCGATTGTTGCTGCGGACCTGCTGCGTCACGTTCAGGATGCGCTGCGGCCGGCGCCGGCGTCGCTGGCGCTGCACCAGCCGGACGTGTTGGACGGCATCGAGCGCATCGTGCTGCCGAGCGGCGACGTGCTGCTTGTGCAGCCGGACGCCAGCGTGCCGGTCTGGGGCTTGCGCGTCGCGGCGCTGGGCGGCCAGCTGGCGGAGGATCCGACGACGGTGGGCCGGACGTGCATGCTCGGCCAGCTGCTGACGCGCGGCACGGACCAGCTGACGGGCGACGCCATCGCGGCGCGCGTGGAGGGCCTGGCGGCGGGCGTGCAGGGCGTGGCGGGTCGCAACAGCCTGGGGCTGAGCGCTGTGTCGCTGAAGACGACGACGGACGCGGTGCTGGATCTGGCCTGCGGCTGCCTGTTTGGCGCGACGCTGCCCGAGGACGAGATCGCCCAGCAGAAAAAAGTCCAGCTGGAAGAGCTGCGGCACGAAGAGGACGCGCCCGGGCGGCGGGCGATGCGGGCGATGGCGCGCACGCTGTATGGCAATCACCCGTATGGCTTTGGAATTCTGGGATCGGCGGACAGTCTGGCGCGGCTGCAGCGGCCCGAACTGCTGGACTACCTGCGCGGCCGCCTGGTGCCTGGCCGGCTTGTGTGGGCGATCTCGGGCGACGTGCATCCGCAGCGCATGGCGCAGGCGATCGCCGCGCACACGCCGACCGACCGCGTGCCGCTGCCGGCGCCGCCGAGCCAGGAGGTGCCCCTGCTGCATGAGAAACGCCAGATCCGCCTGCACGCCGACAAGCAGCAGGCGCACATCGTCCTCGGTTTTCGCGGCGCCACGCTGTACGAGCCCGAGCGCTACGCGCTGGAGGTGCTGGCGACCGCGCTGGGCGGCCAGTCCGGCCGGCTGTTCCTGGAGCTGCGCGACCGGCAATCGCTGGCGTATTCGGTCGGTGCGATGAACGTGGACGGCGTGGATCCGGGCTATTTTTCGTTCTACATCGGCACCACGCCGGACAAAGTGCCGCAGGCGCTGGCCGGGCTGTACGCCCAGCTGGAGCGCGTGCGCCAGGAGCCGCTGCACCCGGGTGAGCTGGAGCGGACGCGCGCGTCGCTGGCCGGCGGCCACCAGATCGGCCTGCAGCGGCGGCTGTCGCGCGCGGCGACGCTGTGCCTGGATGAGCTGTACGGCCTGGGCCGCAGCGCTTGGCAGGGCCACCTGCAGCGGCTGCTGGCGGTGACGGCCGAGGACGTGCTGCAGGTGGCGCGCGAGCGCCTGGACCCGCAGCGCTGCGTGGAAGTGATTCTGGCGCCGGAATAGCGGAGCGAGCCGATGCTGACGCTGGGAATCGCTGGCCACGTCGATCACGGCAAGACCGCGCTTGTCCGCGCCTTGACCGGCATGGAGACCGACCGGCTGCCTGAAGAGCAGCGGCGCGGCATCAGCATCGAGCTGGGTTTTGCCTGGCTGGACGTCGCGGATGTCGGCCGGGTGGCGCTCATCGACATGCCGGGCCACGAGCGGTTTGTGCGGCGGATGATCGCCGGCGCCGTCGGCGTGGACGCGCTGCTGCTGGTGGTGGCGGCCGACGAGGGCGTGATGCCGCAAGGCCGCGAGCATCTGGGCGTCGCGCAGCTGCTGGGCATCCGCCACGGCGCGGTGGTGCTGACCAAGACCGACCTCTGCGACGCCGACATGCTGGCCATGGCCCGCGACGACGTGGCGCAGCTGACGGCGGGCACGTTCCTCGCCGCTGCGCCGGTGTGGCCGGTGTCGGTGCGCCAGCCGGAGTCAGTCGCCGCGCTGCAGGCCGAACTCGCGGCGTTTTGCCAGCAACTGCAAGTGGTTCGCCGCGCCGAGCTCGACGTCGCGGGCCGGCCGTTTCGCCTAGCGGTCGACCGCAGCTTCACGCTCAAGGGCCGTGGCACGGTGGTGGCGGGCACGGCGGTGGCCGGCCAGGTGGAGCTGGAACAGATGCTGGAAGTGCTGCCGCAGCAGACGCAATTTCGCGTGCGCGCCCTGGAGCGCCACGGTGCCGCACAGCCGCGCGTACAGGCGCCCGGGCGCGTGGCGCTGAACCTGGCGGGCGCGACGCTCGAGGACGTGCCGGTGGGCAGCGTGCTGGTGGCGCCGGGCGCGGTGGCGGTGAGCGATCGCTTTGACGTGCAACTGACGCTGCTGCCGCACTGCAAGCCGCTGCCGGTGCGGCGGCGCGCGGCGATCCAGCTGGGCACGGCGCTGAGCGAAGGCGCGATCGTGCTGCTGGACGGCCAACCGCTGCTGCCGGGCCAGACAGCGCTGGCGCAGATTCGCCTGGACGCGCCGCTGCCGGTGGCGGTGGGCGAGGGCTTTGTGGTGCGCGGCTCGCGCGTGGACCCGCGGTTTGGCCAGACGCTGGGCGGGGGGCGCGTGCTGCATCCGCAACCACAACGGCACAAGCTGCACGATCTCAAGGTGTTGGCGGCGCTGACGCAACTTGCGCAGCCGGACGCCGAGGCGCAAGTTCTGGGCGCCGTGGCGCTGGCGCATGGCCGCGGCATGACTGACGAGGCGCTGTTGCGGACCTGCACGGCGCCGCCGGGCTTGCTGCAAAAGACCTTGAAATCGCTGGCGGATCGCAAGCTGCTGCAGCGCCTGGGTACGCCGCCGCGCTGGCTGCAGCCGCAGGATGTGCAGGACGTGAGCGCGGCCCTGCTGGCGGCGGTGCGGCAGTTCCACAAGGCGCAGCCGGGTCGCGCGGGCGCTGAGGTCGCCGACCTGCACCGGCAGCTGGCGCCGTGGCTCGACGCCTCGGCGTTCGCGCAGATCGCCGCGCTTGTGGTGCGGCAGGGGCAGCTGGCGACGGTGGCCACGGCGCTGTCGGTGCCGGGTTTTGTCGCCAAGGCGACCGCGGCGCCGGAGCTCGTGGCGCGGCTGGAAGCGCTGCTGGCGGCGCAAGGCCTGGGTCCGGAAACGCCGCCGCAGCTGGCGGAAGTGCTGCAGGCGGACGTCAAGGCGGTGCTGGCGGGGCTGCAGGCGGCGCAGGCGGCGGGTCGGCTGGTGCGGGTGGCGGAGGACTATTGGCTGCCGACGGCGGTGGCGGATGCGGCGCGCGACCGCGTGCTGGCGGCGTTTGCCGACGCGCCGCAGTTCAGCACCGGCGCGCTCAAGGAAGTGTTGGGTCTGACGCGCAAGCATCTGATTCCATTCGCTGAATATCTGGACAGTGAGCGGCTCACGGTGCGCGATCCGGCCGGCAACCGCCGCATCCGCGAGCGCGCGCGCGAGGCGTGGCTGGCGCGGCAAGCGCCGCCGGAGGGCGTGGCATGACGGTGTACACCTGGCTCGACAGCCCGCTGGGACCGCTGCTGCTGACCGGCGACGGACTGGCGCTGACCGGGCTGTACATGACCGACCACCGCCACGGCCCGGCGATCGCCGCGGACTGGCGGCAGGATGCGTCGGCACAGCCATTCGCCGCGGCCTAAGCGCAGCTTGCCGGCTATTTTGCCGGGACGCTGCAGAATTTTGACCTGCCGCTGGCGCCGGCCGGCACCGCGTTCCAGCACGCCGTGTGGCAGCTGCTGCCGGCGATTCCTTTTGGCGAGACACGCAGTTATGGCGACTTGGCCCGGCAGCTTGGCAAGCCCGAAGCATCGCGCGCTGTCGGCCTGGCCAACGGCCACAACCCGCTCTCGATCCTCGTGCCGTGCCACCGCGTCGTCGGTGCCAACGGCGCGCTGACGGGCTATGGCGGCGGGGTCGCGCGCAAGGCGTGGCTGCTGGCGCATGAGCGCAGTGCGTCGCCGTCCGGTCAGCTGGCGCTTACGCTTTAGCGCCGGTCTTGACGCCGGTGATGCGGCGCTCGTCGGCGGTCTCGATCGGCGGCGGCTCTTCCGCGACGAGCAACGGACCAGCGCCGACAAACGGCACCGCGCCCCACGCCTGCCACTTGCCCGCCGGCGTACACAGCCGCATCCGCCGCGGTTCAAAGCCGCGGTGCTCCAGCTGGCCGACAAAACGCTGCAGCAGGCCGTCAAAATCCGGCGCATCGCGGATGATGAACTGGATGACGAGGTGGAACGGATCGGAGCACTGCGTCTCGGCGAAATAACGCTTGCGCCGCCGCTCTTCCTTTTCAAAAACCGTCACTTGGAACACGTGATCGCGGCCCAACTTGTTGGCTTCGAGCTGGAATCGGGCGTGTTCGCTGATCATGGCCGCACCCACGTCCTCGCGACGTTCCCGGCATTCTGTGAACCGCGGCGAGTCGGTGTCAAGCTGCATCGGCGACTACAGGATTCCATTGACAGTCCAGCCGCCTGACCCTAGCATACAGCCCCCTTTCCGCTCGGCCGTCGCCGGACGGCGCCGGGTCAACTGAGGATTTTGTGGCCATTTCCCTGTCCATCGCCAGCCTGAACGCAACGCCGCAAACGCGAGAGGCAAGCCTCGCGACAGCGTGGTGCGCCGAGCGTTTGGCCGGTGTGTACGAGGCGGCGGCGCCGACCATGGCGATCGCGGTGACGGCGACGCGCCACGCCGACGTCGTCGAGGCCCACGTGCGCGTTCAGGGCACCTTCCGCTGCGCATGCAGCCGCTGCGCCGAGCCGGTGGAGCTGGCCGTCGACGCGGAATTCGATCACCACTTCGTCGGTCCGGGTCAGCTGGACGCCGGCGATGGGCTGGAAGGTGACGATGTCGGCCTGAACGACGATCCGGACGTCAGCGAGCACGATGGCGCGCAGATCGAGCTGGATGAATTGTGCATTGAGCACGCGATCCTGGCGCTGCCGGACGTGCCGCTGTGCGACGAAGACTGCAAAGGGCTCTGCCCGCGGTGCGGCATCAACCGCAACACTGAGACCTGTTCTTGCGACTTGAGCGAGGACCGCGCCTCGCCGTGGGCCAAGCTTGCCCAGTTGCGGGTGCAAAAGGACTGAAGGGCCGCTGGCCCGTCAGGCGCAAAGCTGGCAGCGCGAGCTGCCGTGAAGTGAATGTAACCGGAGGATATTATGGCAGTTCCAAAGAAACGCATGTCCAACTCGAAGACGGCCATGCGCCGCGCCCAGTGGGACAAGATGCCGGCGCCGACGCTCTCGACCTGCAAGAACTGCGGCGAGGCGCTGCGTCCGCACCGCATCTGCGGCAATTGCGGCCACTACGCCGGCAAGGAAATCATCGCCGGTCTGCAGCCGGACGCCGCGGCTTCGAGCGAATCCTAAGGTGCGAGGCCGCTGATGCGCATCGCCATCGCGTCCGACCACGCCGCCGTTGACCTCCGCCAGAGCGTTGCCAAGCGCCTGGTGGAGCTTGGCCATGTCGTCGACGATCTGGGCTGCGGCCCGGGCGAGCGCGTCGACTATCCGCGTTACGCCGCCGCCGTTTGCGGTGCGGTGATGCAGGGCGCTGCCGATCGCGGCATCCTGCTGTGCGGCACGGGCATCGGCATGAGCATCGCCGCCAACAAGATCGTCGGCATCCGCGCCGCGTTGGTGCACGATGTGACGACGGCCCGGCTGTGCGCCGAACACAACAACGCCAACGTGCTGTGCCTCGGCGCGCGTTCCACTGGGCCGCTGGTGCTGCAGGAATGCGTCGAGACGTGGTTGGCGACGGCTTTTGACCCGCGCCATCAAGCCCGCCTGGACCTGATTGCCCAGATGGAGTGACCGGTCATGCGCTGTCCCCGCTGCGGTGATGAGGCCGACAAGGTCGTCGATTCGCGGCTGTTGCCGGGCGGCGACGCGATTCGCCGGCGGCGCGCGTGCGAAGCGTGCGGCCACCGGTACACGACCTACGAGCGCATCGAGCTGCAGCTGCCGCTGATCGTCAAAAAGCAGGGCCAGCGCGAGGAATTTGGCCGCGAGAAGCTGCGCGGCGGCATCGTCAAAGCCATGCACCGCCGGCCGATTCCCGCCGACACCGTCGATGAATTCCTGCGCAGCGTCGAGACGCGGCTGGCGGAGCTGGGCGAGCGCGAGGTGCCGTCCACGCTGCTGGGCGACATGGTGATGGAGTTCTTGCGCAAGCAGGATCACATTGCCTATGTGCGATTTGCCAGCGTTTACCGCGAATTTCGCGACATCACCGAGCTGCTGGACGAGGTGCGGCAGCTGGCCGACGACGAGTCCGCCGCGAGCGGCACGCCGTGACCGCGGTGGCGGACCTGGCGTGGATGCAGCGCGCGATCGCGTTGGGCGCTCAGGGCACGCGCAACGTGCGGCCCAATCCACTTGTCGGCTGTGTGCTTGTGCACGGCGAGACCATCGTCGGCGCCGGCTTCCACGCGCGCGTGGGCGGCCCGCACGCGGAGGCGGAGGCGCTGGCGCAGGCGGGCGGGCAGGCACGCGGCGCGACGGCGTACGTGACGCTGGAGCCCTGCAACCACCACGGCCGGACGCCGCCCTGTGCGCAGGCGCTGATCGCTGCTGGCGTGGCGCGGGTCGTCGTGGCGGTGCGCGATCCGCACGCGGCGGCGGCGGGCGGGCTGGAGGTGCTGCAAGCGGCGGGCATCGCCGTCACGCTTGGCGTGGCGGCGCAGGAAGCGGGCGATCTGGCGGAAGTGTTCCTGACCAACCAGCGCGCGGAACGGGCGTTTGTGCAGCAAAAAACCGCGGCGACGGCCGACGGCCGGGTGGCGGCCGAGGATGGCACCTCGCGCTGGATCACGGCGCCGCCGGCGCGCCTGCTCGTCCACCGGATGCGCGCGCAGGCCGACGCCGTGTTGGTCGGCATTGGCACCGTGCTGGCGGACGACCCGCGTCTGGACTGCCGCGATTGCGACCCGCCGCCGCCGAACCTGCCGTTGCGCGTGGTGCTGGACCGGCGGCTGCAGCTGCCGCCGCAGAGCCAGCTGGCGCAGACGGCGCTCCAGCCCACGCTGGTGGTGACGGACAGCGCGGCGCACGCGGAATCGGCGGCAGCGCGGCGGCTGGAGGCGCAGGGCGTGGCGGTGCTGTGCGTGCCGCCCGGCGGCGCGTGGCTGCGCGACGTGCTGCGGGCGCTGCTGCAGCGCGGTGTGTACCACGTGCTGAGCGAGGCCGGCCCGACGCTGACGACGGCGCTGTGGCAAGAGGGGCTCGTCGACCGGCTGGACTTGCTGCTGGCGCCCAAGCTGCTGGGCAGCGGCGCGCCGTGGCTGCAATCGCTGGCGGTGGGGACGATGCAGGCGGCGCGGCCGCTGCGCTGGTCCGGGCTGCAGCAGGTGGGTGACGACGTGTGGCTGACGGCGCGGCCGCGCTGACGGGGAGGTGCGATGTTTACAGGTTTGGTCGAGGCGGTGGGCAGGCTGACGGCGGTGGTGCCGCAAGGCGGTGGCGCGCGGCTGAGCGTGCGCGTGCGCTGGCCGGCGGGCGACGGTCCGACGCGGCTGGGCGACAGCGTGGCCGTCAACGGCGCGTGCCTGACGGCGGTGCACATCGACGCCGGCACGGACGGCGAGACGCTGACTTTTGACCTCTCGCACGAGACGCTGGCGCATACGGCTTTTGCCGCCGCGCAGATCGGCCAGCCGTGCAACCTGGAGCGCGCGCTGAAAGTCGGCGACCGGCTGGGCGGCCACATCGTCACCGGGCACGTGGACGGCGTTGGCCAGCTGGCGGCCAAACAGGCGCACCCGGCGGGCTGGGATTTGCTATACCGCCTGCCAGCTGAACTGCTGCCGGAAGTCGTGAAAAAAGGCAGCATTTGCCTGGACGGCGTCTCCCTGACCGTCAACCGCGTCGGCGATGCCGACCTGCCGGCGGACTGCGTTGGCGTGACGATCGTGCCGCACACCGCGCAGCACACGCAGCTGCTGGAGGGCGCCGTCGGCAAGTCGGTCCACGTGGAGACCGACATTTTTGCCAAGCACGTGCGGCGCTTGACGGAATTTGCCCGCGGCTAGCTTGTCCTCGCGCACGGATGCAGTGGATTCTCAGGCCCAACGGTGCGAGTTCTTGCTGCAATGCAAGACCTGACCGACACTGCAGAGTTGGCGCCGTACTTGTACGGGCCTTCGCATTGCAGGTAAGGTGCATGTTCACGCTTGCGCCGCGCCGCCCGTGCGAAAAATGAGCTTACCCTTCAGGGCGCTGCGGCGTCCGGAGCCTCTGCGATGCGCCTGCCGTCCAGCCCAGCCACCGCCCCGGATCGCGCCCGCGCCGTGCTGCGCGTGCTGGGCGTGTGGCTGACCGCGCTGAGCCTTGTCGTGGTGCCCGTCAGCGCCGAAGCCCGTGGCCATGGCAAGGCGCACGCTGCCCGCAAAGCCAAGAAAGCTGCCAAATCCGCGCGCGGCAGGGCCGCCGCGCCTGCAGCCGCGTCGCCCGCCGTTGCGCTGCCCCCTGCTGCCACGCCTGCCGCTGCCGTCGCCCTGCCACGCGCGGTGACGACGACGGTTGCTGCCGCCAAGTCCGCGGCCGCGCGCCCGCCTGCTGTCGCGAAGCCGGGCGAATCGCGCAAAGCAGCACCAGCTGTCGGCCTGCCCGCCGCGGCAACGCCCGCTGTCGCCTTGCCGCGTGCCGCAACGGCCACCGCTGCTGCCGCCCGCGCGCCAGCCAAGCCTGGAGCTGCCCGCAGGTCGGCGGCGCTGGGGCTGCCCGAGGGCGTCACTGCTGCCGTTGCGTTGCCCGCCGTCGCCACGGCCGTCGCCCACGCCGCCAAACCGGCCGGTGCCGTAGGTTTGCCGGCTGCCGCTTCGGCCACGGCCGGTGCAGCCAAGCCGCATGCCAACGCCGCGCCGGTGGCGACCGCCTGGGCGCTGCCGCAGGTGCCGGCGGAAAAGCTGCGGAGCGACCTGAAATTCGAGTCGATCTCCCGCCTTGTGCGCGCCAACCGCTTCCCGGAAGCGCTCGTCGAAGTCGACGCACTGCTGGAAAAGTCGCCGAATGACGATGAGCTGAAGGTGCAGCGGGCGCGCCTGCTGTTTTGGCTGGACCGCCGCGAGTCGGCGCGCGCCTACCTGACACCGCTGCAGCAGCGCCATCCAGATGACCCGGAGATCCGCGAGCTGGACGCGCAGCTCAAGCTGGCGGACGGCGATCTGCCGGGCGCGCTGGCGGCCTACCGCGCGCTGGAGCTGGCGGGCGACGGCCGGCCGGAGCTGCACCAGCGGATCATCGACCTGGCGCTGGAGCTGGACGAAGGCGATGCCGTGGCTCAGTCGCTGCGCCACGGTGGCCACCTGAGCGATGAACAGGAGATGACCCACACGCGGATGATGCACCCGT
>CAIPXZ010000044.1 GCA_903869075.1 uncultured Myxococcales bacterium | reverse complement strand
GGCGATCGTGACGGTGTGGGCGCGGGCGGTGGTGGTCGCGGCGTTCAGCGCGCCGGCGTACCTGAAGCTGCTGCACCCGGCGTACGACACCCGCGAGGGCGCGCCCGACCTGACGCTGTACTCGTATGCGGCGGTGGGCTGGCAAAATGGCCACTTTGTTGTGCCGGCGGTGCGCGTGGACGCCGACAAACGTCAGGATCCGTACCGGTTTGACATCCTCGAGGTCGAGAAAGGCGTGCGGCAGCTGCGGACGGCGCACCCGCTGAACCGGGCGATCGAGCACGTGGAACACTGCGCATTGGTCTACCATTGCCGCGCGGCGCAGAATTTCTTTCTTGGCCGCTGGGAGGCGCCGATGCCGGCGGCCTCGCAGTGCAACGCCGCGTGCGTTGGCTGCATCAGCGACCAGTCGGGCTCGACGTTTGTCGCCAACCACGAGCGCATGAAGATCCCGTCGCGCGCCAAAGACTTGATCGAGCTGGCGTGCCTGCACCTCGCGCGCGTGCCCAACGGCGTGGTGAGCTTTGGCCAGGGCTGTGAAGGCGAGCCGTTGATGCAGCCCAAAGTGCTGGAAGACACCGTCCGCGGCATCCGCGCGCGCACGAGCGCCGGCGTCGTCAACCTGAACAGCAATGCGAGCTTGCCGCGCATCGTCGCCCGGCTAGCGGACGCCGGCTTGGACTCGATCCGCATCAGCCTCAACTCGGCGCAGCCGGACCTCTACCGCGCGTACTACAAGCCGCACGGCTACGACTTCCACCACGTCCTGCAGTCGGCCAAGGAGATGTCGAGCCGCGGCAAGTACGTGAGCTTGAACTACTTTGTCTTCGCCGGCGTCTCGGACTCGCCGCGCGAAATCGACGCACTCAGCCAGTTCATCGCCGACGGCGGCGTCAACCTCGTGCAGCTGCGCAACCTGAACATCGACCCAGAGCTGTACCTGCGCGTGCTCGGCGACGGCGCGGTCGAAGAGCCGATCGGCGTGCTGGCGCTGATTCACACGCTGCGGCGGCGTTTTCCGCAGCTGCGGTTCGGCTATTTCAACCCGCCGAAGACGAAGTTCGGCCGTTCTGGCCCCCTGCCCGGCGCGGAGCTGGCACTCGACGTCGACGCTTAGCCGTCAATTCCACGGCAGGTTGTCGTACGCCTTCCACGCCAGCGCTTTCATCCGCTCGGTCAGGACGGTGTACGGCACGTCCTTTTCGGTCACGAGGCCAAAATTGCTGTCTTCACCGTCGAAGCGGCCCTCGGCCGGCTGGTCGGTGTACAAGAACCAGTGATGGCCGACGAAATACGGCCGCTGCATCACGTTACGCACGTACGCCTCGTACGCGTCCGCGCGCTGCGCCTGCGTGTCGAGCACCGGGTAGATCGGCGGAAACGAATTCGGCAGCCCCGAATCCGCGGCGCGGTAGCCCCACTCGGTGATGAGGATCGGCCGGCCGCCCGCGGCGTAATGCTCGGCCAAAAAGTCGTCCACCGACACATAATCCGGCTCCAGGCTCTGCAGCCACTCCGGCAGGCCTGGATTCAGGTCGTAATAGTTGATGCTCATGACGTCCACGTACTTGCCGGCCGCCTTGAGCACCGCGCGCGGCGCCAGCTGGCTGATGAAGCGCACGCCGAGGTTCATGTGATGCGGATCGGCGGCGCGCAACGCGGCGTCAGTGACCGCGAAGAATTTCTCGGCGACGAGTCCCGACCACGCCGAGCGCGTCGCGGTGGCGCCCGGTGTCGCCAGGTTGCCGAGCGTCGTCGCCGTCGCCACGCCCGGCCAGTCCACGGCATCGGTCTGGAAGTCCGCCTGCAGCGCCGCGACCGTGCCGTAGCGCTGCTCCAGGTACTGGATGAGCTGCTGCTTGCCCGGCGAAGTGTCCGCCGGCAGCGCCATGTAATCGTCAAACACATAGTGAAAACCGCGAATACCGTAGCCCCAGTAAACCTCGTTGTTGAGGAAGTAGCCGACGAGGAACTTGTCGTCCTTGAGCTGCGTCGCCGTCGTCGTCAGCACGTCCTTGGCGTGCTGGGCGAATTCCGGCGCGAAATAGTCTGGCGCCGTGCCGACGTCCAGCAGCACGGTGTAGGGCATGCGCGTCTGGAAAAAGGACCAGTCGCTCCAGCCGCCGACGGTGTTGATGCCCCACGCCTGGCAGTTCTGCAGAGCCGCGTCGCTCCAGGCGTTTTGCGTGCCGTACTTGGCAGTAACGGCGTCCTTGTAGTGTTCGACGCCGTCCTTGGTGGCAGTACCTGCGAAGCTCAGCACGTTGATCCCGGTGGAGAAAAATGGGTGTCCGTCCGGCGTGACAAGCCACCAGCGCTCGCCGATTTGCGCGACGCGGAAGAAGCCGGTCGCCGCCAGCTGCACCTTGAGCGAACCGGTGTACGGGTCGCGGCCCGGATCGGGCTTGGCCTGAACGACCTCGCTGACGTCGGCGGCCGCGTCGACCGCGGTGGCGACGTCGGCAACCGCGGCGTCGGCGAGATCGCCCGCGGCGGCCGGCGCGCCACACGCGCTGAGCGCAAGAACGGTGATCACGGCCAAGGCCGGGGCAAGCCGACGGGCGGGACAGGGCACGGCACGACCTCGCGCAGGTGTGGGTGAGCGCAGGCGTGAGCGTGCGCGGAGCCGCCCTCCCCAGTCAAGTCCGCACGCAGGCGTCCGCCGCTGTTCTGCACGGCGGACGCCTGGCGCGCGGGTTCCCGGCCTACGCCGCCTTGGCCTGATCGGCGCGGCCGTTCAGGAAGGTGACGGTATCGGCGCGCACTTCGCGGTCATGCCGCTCGGTGCCGTCCTTGGCCTTCCACGAGGTGTTGTGCAACCGGCCTTCGATGAACACGAGCCGGCCCTTGTCCAGGTACCGCACGCAGTTCTCCGCGCTCTTGCCAAACACCGCCACCGAATGCCACTCGGTGCGCTCTTCGCGCACGCCGTCCTTCTTGCTCTGGTACGACGTGGCGACGTTCAGCCGCGTCACGCAGTCACCCGTGGACAACGTGCGCAGCTCAGGCTTGGCGCCCAACCGACCAATCAGCATCACTTTATTCAAATCCGACATGACTTTCTCCTTCCCGGGCGTTCGACATCCCGGCTTCCACGCTCGTCGGCGCACTTACGCCGCGAGATCCTCCGCAACGCCCGCGTCCACCGGCGCATCGCCCAGCAGCCCGACGACGCGCTCACACAGCTCCGGCTTGGCTTTCAGCTCGTTGATCGCGCGGTCGCGACCCTGGCCGATGGCCTCGTCGCCCAACTTGAAGAACGCGCCGCTGCGGCTGATGACGCCCTCGGCGACCGCGGCGTCGAAGACTTCCGCCTCGCGGCAGAAGCCGCTGCCGAACACCAGATCGATCTCGCACTGGCGGAACGGCGGCGCCATCTTGTTCTTGGCGACCTTGATCTTGCAGCGGTTGCCATAGATCTGCTCGTCGCGCTTCAACGAGCCAATGCGGCGCACGTCCAGGCGCACCGACGCGTAGAACTTCAGCGCATTGCCGCCGGTGGTCGTCTCCGGGCTGCCCATCATCACGCCGATCTTCATGCGGATCTGGTTGATGAAGATGAGCGTCGTGCCCGTCTGGTGCGCAAGGCTCGCCAGCTTGCGCATCGCCCGGCTCATCAGCCGCGCCTGCAGGCCAACGTGGTTGTCGCCCATCTCGCCGTCCAGCTCCGCCTTGGGCGTCAGCGCCGCCACGGAATCGACAACGACGACGCCCACCTGCCCCGACCGCACGAGCGCTTCGACGACGTCCATCGCCTGTTCACCGCAGTCCGGCTGGCTGACCAGCATCCGCGAGCCGTCGATGCCCAAGTCGCGGGCATACTTCAGGTCCAGCGCGTGCTCCGCATCGACGAACGCCGCGACGGCGCCCTGCTTCTGCGCCTGGGCGATCGCCGACAGCGCCATCGTGGTCTTGCCGGACGATTCAGGACCGTAGATCTCGATGATACGGCCCTTGGGCAAGCCGCCGATGCCGAGGCAGCGGTCGAGCGCAAACGAGCCGGTGGGGATGACTTCAACGCCCTGTTCGACCGCCGCGCCGTCCGCGGCCATGAGGATGCCGCGGCCAAAGGTCTTTTCCGCCGAGTGGATCAAGTCGTCCAGCGCCTTCAGCCCGGGGATCGCGTTGTCTTTCTTGTCGGTCTTCGCCATGAGGAACTCCTGCTTCACCAAAAAGCCCGGCCATGCCGCCGCACACTCGGCTGCGGCACAACGGGGAGACGCCAGCGGTTGCTGGTCGGGGGTCAGACGGCCGGCGTCACCGGCTCGTCAAAATGTCGGTACTGCAGCGCTTCAGCCACATGCTCGGCGCCGATGTGCGGCTGGCCGTCCAGGTCTGCGATGGTGCGTGCGACCCGCCAGATGCGATCGTGCGCCCGCGGCGACAGGCCAAACCGGCTGAGCGCGCGCAGCAGCAGATCGTGCACCTCGGGGGCCAGCGGGCTCAGCTCCTGCAACCGCCGCATCGGCACGTCGGCGTTCACACCGCCGCCCAGACCGGCGTACCGCGCCCGCTGGCGATCACGCGCTCGCAGCACGCGCTGGCGCACGTCCGCGGAAGTCTCCGTTGCCGGCCCTTGCCGCAGCGCCTCCGCCGGCAGCGCGCGGAGCTGAATCTGGATGTCGATGCGGTCGAGAATCGGCCCCGACAGCCGCGACCGGTAGCGGTCCAGCGCGACCTGCGTGCAAATGCACGGCTTGTGCAGCGAGCCGAGGTTGCCACATGGACAGCCATTGGACGCGGCGACCATCATGAACCGCGCCGGGAAGCGGGTCGTCTGCCGCGCGCGGGTCACATGCGCGACGCCTTCCTCCAGCGGTTGCCGCAGCGTCTCCAGCACGTGGCGCGGGAATTCGGCGAGCTCGTCGAGGAACAGCACGCCGCGGTGCGCCAACGACACCTCGCCCGGCTTGGGCACCGACCCACCGCCGACAAGCGCCGCACTCGAGACCGTGTGGTGCGGCGCGCGGAATGGCCGCTCCGTGAGCAGCCCGAGGCCGCGCGGCAGCAGCCCGGCGACCGAGTGGACCTTGGTCACCTCGATGGACTCGGACGGCTCCAGCGGCGGCAGGATCGTCGGAATTCGCCGCGCCAGCATGGTCTTGCCGGTCCCGGGCGTACCGACCATCACGACGTTGTGGGCGCCCGCAGCGGCGATTTCCAGCGCGCGCTTGGCCACCGCGTGGCCGCGCACATCCGACCAATCGAGCAGCGCCCGGCGCTGCGGCGGCGGCTCCGGCCACGTCGGCTCCGGCCAAGGTTGTTCGCCGCGCAGGCACCGCACCACCTCGCCCAGCGTCCCCGCCACCCTCACTTCCACACCCGGCACGACGATCGCTTCGGCGACGTTGTCGAGCGGGCACAGCACGCCGCGCAAGCCCAACCGCCGCGCCATTTCCGCGACCGCCAAGACGCCGCACACCGGCCGCACCGCGCCCGTCAGCGACAGTTCGCCCAGCACGACCCAGCCCTGGAGCGCGTCCAGCGGCACCTCGCCCGCCGCCTGCAGCACCGCGAGCGCGACCGGCAGGTCAAAGCTCGTGCCATCCTTGCGCAAGTCAGCAGGCGCGAGGTTCACGACGACGCGGGTCTTCGGAAAATTCAAGCTGCTGTGGCGGATCGCGCTGCGCACGCGAACGCGCGCCTCGCGCACCGTCAGCTCGGCGAGGCCAACGGTATCAAACGACGGAAAACCGCCGGTCACATCGCACTCGACATCCACGGGCTGGGCGTCCACCCCCAGCACGGCAGCACCTACAACTTTGGCCAGCATCGGCTTCCTTGCCTGCGACACATGCGCTGGCCAGGGCTTGTGCAACGTGCGTGCCAAGCGCCGCTGGCGACATTTCTCTCACGATAATGCCGGGTTATCGGAGACAAGCATCCTGCCCAGCAGGGTCCCAACAGTCTCACCAGTCTCGCCAAGCGGGCGAATCCCCGGCAATTCTCAGACGTTGTGATCACCGTTCAGCCGCCGGCCGACCACCGGCAACTCGCGCATCGACGCGGCAAGTGCGCGAAATCACGTCGTGCGCCGCCACCGCCAGCGGTCGCGCGCGGGTCAGCGCGGTGCCGCGAGACCGATTTGTGACCGTGTGCGGGACTGCCGCCAGCAAAGGCGCCGCCGAGGGTTGGCGGCCGCGACCATGCGTTGCTACAATCGCCGGGAACTTCGCGAGGCGCCACATGATCGCCATCTCCCGTTTCAGCGTGACCTCCGCCCGCCGCTGGCTGCAACTGCGGCAACTTCTCGGATTCTTGGCGTTGCTCGCTTGCTGCGGTCTGCTCGGCTGCCAGGAGCTCTACCGCCACAAATTGCGCAAATTCGGCTCGACGTGTGGCAACTCGACCGAGTGCGAGTCCGGCACGTGCAGCCACGGCGTCTGCAGCCAAACGTGCGGCAGCGATGGCGATTGCGGCGGCGATTTGTGCATCGAATCGACGTGCCAGACCTCCGACAGCGACTACGACGGCGACGGCTTGAGCAACACCGTCGAAAAGACCATCGGCACCGATCCGGCAAAAAAGGACACGGACGGCGACGGCATCGACGACGGCACCGAGGTCGGCGCCGACCCCAACCACCCCAAGGACAGCAACGGCGACGGCATTCCGGACGCGCTCCAGTCCAACATCAAGGACGCCGACGGCGACTGCGTGGTCGACGCGTTCGACAAGAACCCCAAGGCACCCGATCCGTTGCCGGACGCGAAAGGCATTTGCAATCAAGGCGTTTGCGCAATCAACATCGGCCAAGCCAAGGTCGTCTGCGACGTCGCGACCCAAGGCAGCAGCACTGTCGGCTTGTCCGTCGGCTGCACCGGCTGCGTCTGCGAAGCCCCCGGCGTCGGCGACTGGCAGGCAACCGAGACGTTCTGCGACGGCAAGGACAACGACTGCGACGGCGCCACCGACGAGGACCTGACCTGGAACAAATTCCCGCTCGGCGCGCCGTGCCACGCCGACAAGGGCATCTGCGCGATTTCCGGGCTGGGCGTCGTGCAAAAAACCGGCAAGGTCGAGTGCGGCACCGACAAGGTCGCGACCTGCTCGACGTTGGCCGACGGCAGCGAGTCGCTGGCCGCCAAGGAATCCTGCAATGGCTTGGACGACAACTGCGACGGCCAGACGGACGAAGATTTCCTTTGGCAGAATCACCATGTCGGAGACAGCTGCGCCGACACGTGCGGCGGCACGGCGCTGTATTGCGACGACAAAAAGACCACGCTGGGCGGCGCGATGGTCCGCTGCTTGGACGATCACACGGCGATCTGCGCCGGCAAGCCATGGTCGAGCGGCTTCGTGCAGCTGGGCCAAGGCGCACCCCAGCCACGGCGGGAATGGTCGGCGGGGCTCGTCGGCGCGGGCAAGCTGCTGTTATTCAGCGGCAAAACGCCGGCGGCGGGCGGCATGGTGCTGCGCGATGAGACGTGGTCGCTCGATTTGACGGCGCTGAGCCAGTCGCTGAGCGTGTCGACGCCGTGGCACCACGAGCCGGCGCCGGGGCCGAGCGCGCGGGCGCACGCCGCGCTTGTGTGGGACGACGCGCAGCAGCGCACGCTGGTGATTGGCGGCGACGCCGCGCATTGGCAGTCCGATATCTGGTCGGTGGCGCCGAGCGGTGCGGCAACGGAAGTGAGCGCGCTGGGACCCAACGATCCGCTGTCGATTCCAGCGCTTGTCGGCGCGGATCTGGCCGACGAGCACGATCAGCGGCTGACCCACGCGGTGATCCTGACCGGGCCGGGCGGCCATCGCTCGCTGCTCGTGGTGGCACCGAACTTGCCGGCGCCGATGGCGCTGCCGCTGTCGCCGACGCCGGTTGTCGAGTGGAAGCCCGCGCCGATGTTCAACAATCTAGCTCAGGTCCCGCCCATGCCGATCGCCAACGCTGTGTGTCTGACGGCGGCGCCGGATGGCTCCGTGGCGGTGCTTGTGCAGGCCGATGGCACGACGTGGTGGATCAGCGACGACGGCGAAGCGCCGGTGCTGCGGCAGCTGGCGAGCGTCGGCGAGGTGTCGCTCGTGGCGCGGCTGAGCGCGCAGTGCGTCATCGACGACAGCCAGACGCTGCACCTGATCGGCGGCGAGGCGGCGGACAATAGCACGCGGCCGTACCTGAACGCGGACCTCTCGACAATCCCCAACGACGTGACGCCGACGCTGCCGAACGAGATTACCTGGACGGCGAATGGCTCGTCGTTCGGCGCGTTCCAGCGCGCGGGCGGCTTCGCAGTTTGGCACGCGCCGAGCAAGATGATCGTGCTGGGCGGCGGCTGGCAGACCGAGGGCACCGCGTCCGGCACGCACATTCGCGGCCGCTCGGACGTGTGGGCGATCGCGCCGAAAACCGGCATTGGCACGCGGCTGGACACGGACGTGCCGGAAGGCCGGATTGGCGCAGCGCAGGCCTGGCGGCCGGTTTCAGCGCAGTGGTGCATCGCCGGCGGCCTGATGTTTGATTTGCCCGACACCCTGACCGGCAGCCCGCGGGCACTGCCAGTCACGACCGCGTACTGCGTGAGCGACGGCGGCGCCTGGACGCAAGTCGGCAGCAACATCTTCTACGCCTTCGGCATGGCCGGCATCGACCAAAAGGCCGACCGGTTCGTGCTAGCCGGCGGCTTTGACCTGAAAGAAGGCGAGGCGGTGCCCGACCTGCAGCGCATGTGGACGCTGGCGCTGCCGACGGCAAGCAACGCGATGGAGTCGCTGTGGGTGCCGACCAAGGCTGTGCGGGTGCTCGACCTGAAGACGCAGGCGCTGCAGACGATGCCGTCGACCGGCGCGTACGGCCTGACGGCGGCGTCGGTGGCGATGGACCCGCTGCGCAATCGCCTCGTGATTTCAGGCGGTTTCGACGCAGCTAGGGAGACGCACAGCTTCCTGACGCTGGATTTGGCGACGCTGGCGTGGACCGATCTGGGCGCCAAAGTGCCGCCGTTGGCTGTCTGCGGCGGCGAGTGCCACCCGGTCGACCGCTACGGCGCGCCGATCGTCTACGACCCGGTCCACGACGTGCTCGCCATCACCGGCGGCTCCCTGCGCGCGCCCGATGGCAGCGTCGGCGTCGACACCGGCGTGGCGGGCGGCGATGCGTACGGCTGCGTCGGCTTGCTCGGCAACACGCTGTGGCTGGGCACAACGGGCGTGCTGACCGGCACGCCGTCCTTCATCCCGGATTTCGTGCCGAATTTCACCGACAACACCAATACCAAGCCGCTGTTGCAGCAATTCTGGGGCGGCCCGGCGTTCCTGCCGGTGCTGTTTGACTGGCTCGGCGGGCGCGCGTGGATCGCCGCGCCGCTGCGCGAAGTCCCGCAGTTTGACGGCAGCAGCAGCACGCAGTGCACCAAGCCGGCGCCGCAAGCGTGGACGACGGCGGGCGTGCAAGTGTCGCTGGCGGTCGGCTTGTGCCAGCCGGGCAACCCGCAGTCGATTCAAGCGAAGCTCGTGCAGCAGACGATTACCGCGCCGAGCGCGCTGATCCACGCCGCCGCGTACTTCGACGTGCCGACGCAAAAAGCTTGGCTATTCGGCGGCTTGGAGCCCGACGGCAGCGTCGCCGCCGGCCTGTGGCAGCTCGCGGAAACGTGTGGCAACTAGATGAGCCACCGCGCCGTGACCGTCCAGCCGCTGGAACCCGCGGTGCTGCGCCAGCTCGGTCGCGTGCTGCACAAGCTCAAGCACGACCTGTCCAACAGCCTCGTCGCGGCCATGGGCGAGATGGAGCTGCTGGCGGGTGACGTCGACGACGCGGCGCTGGCCGAGCGGCTGCAGGATACGCGCGGGCAATTGCTGCGCCCGTTCCAAGACTTGCGGCGTATCGCCACCGCAGTGCCGCTGCCCGACGGCGCGCCGCTGCGCTGGCAGGATGTGCAGCAGCAGCTTGACGTGCGCGCGCGCGTGGCCGACGTGAAGCTGCTCTGGCAGCCGCAAGTGCTGGCGCTGCTGGCGACGGACGCGGCGCTGCGGCCGGTGGTGGCGGCGCTTGTGACGAACGCGCTCGACGCGGCGGTGCAGCCGGGCACGGTGACGGTCAGCCGACCGGATGAACTTACCTTGCACATTCAAGACGATGGCCCGGGCTGTCGCGACTTCTCGGCGGTGGCTGCGGGCCAAGTGGTGCGCCCGGGCGGCGCGCACCTGGGGCTGGGCTTGCCGGTGGCGGCGGCGATTCTGGCGGCGCGCGGCGGTAAGCTGACGATCCGCGCCAGTGACGCTGCCGGCTTCATCGCCAGCGCCTCGTGGCCAACGCGCTGAATTCCCACCCACCGTTGTCAGTTGCTTGACCGACTTACATGGCTCCGGGATACTGGCGGCCGGTTAGACTGGAGGCTTTCTCATGCGCGCCATGCTCGTCTTGTCCCGTGCCCTGCGTTCGGCTGTCGTATTGGCGACTGCTGTCGCGTTTGTCGCCCCAGCCTGCTCCTCCGATCCCTCGGTGATTTTACCCGAAGGCGCCAACGCCAAGCGCAACCGCTCGGTGCTGATTGACAATTCCGCGTGCTACCTGACGGCCAAAGGCATCGATGGCCCGGTCGCCTGCGCCGACGACACCGTCCCCACCGGCGGCTTGATCGGCACCGGCATGCGCGGTGTCAACGGCGCGCCGACGCCGGTGTTCATCGAAGACTATGCCGCTGATTTCGTGACGAATTTCGGCAAGTTGAACGCCGGAATCATGCGCATCCCCAACGGCTACGGCTGCGCGTACTCGATGCAAGGGATCTGGAAGGGTGGCGCCGCCGGCAACACCGACGACATCACAAACAGCTATGAACTCAAGGCTTTTGAGACCGTGTTGAAGAGCGTCCGCGACGCCGCCGGCATGCCGCTGTGGACCGCGGCGTTCGACCTCGCCGAGGGCAGCACCTGCACGTACGCCGGCGGCGAGCAGACCGGCCGGCCGATCACCGACCCGGTGAAGTGGGCGAAGATCGTCCGCCGCGTGATGAATTACTACGACCGCGAGCGGCCAGCGGCGCAGATGCAGACCGCGGCGTGCAAAGGTAGCGGACCGCTGCCGTGGGACTGCGGCCCGTCGATCTTCAGCGTTGAATTCGGCCGCGACCCGTTTGGCGCCGGCGGCTACAAGCACACGCAGGCCGATGAAACCGCCTGGGCCAACGCCTACTACCAGTTCGCGACGCAACTGCGTCAGGAATTCCCGTTGCCGGGCAATGATGTGCGCCTCGTGGCGCCGTCGGTTGTGATGAATTCCGACCCGACGAACTTGACCGCCGACCTGCCTGTTGGCCAGCGCTCGCCGATCTACGACTTCATCGATTACGTGGTGGCCAACAACCTGCCGCTGACGGATTTGTCCATTGAAATCGAGACTTGTACGCCGCTGCAGGCGCGCAGCATCGTCCAGGCCGTGTCGGCGTACGCCGCCAAGAAAGGCATGCACTACGAGAAGAATTTCTCGCTCGCCACCGGCAAGATCCCCGTCACGGACGCCACCGGTCAGGTCGTCGGCCATCGCTCCGACGGCAGCGAGCCGATCCCGATTTGGGTCACCGATCTGCGCTTCAACTGCCAGCTGCCCAAGTCCATCGAGGACTGCCCGTCGCGTAAGTCCGCGTATTTGGGCGCGTCTTACGCCGGCGCCAAGATGCTCTGGCAGGGCTTGGTCACCAACGCCACGCTCGGTTCCGCGCCGCGCTTCCCCAGCGAACGCCTTGACACCGTGACCAAGCAGGAAGCGCTGACGACGACGCATGACTCGGATTTCATGTGGTTTGGTCAGACCGGCATCGCCAACACGCTGCTCAAGCCGTCCGGCTGGTACCAGTTCTGGTTCAACGACGGCTTCATGGCGGGCGCACAGCAGATCAGCGTGCTCGAAGGTCCGGACGCTTTTGGCCTGAACGGCACGCCGGACTCGCGCCGCGACTCGGGGATCCTGCTCATGGCGACGCGCGAGACCTGCGTCGATGCGCTCGGCAAGATCAAGAATTGCATCGACGATCCAACCACTTCCACCTATCCGGCCGTCGACACGAACCGCCAGCACCGGATGCACGTGTTCATCGTCGATCTCGACGTGAGCCCGGACGATCCGGCGACTGGCCTGGGCATCCTCGAGCACAACTTGCGCATTGAAGTCAAGGGCTTGCCCAAGGACACCAAGACCGTCGGCTACCGCTGGGCCTACATGGACGGCACCAACGACACCTGGTGCAAGCCGGACCCGTCGCAGGCGGGCAGCCCGATGAACTGCAAGTTCGAGTTCCCCGAGCAGGGCTTGCTGGACATCTCCGACGGCACGTTCCACTTCTCGCGCTCGGTCGGCCTGCCGTCGATGCACTATCTGGAATTCCTGTATTAGCCCGCGGACTTAGCGCTTGAGCAGCCGGTCCTGGACAGCCGCCGGCAGCGCCGTCAGCCGCGCCCGCCATTCGCCCAGCCACGCCAGCGCCTGACGCGGCGTCAGGTCGTCCGGATCGACGCGGCTCAGCGCCTGCAGCAGCGCCGTCACCTCGTCCGGCAGCGGCTCCGGCCCTGGACCGGTGGCGATCGACGGCACTGGCACAAGCTCGAACAGTTCCAGCTGCTTGCGCCGCGCCCGCGCCAATGGCCCCGTCGCCTGACCCGCCGCGCCTTTTTCAAGCTCCGCCAGCAGCCCACGCGAGCGCTCCACGACGTCCGGCGGCAGCCCCGCCAGCCGCGCCACCGCGATGCCGTGCGAGCGATTCGTCGGCCCGGTCTGCAGCCGGTGCAGGAACACGATGTCGCCCGCCCATTCGCGCACCGCCACGTGCGCATTGCGCAGCCGCGGCAGCGTCTCGGAAAGTGAAGTTAATTCATGGTAGTGCGTCGCAAACAGGCACAGGCTGCGGGTGCGATCGTGCAGCGCCTCGACGACCGCCCAGGCGATCGCCAGGCCGTCCCAGGTCGACGTACCGCGGCCAATTTCGTCCAGCAGCACAAGTGAACGCGGCGTCGACTGCGCCAAAATCGTCGCCGTTTCGCGCATTTCCACCATGAACGTCGACGCGCCCTGGCTGATGTCGTCCGACGCGCCGATGCGCGTGTGCACCGCGTCCAGCACGCCCAGCTCCGCCGCATCGGCCGCGACAAAACCGCCGGCTTGGCTGACGATCACCGCCAGCGCCACCTGCCGCATCAGCGTCGACTTGCCGGCCATGTTCGGCCCGGTAATCAGCAGCACCTGCGCCGCCTCAGCCGCCTGCACGTCGACGTGGCCGCCGTGCAGCCACACGTCGTTGGCGACAAACGCGCCGGGCGTCAGCGTCTGCTCGATCACCGGATGCCGGCACGCCGTCAGCCGCACCACCGGCTCGTCCACGAGCGTCGGCCGCACGTGCCGCCACTGCGCCGCCAGCTCCGCGAAGCCGCCGTGGACGTCCAGCTCCGCCAGCGCCGCGGCAACCCGCCGCAGCAGCGCCGCGTGCGCGCCCACGTGCGCCAGCAGCGCGCGGAACAGCTCGCTCTCGCGCGCCTGGCGATCCGCGTCCGCCGTCAGGATCCGCCGCTCAAAATCGACGAGCTCCGGCGTCGTGTACCGCTCGGCATTTTTCAGCGTCTGCTTGCGGTGGTAGCGCTCCGGCACTTCATCGCTGCGGCTGCGGCCAATCTCGATGCCGTAGCCGCTCACGCGGTTGTACGTCACTTTCAGCGTGCCGATGCCGCTGGCTTGCCGCTCTTGCGCCTCAAACCGGTCCAGCCACGCGTGGGCGTCCTCGCTCAGCTCGCGCAGGCTGTCCAGCTGCGGGTCAAAGCCGCGCCGGATCACGCCGCCATCGGCCAGCACCGCCCGCGGATTGTCGTCCAGCGCCGCTTCCAGGTGCGCCGCCAGCGCCTCGGCGCCTTGCGTGTCCGCCAGCACGCCCGCCAGCGCCAGGCTGTGGCTTGTCCGCGCCAGCAGCTGCTGCAGCTCCGGCAGGCCGCGCAGCGTCTCGCGCAGCACGGTCATCTCCCGCGGCGTCGCCAGCCCGGCGGCAGCGCGCGTCGTCAGCCGCGCCAGATCGCCCTGGAATTTCAGGACGCTGCGGATCGACTCCCGCGTTGGCCGGTCCTGCAGCAACGCTTCCACCGCGGCGTGCCGCACTTCCAGCGCCCGGCGATCGCCCAGCGGCGCGAGGATCAGGCCGCGCAGCAGCCGCGCGCCCGCCGCCGTCAGCGTCCGGTCCACCGCGTGCAGCAGGCCACCCTGCCGCCGGCCGTGGCGCACCGTGGCGATCAGCTCCAGGTGCTGCACAGTCTCGCGGTTCAGCGTCAAATGCGGCGTCGTTTCAAGCGGTTGTGGCGGCTGCAGCAGCTTGCCGGCGCCCGGCCGCACCTCGTCCAGATAGCGCCGCAGCGCCTGTTCCGCCGCCTGCGCCAATGTCGGCGCGTCATTGCCGTGTACCTCGCGCAGCGTCCGCGGCAGCTCGCGCGCGCTCGCCAGCGTGTCCAGCCAAGGCTCCGCCGCCGCCGGCAGCACCAGCTCGCGCGGCTCCAAACGCACGAGCAGCACACCCAACGCTGTCGGATGCAGCACCTCGCCCAGCTGCAGCACGCCGGTCGTCACATCGGCGATCGCCACACCGAGACCGCCTTGCTTGCCCGGCCACAGGGCGGCCACGCGGTGATCCGCCCGCGGGTCCAGCGCTTCGGGCTCCAGCACAACGCCCGGCGTCACGACGTGCGTCACGCCGCGCGCCACAAGCCCTTTCGCCGTCGCCGCGTCCTCCAGCTGCTCGACGACAGCACAGCGCCGCCCCGCCTCCAGCACCCGCTGCACGTGCTGCGGCATGGCGTGGTGCGGAAAGCCGCACATCGGGATCGGCCGCGGATCATTTTTGTTGCGCGACGTCAGCGCGAGGTCCAGCAGCCGCGAGCCTTCCAGCGCGTCCTCGAAGAACAACTCGTAGAAGTCCCCGAGACGAAACAGGATCAGCGCATCGGGATGCTGCCGCTTGGCGTCCACGACCTGACGCATCACCGGCGTCAGCGCCGCGAGGTCGACGTCAGGCGTTGTCAGCCAGTGGGGATGCGCGGTTTGCAAGCTGGGAGCGTCAGTCATGGCCGCGGGAGGATGCGCGATGCGAGGCGGCGGCGTCAACGCGGGCTTGCCGATCAGCGGCCAGACGTGCGATCCTTGCGCCGCGCGTGGGTGGAGGCAGTCGTGAGCAAGACGTTCCGGTGGTTGGCGATCGCCAGCCTGTTGACCCTGGCGGCGTGCGGCGCCAGCGGGCCGCAAATCAGTGAGATCCAGGCGCCCGACGCGACGGCGCACGCCAAGGCGCTGATCGTGCTGCCGGTGGCGCTGGCGATGCAGGAAGCGACGGCGCTGGACATCGCCATGCGCACGGACCAGGTGGCACGCTGGCTGCTGGCGCATACGCCGCAACCGCTGATTGGGCCTGGTGATTTTTCGATCCTGCACCCAGTGGATGAGATCGGCGTCGTCTCTGCGGATACCGACATCATCAACCATGCGCAAGACCTGCAGCTGCCGGTGCGCGAGGCGATGGCGCTGCACATCTTGGTGACGGAGCGCCGGGCGACGAACGTCCGCGACATCCAGGACGTGCGCAACGCGGACCCCAAAAAGCAGCCGACCTTTCGCCAGCACGGCCTTGAAGCGCACCTGCGCACGGAAATCTGGCTGTCGGACGCGCTGCGCGGGCGGCGGCTGGCGGGGCTTGTCGTCGAGCTGACCGACGATCCGACGGACGTGATGCCGGGCGGCGATCCGCGACCGGGGCTGACCCAAGCGATTGAGCTGGCGCTGACGCAGCTGAAGGAAGTCGCAGGACCGCTGCTGGCGGAGACGGGCGTGCGGCAGACCACGGGCGAGGGTCTTGTCGACAGCCTTCCGGCGACGCTGGCATGGGCGCCGCCGGGCAAGGAAAGTTGGAACCAGGTGAACAAGAACAAGGACGAATTCATGCGCGATGTCGCGACCTTGGCGCTGTGGGATCGGCTGGCGCCGGGGCTGCCGGACAAGCAGCGCGTTGTCGCCGCCAAGAACCGCGGCGTGCTGGTGCGGACGGCGCAAGGGCCGCTGCAGCCGGGCGATGTGGTGACGGCCGTGGACGGCCACCCGGTTGTCGCGGCCTACCAGCTCGATCGCGCACTGCAAGCCGCGGGCGGCGCGGGCGTGCACGCGCTTGTGTTGCGCGGCGGCGCGGTGACTGACGTGCCACTGCACGGTCCGCTGGTGCCCGCGCCCACGCCATGAGTGCGCCGTACCGACCGCGGCAAGGCGCGATTTTTGAGTTTCGCGCCGACGTTCCCAGCCCGACGACGCCCGCCAGCGCGGCGGTCGGCGAGCAGGTAGCGTGGACGGGGCAGATCGAGCGCTTCGTCTTCCGCAATCCAGAAAAAGGCTTTGGCATCGCGCTGTTTCGCAAGGACGACGGCACCGCGGCGACAATCAAGGGCCCGCTGTGGGGCCTGAACGTCGGCGACTCCGTGGCGCTGGAAGGCGTGATGGAGGACGACCCGCGCCACGGCCGACAGGTCAAAGTGCTCTCGGCGCGGCCGATCTTGCCGGATACCCGCGCGGGCGTGGCGCGCTACTTGAAGTCCGGACAGATCGCAGGAATTGGTCCGACCATTGCCGAGCGACTGTTGGACCATTTGGGGCCCGACGCGCTGGAGCGGATCCGCGAGAACCCGGACGTGCTCAAGGGCGTCAAGGGCTTGCAGCGCAAAGCCCGCGCGGCGCTCGTCGAGCAGGTGCTGCTCCATGCCGAGGCGGCGGCGAACGCGGTGTTCCTGTTTGGCCTCGGCCTGGGGCCGTTGCTGACGGCGCGTGTGGAGCAGCGCTACGGCAAGGACACGGTGCGGCAGGTGCGCGAACGGCCGTACCGGCTGGCGGAGGACGTCCCGGGCATTGGCTTCAAGACCGCGGATCGGCTGGCGCGCGAGCTGGGCGTGCCGGCGGACTCGCCCGATCGCGTGCGCGCGGGGCTGATGCACGCGCTGCAGCAGCTTGCGCAGGACGGCCACACGGCGCCGCCCGAGCCGATGGTGCTGGCGGCGGCGGCGGCGGTGCTGGAGATCGACGAAGCGCCGCTGTTGGCGGTGGTGGCAGACCTGGTGGCGCAGGACGCGCTGGTGCGGGCGGACGGCGCGCTTTGCCTGCCGGAGCTGGCGGCGGCGGAAGAGCGGCTGGCGCAGCGGATGGCAGAGCTGCTGCGGGAGGCGTCCTTGGCGCTGGCGGACGTGGCGGCGCGCTTGGCGGACGCCGAGGCGGCGCTGGGCTTTGCCCTGGAAGGCGGGCAGCGCGACGCTGTGACGCGGACGCTGCAGACCGGCGTGCTGGTGGTGACGGGCGGTCCGGGCACGGGCAAGACGACAATCATCCGCGGCGTGCTGGCGGCGATGGCGCGCGACAGGCCGCGGCTGGCGCTGGCGGCGCCGACGGGGCGGGCGGCGCGGCGTTTGGCGGAAGCGACGGGCGCGGAGGCGAAGACGCTGCACCGGCTGCTTGAGTTCGAGCCACGCAGCGGACGGTTCCTGCGCAATGCCGAAACGCCGCTGGAGGCGGACCTGATCATCGTCGACGAGGTGTCGATGATGGAAGTTAGCTTGGCGGCAGCGCTTTTTGACGCAACCCCGCTCGGCGCGCGCGTGCTGCTGGTGGGCGACGCCGATCAGTTGCCGTCGGTCGGGCCGGGCGCGGTGCTGGACGACCTGATTCAGTCGCGCTGCGTGCCGGTGGTGGCGCTGGACCGCATCTACCGCCAGGGCGAGGGCTCGCAGATCGCCCTGAATGCCTACCGCGTGCGCAACGGCGAGCTGCCGCAGTCCTCGCCGCGCAACGCCGACGGCGACTTCTTCCTCGTGCCGCGCGAGCAGCCGGACGACATCCTCGCCGGCGTGCTGGAGATCGTGCAACACCGCTTGCCGCAACGCGGTTTTGAGCCGATTCGCGACATCCAGGTGCTGGCGCCGATGCACCGCGGGCCGCTGGGCACCCAGGCGCTGAATGAGGCGCTGCGCGAGGCGCTGAACCCGTACGGCGAGCAGCTGGGCAATGGCCTGCGCGTCGGCGACAAGGTGCAGCAGCTGAAAAACGACTATGATCTTGAGGTGTTCAACGGCGATATCGGCGTCGTCGTCGGCCGCGGGCAGGGCCACGCCGACAACCGCCAGCCCGGGCTGCCGCTGGCGTCGACGGTGCAGATCCGCTTTGGTGAACGGCTCGTGGACGTCGAGGGCAGCGCGCTGGACAACCTGCAGCTGGCGTACGCGGTGACGGTGCACAAGTCACAAGGCAGTGAATATCCAGCGGTTGTCCTGCCGCTGCACCCGGGCCATCATATCATGCTGCAGCGCAACTTGCTGTACACGGCGCTGACGCGCGGCCGGCGGTTCGTTGTGCTCGTCGGGCCGCTGCGGGCGATTGAGCGCGCGGTGCAGAACGACGCGCCGATCCACCGCCACACCCGCCTGCGCCTCGCGCTGCAGCGGGCGATGCAGGAGGCCGCGTGACCGAAGGTCAAGTCGTCCTCATCGCCGATGGCCCCGCGCTGCGCGTTGGCTGGGTCCAGTCGTACAAGCCCGGGCGGCCGCTGCGCGTGCAAGTGCGGGCTTTTGGTGCGGAAATCAGCGTGATGCGCATCGATCGGCCGGAGCTGGACGGCGAGTTGAACCTGCGGACGGCGTCGCTGGCGGAGGCCGAAAGCGCGGTGGCAGGGCTGCTGCAGCGGGCGACGCGCGAGGAGCTGGACATCGCCTGGACGCTGTTTGCCGACCGGCCGCTGGGCGTGGGCGAACTGGCGCTCGTGCTGTTTGGCCACGAGGACGCGACGACGCGCGATGCCGCGACGGTGCTGGCGGTCTTTGGCCACACCGGCTTTGCCCTGAGCCACAGCCGCTTGACGCGGCGTACGCCCGACGAGCGCGCGGCGCTGGAACGGCGGCGGCAACGGCAGGCGGAGCTGGATGTGGACGTCGCCAAGTGGCGGCTGGCGCTGCAGCAGCACCGCGCGGGGCTGCGCGTGGCGCTGGGCGACGTGGCGCCGCGGCTGACGGCGATCGTCCGCGGTGAGGAGGACGCAGCGGCGGCGCACTGGCTCGAGCTCGATGGTCGCCACAAGAAGGCGGACGCGCGCGATGCGACGGATCTGCTCAACGAGCTGGGGCTGTGGGACGGCCACGAGGACCTGGAGCTGTGGCGTTCCGGGCTGCTGCAGCCGTGGCCAGCGGCGGCGATCGCCAGCTTGCGGTTGACGCCGGACATGCCGCCAGACGCGCCGCGACTGGATTTGCCGTTCGTGGCCATGGACAACGACGCGCCGCACGAGGTGGACGACGCAATCTGCCTGGAGCCGCTGGCGGATGGCTGGCGGGTGCACGTGGCGATCGCCCATCCGTCGGCGTGGCTCGTGCCGGACAGCGCGGCGGATCTGGAGGCGCGGCGGCGCGGTGCGACGATGTACCACCCGCGGCACACGGTGGGCATGCTGCCGGACCTGCTGGCGCGCGACGTGGCGTCGCTGACGCTGGACGCGTGGAAGCCGGCGCTGGTTGTGTCGCTGACGCTGGATGCGACGGGCACGCCGCGCGATGAGGCGCTGCAGGAAGCGTGGGTGCGCGTGCGCCATGTGTGGTCGTACAGCCTTGTGGAGCGCGTGCTGGCGGGCGAGGACCTGCCGGGCGTGGATCGGCCGCTGCTGGACCAGCTAATCGCCGCGGGGCTGCGGGCGGAAGCGGCGCGGGTCCGCAACGGCGCGTGGCTGCTCTATCGCCCGGACTGCGAGGTGCTGGCGCCGGCGTTTGGCCAGGTGACGCTGCGACAGGTCCAGCAGACGAGCCCGGGGCGGCGGCTTGTGACCGAGCTGATGGTGCAGGCATGCGCAGCGGTGGCGCAGCTGGGGGCGCGGCATCACATCGCCCTGCCGTACCGGACGCAGCCGCGGCCGAGCCATGCGCCGCTGCCGCCGGGACTCTACACCGATCCGGCGCAGTGCTTCGCGATGTTCCGCGTGCTGGAAGCCGGCACGATGCAGGCGACGCCGGCGCCGCACGGCATGATGGGCGTGCCGGCGTACGTGCAATTTTCCTCGCCGCTGCGGCGTTACGGCGATGTGTTGGCGCACCGTCAGCTTGTCGCGTGGCTGCGCGGCCAGCCGGCGCCGCATACGGTGCAGGAGGTGACGCAGCTGGCGCAGACAGCGGACGACGCGGCGCGCGATCGCCGGCAGTGGCAGCGCAAGGGCGCGCATTACTTCAAGCTGCTGTGGCTGGCGGGGCGCGTCAACGGTCGGCCGCTGGACGGTCAGGTGGTGCGCGTGCTGGCCAGCGGCGAGCGGCTCGTGTTCCTGCCGGACCTGGCGCTGGACACGCCGGTGCGCGCGCCGATGCTGGGCGTCGGGGACCACGCGCAGTTTGCCGTGCGGGCGGCGCAGCCGGGGCGCGGGCTTCTGGAACTTGGCGTGACCGCAACGTAACTTTGCGTTTCCGGCGAGACAACGCACGCGTTTTCGGTTACAACCGCGCGGCTTTTGCCGCCCCTTCACCGGGAGACTCACGTGGCTGATCTCGGAACGCTGCACGCAGGACCACTGCCGCCGTTACTGGCGCGCTACGTGTTCTCGTGGGAGACGATGCACACGATCATGGGCGGGCAGTCGGCGATTGACCTGACGCACCTGCGGCTGAGCCAAAATGGCGAGGAAGAGGCGTCGCGGTTCCTGGCGCGTTACGGCTACGATCTCCACAATCCCGTGCAATTTCAGGATGTCGAGCGGATCCGCACCGAGGCGCTCGGATTCATCCGCGGCGTGCTGCTGCCGGGGCTGCCGGTGGAGATGCCGGGCGAATTCGACACGATGCCGATCCTCGACGTGCTGCGGCTGGCGGCGGGTGACCGCGAGATCGCGGTGCCGCAGGGCGGCCAGACAGCGGAAGTGCGCATGGCGTGGGCGTGCGGGCTGCTGCGCGTGATGCACACGGTGGCGCACGCCGTAAACTACTTTCAGAACAACTACTACCACGAGATCCGCGAGCGCATCCTCAACCGCTTCGTGGCGCAGGTGCGCACGCGCGAGGACGGCAGCCAGTTCCTGCACGCGCAGAGCTTTGACGTGCCGATCGTCCGGTTCGAGGTCAAGGAGACAAAGCCGCTGCGCTCGGTCGTGGTCAAGCTCCTGCAAAAACAGGAGAATGTGGCCTACGATCTGTTTGACCACATCGGCGTGCGGATCATCGTCGGCAATCCGGTGGACGCGCTGTTCGCGGTCCGCGCCTTGCGCGAAGAGCACACGATCATGTACCCGAACGTCAAGCCGACACGGTCGCGCAATACGCTTGTCGATCTCAACGCTTACGATACACACGTCCGCGCTTGCCTCGGCCGTTACCAGCGCGGTGAGCTGGACGAGTTCGCGACGGTGGAGGCGATTCACGGCTTTGACCACAAGCCGGAGGGCAGCGAGCAAGTCGACTGGAATCCGTACAGCTCGGACAAATACCAGTCGATCCAGTTCACGTGCCGGCAGATGATTCGCTTTGCAAATCCGCTGTTTACGCGCATGCGCGAGGCGCAGGCGATCGCCCACAAGCACCTGAACGGCGCGGCGCTCGACGAGATGCTGGCGGCGCTGACGACCCAGGGCGTGGATCCGGAGATTCAGTTCTTTTTTCCCTATGAAGTCCAGGTCATGGACATCGCCAGCTACCAGGCGGCGACGGAAGGCCGCGCGTCCTACGGCGAGTACAAAGCCCGGCAGGTCGCCAGCGTGCGCAAGCGCGTGCTGCCGCGCGTGCTGCAGCTGCTGGGCGTGCCGGAGGAGCCGCGGCCAGAGCGCGAGTCGACGGCGACGGGCGGCGCGGTGAAGCCGATCGCGCTGCGTCGGGCGTTTTCCCAGACCGGGCTGCTGCCCAACGCGACGCTGGAAGAGCTGCGCTCGATGTTGGCTACCGACACGAAGCCGTGACCACGCAGCTACCGCACGGCATCGCCCCGCGCCTGGAATACCCGCAGACCGGCACGCACGACGGCCAGCCGCTGTGCGACTACGCCGTGGCGCTGGCGCAGATGGACGCGCTGGTGGCGCGGCCGCGCGATGCCGACGACGTGCTGCTTGTGCTGCAGCATCCGCCGACGCTGACGCTGGGCCGCAAGGGTGGGCTGGCGCACATCCAGACGCCGCGCTGGCAGCCGGCGGGGCAACCGGCGCTGGACGTGCCGGTGCATGAGGTGGCGCGCGGCGGCTCGGTGACGTGGCACGCGCCGGGGCAGCTGGTTGTGTATCCAATTGTGCAGCTAAATCAGCAGCTTGGACCGTGGGGCAAGGGGCCGCTGGGCGATCTGCCGGCGTTCGTGCGGCTGCTGGAGCAGTGCATCCTTGCGACGTGTGCGCAGTTCGGCGTGGTGACGGTGCTGCAGCCGGGGCGGTCGGGCGTGTTCATCGACGCGCAGCGCAAAATCGCGAGCCTGGGTCTGGGCTTGCGCAACGGCTGGACGTTTCACGGCCTGGCGCTGAATGTGAACCCGCGGCTGGACGGCTTCGCTGTCACGCCGTGCGGGCTGGACGGCGTGCAGATGGCGTCGCTGTGGCAAGTGTGTGAAGAGCGTGGGCTGCCGCTGCCGACGCTGGCCGACGTGCAAGCGGCGCTGGAGCAGCAGCTGCTGGCGGTGTTGCGGCGCTGACGGTTACTTCGTCGCGGCGACGCGCACCCGCGTCTCGGCCAAATCCGCAGCGCGCTTGCGGACTTTCCACAGCTCGGTCTCGACGTCGTCGCGCGTCTGCGCCAGCTCCGCCGTCGCTTCGTCCAGCTGCTTGCGCGCGGCGTCGAGCACGATGTCCTCGGCCTTTTCGCACAGCTCGGTCGTGATCGTCACGGTCTGGCCGCCGGTCACGTGCACGTAGCCGCCATCGACAACCAGCGGCAGGTCATTGTGCGGCCCCAGCTGCACCGTGCAAACGCCCGTGCGCAGGCCGGAAAGCAGCGCCTGGTGGCCCGGCAGGATGCCGAGATCGCCCGATTCACCCGGCGCGATGACGCCCTGGACGTCGCCCGAATACTTGATGCCCACCGGCGTTACGATCTCGACCTTCATGACATCCCCACTTACCCGCAACCAGCCGATCCGCAGCGCCGCGAACGGCGTGCGAATCGTCAAGGATTACATGGACTTCGACTTCTCGATGACTTCGTCAATGCTGCCGCACATCAGGAACGCGCCTTCCGGAATGTGATCCAGCTCGCCGTCGCAGATGGCCTTGAAGCCCTTGATGGTGTCG
>CAIPXZ010000043.1 GCA_903869075.1 uncultured Myxococcales bacterium | reverse complement strand
TCGTCGTCGAAGGCCAGCCCAAGGGCTTGACGCGGTCGCCGATGGCCAAGATGGGCTGGTGGTGCAGCGACACCGCGCTGCTGCACTTTGACGACGTGGAAGTGCCGGCGGCGAACCTCATCGGCGAGCTGGGCTTCGGCTTCCTCGGGCTGATGCAGAATTTCAACGGCGAGCGGCTGGGCTTGGCGGCGGCAGCGTGGGCGTTCGCCGAGGAGTGCCTGGCGGAGGCAACTGACTGGGCGCGGGCCCGTGAGACGTTTGGCAAGTCCCTGATCTCACGACAAGTTATCCGGCACCAGCTCGTCGACATGAAGATGCGCATTGAGGCCGTGCGGGCGCTGCTCTACGAGGTTGCCGAGCGCATGGACGCCGGCGAGGAGCCGGTCGCCGACGTGTGCATGCTCAAGAACCTTGCGACCGAGACACTGGAGTTTGTCGCGGGGAAATGCGTACAGATTCTCGGTGGTTCCGGATACATCCGCGGCTGCAAGTCCGAGCGCATTTTCCGCGAATCCAAGGTGCTGTCGATCGGCGGCGGCGCGTCGGAAGTGCTGACGGACCTCGCGGCGCGGCAGCTGGGCTGGTAAGCCGTGGCGTATTTGCCAAAAGGTTACGTGGCGTTGGAGCGCGCGCTGTCCAAGCTCGGCGTGGCCAGCCGCACCCAGGCGCGGCAGTGGATTGAAGCCGGGCGGATCGCCGTGGATGGCCACGTCGTGCGCGACCCGCTGCAGCCGGTGATTCCCGAGAAAGCGCGGATTTGGCTCGATGACAAGCCGCTGCTCCGCGAGGCCAAGCGCTTGATCGCCCTGCACAAACCGCGCGGCTGCGTGACGACGGCGCACGATCCGCAGGGCCGGCCGACGGTCTACAGCTATCTGGCCGATCTCGGCGTGCACGTTGTTCCGGTGGGGCGCCTCGACTTCGCGACGTCGGGGCTGCTGCTGCTCACCAACGACACGCGGCTGGCGGACCGGCTGACCGACCCGCGCACGGGCGTCGTGCGCACGTACGTGGTGGAGCTGCGCGGCGCGGTGGCGGACGCGGCGCTGCAGGCGTGGCGCGACGGCGTGGACGACGACGGCGAGCGGCTGCAGGCGACGTGCGTCGAGCTGCGCAAGCGCTCCGGCCGCGAGACGACGGTGATTGTGCAGCTGGCGGAAGGCAAAAACCGCGAGATCCGCCGGCTGGCAACCGCGGTCGGCTCGGAGGTGCAAAAGCTCAAGCGCGTCGCCTATGGCGGCGTCATGCTGGGCGATTTGCCGGCGGGGCAATGGCGCGACGTCGCGCTGGACGAACTGTAGACGGCAGGCTGGCCAAAAACCGCGATTCGGTGTCCACTACGCACGAACCGCCCGCCGCTGCGCGGGCCAAGGAGCTCCCGTGAACACGAACTTTTTGCGCAGTGTCGCCGCCGGCCGCCGGCTTGGCCAGATCGCCCTTGGCGCGCTCGTCGCCACCACCGCCGGCTGCAGCATGCTGCTGAACGACGTTGAGAACGCCGCCGGCCGCGAAGTCGGCAAGGCGCTGGTCGGCAACAGCGGCAACGGCAGCGGCAGCGCGACCGGCACCACAAACACCAGCACCACCGCGCCAAGCTCCAACCGCGCGCCGAGTTCCGACCGCGCGCCGGGCGGCAACACCGTCGGTGTCGGCAGCGGCGGCGGGATGGGCAGCTCGGGCGCGACGTCGTCGGGCAGCTGCGCGATGAAGAACGCCGACGGCACGATGATGATGTGCACGGAATTCAAGAACATTCCGGCGGAAGCCAGCGAGATGTTCCAGCACAACGCCTGCTTTGGCGGCAACTCGAAGTGGGGCGAGACGCCGTGCCCGACCGACGGCCGCCGCGGCGGTTGCCAGACCAAGGCCGACGACAAGGGCGCCTACGCCATCGTCTGGCAGTACATGCCGAACATGGCCAAGGCCGCCGAAGACGGCTGCCGCAAGAACAGCCAGGACACCTGGATTCCGTAGGCTATTTGCCGACAGAGGGCAGGCGAATCAGCAACTTGGCGCCAGCCGGCGCGGTCAGCTGCAGCGTCGCGCCGCCGATTGTCAGCGTGTCCTTGCCGCTCGCGGTCACGCTCAGCGCGCCGTCCGCGGCGGGCGTGAGCGGCGCGCCGTTCCACTTGGCCGCCGCCGCGCTGCCGTCCCAGCCCGCCGGATTCCACACGCACGTGCCCGCGCTGGCGGGGAGCGGATCGGCGAACGTGCTTGTCCCAGCGCCCGGCCACAGCCAAATTTCCCGAGCCGTCCCAGTGGTTTTGACGTCGGTCCAGCCTGTGCCCGCGGTAACGTCCTGCGGCGTGTCGACGTTGTCCGGCAGCAGCACAAGCATCGTGCCCGCCGGCACGAACACCGGGATGTCGCCCAGCGCCGCCTGCACCGTCAGCGGCGTCACGCCATCGCTCGTCACTTTCGCGCCGCCCTGCAGCGGATACCAATCGCCCTTGGGCAGCGCAACTGCGCGTGAAGTCGCGCCTTTTGTCACAACCGGCGCCACAACCAGGCTGTCGCCGAGCATGTACTGGTCCGTCGCCGTCCAGCCCGGGGCAAAATCCGGCCACGCCAGCGCCAGCGGCCGCATCAGCGGCATGCCGGTCTTGTTGGCGTTCTGCGCCGCGGCGTAGAGGTAGGGTAGGAGCTTCATGTGCAAGTTCGCGTACTTGCGCAGGTGATCCGTAGACGCCGCATCGCTCTCCCAGTTCCAGTTGGAGAACGAGCTCTTGCCGTGGTGCGTTCGCATCACCGGGCTGAAAGCGCCGAGCGTGACCCAGCGGAACCACAATTCCTGCGTCGTCGGCGACTCGGCGAGCGTGCTCATGTAACCGCCAATGTCGCTGCCAAAATACGGAAAACCGGTGACGCCGAGGCCGAGGCCGATGGGGATGACGCTCGGAAAGCCGTCGCCCAGCTGGAAATCGGTCTGCTGGTCGCCCGCCCAAATCACCTGCACAAGCGGCTGCGAGCCGAGCCACGCCGAGCGCACGAAAGTCAGGCGCTCGACGCCGTCTTTTTGCTTGGCCAGCAAGTCGTCATTGAGCTTTTGGCAATCCACTGCATAACGATTGTGAATCAACCACGGATCTTCCTTGGAAAAAGGCGCGATGTCGGTCGGCAGCCACTCGCAGAAATCGGCCATCCAGCCGTCCGCGCCTTGGTCGATGCCCTTCTGGTACACGCCCTGCGCCCACGCGACCGCCTGCGGGTTGCTCAAGTCCAGCATCGAACCCGGCACCATTTTCGCGGTGTCGTAGATGTACGGCGTGCCGTCGGACTTTTGGATGCTGTAGCCAGCCTTCATGGCTTCATCATAAATGTCAGCGCCTTGCGTCAAGAACGTGTTGTTGTACGTCAGGAACTTGAAGCCCCACGCGTGCAGGTCCGCCGACAGCTGCTGCATGTCCGCATAGAGCACCGGATCGCTGTTCCAGTCCTCGTCCAGCGTGTATTGGTCGTCGGTTTTGACGCCGCCGCGCCAATCTTCGCTCCAGATCGCGCCGACGGGGATGTGGCTGGCGCGCAGCTTCAGCGCCACACGCCGCACGTTCGCCGAGCCGTAGATCGCGTCCAGCCACGGCGTGAAAGTGAACAGCGGCGGCACCGGCGCTCGACCCGTCGCCGCCGTCAGCAGCCGCAGCGTGTCCGGGATGTCTTTGCCAAAGAAAAAGCGCACTTTCAGCTCGCCCTGCCAGTTCTCCAGGCGCACGGCGTCGGGGTCGTCGGAGCAGAGGTGGAAGATCGCCCGCGCCGGCGTGTCCAGCATGACGGCGTAGCCGCGGCTCGACAGAAAAATCGGCATCGGCGAGTGCGTCGTGTGGCGGTTGCCGCTGAAGAACCAGCCCGGATTGGGGCCATCGTTGTCCTGCTTGCCGATGCCGTCCTCGCTGACCCACAGCGGCACAGTCTGGCCGCGGTGGTCGACGTCCCAGCTCTGGCCGCCCAGGCCAATAAAGTGCTCATCTTTCTGGCACTTCCACGCGATGCTGGCGCGGTTCATCGTCGGGTCGGCGGCCTTCGCGGTCAGCGTGATGGTGCCGCGGTCTGCGCCGTTGTCGGCGGTCATGGCCAGCGTGCCCAGCGCGGTGCCATCGGCGGCGGCGAGCGTGGCGTTGAACACGGAGATCGCGCGGTTCATGATCGGGCAGTCGTTGGCGCCGGTGAATTTGGCGGTCGCTTGCCAGTCGCCGGCGTCGTGCTCGGTGATCAGGAACGCGCCGTACTTCATCTGCGCATCGGCGGACGCCTTGCGAAACGCCACGACGGCGCGCAGCGGATCGGTCGCGGCGCCAAACGTGCTGATCTGCTGGAACGTCAGCTGCGCCGGATCGGCCTGGAAGCCGTCGATGACGCAGAACGGGTTGTCCGTGCCGCCATCCGCCGTATCCGCGCTCGAGGTGTCATTTTGTCCTGTTGAATCCGCGGTATCCGCAGTTTTGGCCGTGCCGCAAGCGGCCAGCAGGACTGTTAGCGCCAATTTCCACCGTTTCGTCATGGATCCTCCGCGGACACCATAGCCAGCCGCGCGCGGCGTGGCAATCGCGCGAGCCTCCGCTACGCTTTGGCCATGAACCTGCCGCCGCAAATTTGGCTGCGCCTGTTCGTCGTCGGCGGCGTCGGCGGCGCGCTGTATGACCAAATCCACGTCCAGGGCCACGTGCTGGCGTATCCGCGCGACGACCTGCTGCAGCAGTCGTGGTGGGTCGCGCCGAATTTTGGCCTGGCGGCGCTGCTGATCGCCGTGACCGGCGCGTGGCTGGGGCGCTGGGCGCGGCGGCTGCGGCCACAACCGGTGACGAACGGCGAATTGCTGGGTAATTTTGCGTGGTTCACGGTGGCGTACGTCGCCAGCGCGCTGCTGCCAGTGTCGCCGCCGCTGCTGATGGCGCTGTTTCTCGGCACGTGGCTGCTGCGCGTGCTGCCGCGGCCGGATCTTTTGCC
>CAIPXZ010000042.1 GCA_903869075.1 uncultured Myxococcales bacterium | reverse complement strand
TCGAGGACATCCCGGTGCCGGACATCGGAATTCCCAGCAAGTCCAAGGTGTAGCCGCTGCGGTACGCCCTGCGGCCGGGGCTGCGGCTGGATGGTGATCGGCTGCTCGATCCGCCGCTGCAGCGCGCCATCCGCTTGGGCGTCCACGATCGGCAGCTCGTCATCGCGCTGCAAAAACCACGCACGATCGCGCAGTTGGCGCATATTCCCGACGTCCAGCGGCGGCTGACAGCGCTGGCGCGGCTGTACCTGCTGGCGGGCGCGCGCAGTGACGCGCGGCTGGCGCTGCAGGCGGAGCGCGTGGCGTTTACGGCGGGCGACGCGGCGAGCCGGCCGTTGCTGTGGCCTGAGGGCCGCGATCCACCGCAGCACGGCTGCGTCGGCACCGGCACTTGCTGCAGCGCGTCGTTCCTCGGTCCGGTCTACGCCGCCGACGCGCGGCGGGTCAGCGCGCTGGCGTTTGGCCGGCAGCGGCGCTTTGAACCCGGCGATCAGCCTTTTGAGATCCTGCAGTTTCACGGCAAGGACGTCCGCGGCATGGCGCGCGATGCCAACGGTCGCTGCGTGGCGCAGGGCGACGAGGGCCTGTGCGAGATCCACCTGGCGCACGGGCTGGCGGCAAAGCCGGTGACGTGTCGGCAATTTCCGCTGCGATTTCATGAATCTCCGGACGGCGTGCACGTCTCGCTGCTGCTGGCTTGCGACGGCTACGACCGGGCGCGACCGGCGGCACAGCCGTGGCCGACGCGCGCGGCGGAAGTGCGCGGGCTGCTGGCGGAGGGCGCGGTGGCGGTGCGCGTCAGCCTGCCGGTGACGCTGGCGGCGGGCCTGCCGGTGGCGTGGCGCGACTGGCGGGCGCTGCGTGCGCAGTTCCTCGCGGCGGAACCGGCGGAGCCGGACCCGTGGCTGTGGCTGGAGCGCGTGCTGGAACTGGCGGCGGCGGCGCTGACGGCGCGGCAGGCAAGGCTGGCGGAAGGTCCGGATGTCGCCTGGGAGGCCGGCTTGCTGGCGCTGCAGGCGGGCGTGCGCGCGCCCGAGCGCCTGTGGCCGTCGCCTGTGCGGGCCCACGCGGTGGCGGAGCTGCAGGCGGCGGCGCTGGCGCTGACGGGGCAGCGCTGGCGCGACGGTCAGCGCTTGCAGCAGCTGGCGGCGGGTTTGCGCGAAGTTCACGTCGCGTTGCCGCTGACGGCCGAGGCGCGCCAGCACCTGCACGACATCGTCGCCAACGATCTGCAAGTGCAGGTCGTGCAAGGCGAACTGGACGCGGGCTTGGGCAACCTGACGCGCCGGTTGCTGTTGGCACACGGCGTGGCGGCAACGCTGGCGCTGGCCGCGGGCAATGCGGCGATCGACGCGCGGGACACGACGCAGGCGCTGCACGTCGTGTACCGCAGCGAGCCGGAGCTGACCTGGCTGGGCACGCTGGCGGCCAATGCACTTCAAGTTGCGCCGCCGCCGCCGGTGCCGTAGTCTCAATCGCTTGTAGCCTTGGCTTGAGACGTGGAGAGAATGCCGCCGATGATGCGATTCAACCGTTTGAATGTACTGGTTTTGTGTGCCTTGACGGCGGTCGCCTGTGGCCAAGCGGCGGCGCCGGGCGGCGGCGGTGACGACGTGGCAGACGTCGGCGCGGGCAACTGCGAAGGCAACGCGAAGTGCGACGTGCAGAACGGCGACGCGGTGACACCGACCGATGGCAGCGGTCAGGACGTCGCCAAGCTGGACGCGGACGCCGGCAAGGACGCGGCTACGGATGCGGCGATCGCCGACGCGCCCGACGCGCCGGACACCCAGGATGCGGACACGCAGGCGCCGGACGTCAAGGTCGATGCCGGCTGTGGCACGCTGCCGACGTCGCTGGCGGCGGGCAGCCTCGTCGTCAACGAGTTGCTGATCAAGCCCAAAGCCGTCGCCGACGCGCTGGGCGAGTGGGTGGAGCTGTACAACGCCTCGTCGACGACAATCCCGCTGACCGGGTTGTACCTGAGCACCGCCGACGGCTTGAGCCACACGGTCTTCGCCTGCGGGCTGGCGGTTGCGCCGGGGGCGGTGGTGACGCTGTGCCGCAACGCCGACACGGCGACGAACGGCGGCGTCAAGTGCGACTATGAGTACGGCGACGACCTGAAATTGGCCAATGCATCCGGTGGCTTGGCGCTGCACAACGCGGTCGGCTTCGGCTCGACGCTGCAGGACACGATGGCGTGGGACGCCAGCCTGCTGCCGACCGACGGCAAGTCGTGGAGCCTCGACCCCGGCCACGCCAACGCCACGGACAACGACAATAGCGACTTTTGGTGCAACGGCACGACGCCGTTCGGCAGCGGCGACCTCGGCACGCCCGGCGCCGCCAACGGCAGCTGCCCCAAGCCGGTGGACACCGACGGCGACGGCATCGTCGACGGCAAGGACAACTGCCCGGCGCTCGCCAACCCGGACCAGAAGGACAGCGACGGCGACAAGGTCGGCGACGCCTGCGACAACTGCGCGGCGGTCGCCAACAGCGATCAGCTGGACACCGACGGCGACGGCAAGGGCGACGCCTGTGACCCGGCGTGCTGCGGCGACGGCGAGCTGGACGCCAAGTACCCGGGCAGCGGCCCGAGCCCGGGCTGCGGCAACCAGACCGTGACGAGCGAGCAGTGCGACGACGGCAACAGCGACAACGACGACGGCTGCACCACCGACTGCAAGGTCGCGGCGATCGTCCCGGTTGAGCTGGTGATCGCTGAAATCATGGCGATTCCGTACAACGCCGACTCGCAGCCGGGCGAGTGGCTGGAGCTGTACAACGGCTCGGCGAAGACGCTGGACTTGACCGGCTGGGTGCTGAAGTCCGGCAAGGCGGGCCAGGTGACGCTGCCGACGCTGACGATGGCGCCGGGGACGCGGCTGGCGCTCGGCGGCTCGACGGACAAGCTGTACAACGGCGGCGCGCAGATCGACTGGGCGTGGCCGGTGACGTTTACGCTGGACGACGCCGACGACACGTTGGCGCTGCTGCACGGCAGCGCGGTCATCGACAGCGTGCACTACGGCGTGCAGACGCCGGCGCCGGTGTCCGGCAAGGCGCTGCAGCTGGACCCGCTGTACCAGTCGGTGGAATCCAACGATTTCGCAAAGTTCTGGTGCCAGGCCGACGCCGCCATCAACGACGCCGACCCGACCTCCAGCGACCTCGGCACGCCGGACAAGACCAACACGACGTGCATCCCCAGCGGCGGCGACAAAGACGGCGACGGCGCCAAGAACGAGGTCGACAACTGCCCGTTTGACAGCAACGCCGACCAAAAAGACAGCGATGGCGATGGCTTGGGCGATGTCTGCGACAACTGCCCTGGCATCGCCAACATCACGCAGCTGGACGGCGATCACGACGGCGTCGGCGACGTCTGCGACAACTGCCCGCTCATCGCCAACAGCGACCAGGCGGACAGCAACGGCAATGGTTACGGGGATTTCTGCGACTCCGCGACGTGCGGCAACGGCAAGGTCGACGTCTACGAGGTCTGCGACGACGGCAACAAGCTGTCCGGCGACGGCTGCTCGGCGACGTGCCAGGTCGAGTCGTTCAGCGCCGGCCAGATCGTCATCACCGAGTTCATGGTCAAGCCCGGCGCCGTCACCGACAGCGTTGGCGAGTGGCTGGAGCTGTTCAACAGCACCGACCAGGCGATCGACATCAGCGGCTGGAACCTGCACGACGACCTGACGCAAAAGCACATCATCTCGCCCGGCGTGCCGTTCCTGGTGCCGGCCAAGGGCTTTCGCGTGCTGGGCATCAACGGCGACAAGACCAAGAACGGCGGCGTGCCGGTCGATTACGTCTACGCCGATTTCACGCTCGCCAACACCGCGGACGCCATCGATTTGGCGTGGAATGGCGTGGAGATCGACGACGTGAAGTACGTCAAGCAGACGCCAACAGCGGCGGGCTTTGACATCCAGGACGGCAAGTCGGTGTCGCTCGACCCGACGCACCTCAACGCCACCGACAACGACCTCGCCACGAGCTACTGCCCCGGCAAATACAAGTGGTTGGGCAGCGCCGGCGACTTCGGCACGCCGGGCAAGCTGAACGTGACGTGCGCCAACATGTGCGTGAACGGTGGCGGCAACGTCGCCGACGGCACGCCCTGCGATGACGTGACGACCGAGTGGTGCCAGACCGGCGTGTGCGTGGTCAAGCCTTACTGCGGCGACAAGATCGTGCAGCAGAACCTCGGCGAGCAGTGCGATGACGGCAACACGGCGCCGGGCGACGGCTGCGACGCGCAGTGCCACATTGAGGTCAAGCTGGCGCCCGACGGCACGCTGCTGCTGACCGAGCTGCAGATCAACCCGGACGCCGTCGAGGACATCGCCGGCGAGTGGCTGGAAGTGTACAACCCGACGGCGAAGGCGATTGACCTGACCGGCTGGAAGCTGACCGACACGACGGGTGATTTACACGTGATTGCAGCGGCTTGCGGTGACGGCCTCAGCGAGTTCGGCGAGGAGTGCGACGACCACAACACCAAGGACGGCGACGGCTGCGACGCCACCTGCCACGTCGAGGGCGGCTGCACGTCCTTGCAGTTCGACGGCGCGACGAGCGTCGCCACGCTGACGCCCGCCAGCACACTGCCGTTTGGCAAAAACCTGACGATTCACGGCTGGTTTGAGCTGGACGACCTGTACGGCAGCGGCACCTGTCCGACCGTCGGCGGCGTCTCCGCATGCAGCGACCTTTTCAGCTTCGGCATCGCCGGCGACACCGCCTTTGGCGCGCGCGTCCAGGGCGGCAAGCTGCGGGTGTTTGTCGGCGCCGCGGCGTTCGACCTCGCCGACGCCGTGATCGGCCAGTGGTTCCACCTCGCCCTGACGTACGACAACGGCAAGCTTTACGCGCAGTTGAATGGCGCCAGCGTGCTGCAGGTCTCCGTCGGCGGCTGGCCGACCGGGCAGAATGCAGCGGTCTTCACCATTGGCGGCGCGCAGGACGCCGGCACCGGCGGCTTGCTGCACCCGTTCAAGGGCAGCGCCGCCAGCGTCCAGGTCTCCAGCGGCTTTGGCGCGGCGATGCGCCGGCCGATCGGCCCGCAGGTCACGTGGTCGGCGCCGTGGAAGGGCGACCTCGTCTCGCTCGCGTTGAACGACGGCAGCGGCACCGCCCCGGTCGACGCCAAGGGCAACACCGTCGCGGTCACCGCCGGCACCTGGAGCGTCGCCAATGGGCCGTACTGCAAGAACGGCGGCGCGTTCGTCGGCGGCAACGCCTCGATCACCCCCGGCGCCTTGGCGCTGACGATCCCGGCGGGCGGCTACGCGGTCATCGGCCAGCGCATCGATCTGGCGACAAACAATGACGTCAACGTCGTCTACGGCATGGCCGACAACCCCGCAGGCAGCGGTTTCGCGCTGAGCAACGGCGGCGACGAGGTCATCCTCAGCAACCCCGCCGGTAAGGTGATCGACGAGGTCGTGTACGATTCCACCTTCCCGTACGGCCAAGGCTACGCGATGATGCTCACCGGCAGTTGCTACGACACAGCTGCCAACGACGCGGCGACCTGCTGGCAATCCGCGTCGAGCGGCACGTGCGCGTACGGCGCGTACGTCGCTTCGTCGGGCAGTACCAACGCCAAGTGCGGCGTCGGCTTGCCCGCCTGCATCGCTTCCGAGGTCTGCGAGGACGTCGGCGCTGGCGAGCAGGCTTGCCATCTGAAGGATCGCGGCACGCCCGGCGTCTTCAACGTCTGCCCCGGACCTTGAAGCCCGCTGAAGCGCGCCGCGCGTCGCTGGAGCCCCCGATGTCCTACAACCCCTTGATCGCGAACGACTCGCCCACGGATTTGGCGATGGTTGCCCGTGATCCGCTGCTCGATGCCCTGGCCGACGCGCTGGGTGCGCAGGGCATCCGCGTGGCGCGTCCGGCGCCGCACGAGTGCGCGTGGCAGGCTTTTTTGCAAGGCGCCGTGCTGTGCGTGCTGGCGCCGGCGGCGGACGAGACGCCGCAGCAGGTCTGGCAATCGCTGGCCGATCGCGCGGCGCGGCTGCTGCCAATCTCCGTGGCGGCGCTGCCGGAGGCCCGGCGCAATGAGCAGGGTGACTGGCTGGCGGCGGGCTTCGATGACGTCGTCGTTGGCACTTTTGACGCCGCCGAGCGCGCGCAGCGCCTGCGCGGGCGGATGCGATCGCGCGGGGTGCGGCACTCGCTGGCGTCGCGCGATCCGCTGACCGGTCTGCCGACGCAACAGGTCTTCTTTTCGCGCCTCGACCCGACGATCCGGCTTTCCTCGCGCGCCAACATGCCGATGGCGGTCGCGGTGATCGACATGGACGGCTTCCTGGCGATCGAGCGCGACAAAGGCCGCCAGGTGGCGCGCGCGCTGCTGATCGACATGGCCGAGCACCTGCAAGCGACGCTGCGGCGGTCCGACACGGTGGCGCGGCTGGGCGACGACCGGTTCGGGCTGATCCTCAACCATATCACGCCCTTTGAGGCGCGGCGGCTGCTCTACAAGCTCTGGCGCAGCCTGGGTCTGCGGCCGGAGACGCTGGAGCGGCTGGGCGAGACCGCCGGGCGGGTGACCTTTACCGCCGGCGTCGCGACGTTCCCGGGCGATTCGAGCGACGGTCAAGAGCTTTTTACGCGCGCTGAGATCGCGCTGGACGTGGCGCGCACCACCGGTCATCGGCGGGTGCTGCTGTACTCGGAGACGTGCGGCGACTCTGGAATCGCCACGCATGGCACGGACTTGCGCTATCACCGCGTGCAGTCCGGCAGCCGCGAAGAACCGGAATAGCCGTGGCGTGACGATTCCGTGACGCTTGGCGCCGGCAGGCCTTGACGCCGCCGTTTGGCAAAAAAATGCCGGGGGTGGACTGGACGAATCAGCGCGTTTGGTCCATAAAGCGGCCGCGCTGGGCCGGGTGCGGGTGCGTCAGGCCTTGAGTTTTCCAGTGTCGCTGATACGTCCTAGGGCTGGCTCACTGTGTGGGCGAACCGCGGGACGCGTTGGCTCGAAGAATGGTTGTTGCTTTTCTCGCCGGTGATCGACACATTCGCGCGCGGTTGGAGCTTGCTCCAGAAGTCGCGATACCTCGTTCTGCGAACCTGCAGTCAGCCCGTGCCAGGTAGCCATCTACGCGCGGTGCGAAGGAACGCACAGACAATGAACCCACGAACTCTGAAACTGCGAATGCTTCGTCTCCTGCCGGTCCTTGGCCTGCTGGCGGCGCTTTCCGGCTGTGATTACACAGACGTGACGGTGCCGACCTACCAGAAAGGCTACAAGCCGGTGCAGCCGATTTCCTTCTCGCACAAGCTCCACGCGGGCGACATGCAGATGGAGTGCCAGTACTGCCACTTTGGCGCCGCGGAGAGCCGCAACGGCTCGATCCCGCCGGTCAACGTGTGCATGAACTGCCACAAGACGGTCAAGACCGACTCGCCGCAGATCAAGAAGATCGCCGAGGCGTACGAGAAAGGCACGTCGATCCCGTGGGTGAAAGTCCACAACCTGCCGGATTTCGTCAGCTTCAACCACAGCCGTCACGTCGGCCGCGGCGTTGCCTGCCAGACCTGCCATGGTCCGGTGCAGGAGATGCCGGAAGTGTACCAGTTCAGCTCGCTGGCCATGGGCTGGTGCGTGAACTGCCACCGCCAGTACAGCGAGAAGGACAGCGCCCAGTTTGGCCAGACGCCGCCTGAGCAGTTCAAGGACCTGCACTTGAAGCCGTCGACCGACTGCGCGGCCTGCCACCACTAAGCTGCGCTGAATCAAGCCCTTACGCCGAAGCACTTTTCCAGCTCCGGAGGACCATTTCGATGGACCACAATCGCGACCCCAAGCACGACAACCACGACGCCGGCCACAAGTCCGTGCAGTCGATGGCGATTTCCAACGCCCTCTCGGCCACGCGCAAGAACGCCAAGCGGCGCTTTGTCAGCGTCGAAGAGCTGACGCGCGACCCGAGTGTCGAGGTGCTGCGCGAGCAGGAACTCGGCCACGTGCCGGTGGTGGGCGACGGCAGCGAGCTGCAACGCCGCGACTTTATGAAGGTCGTGGGCGCGACGTTCGCCGCCGCGAGCATGACCGCCGCGTGCGCGCGCCTGCCCGAGCGCTACGCGCGCCCGTATGTGCAGAAGCCCGAAGAGCTGACCCCCGGCCGCGCCAACTGGTACGCGACGGCGTGCCGCACCTGCTCGGCGGGCTGCGGTCTGCTGGTCAAGAGCCGCGACGGCCGGCCGATCAAGGTCGAAGGCAACGCGGAGCACCCGGTCAGCAAGGGCGGCGTCTGCGCGTCCGGCCAGGCGGGCGTGCTGGACTTGTACGACGGCGATCGCCTGCGCGGTCCGACCGTCGGCGGTGCGCCGGCCAAGTGGGACGCGGTTGACGCCGAAGTCGCCAAGCAACTCGCGGCGTATGCAAGCAATGGCAAGGCGTTGGCGATCGTCACGCCGTCGGCCAGCGGGCCGGCGAGCAAGGCGGTCATCGCCGCGTTCCAGAAGAAATTCCCCGGCGCGCAGCACGTCGTCTACGAGGCGGAAGCCATCGGCGCGATCGCCGCGGCGCACGCCCTGACGCACAGCCGCAAGGCCGTGCCGGGCCTGCACTTTGAGCGCGCGGAGTACGTCGTCTCGTTTGGCGCCGACTATCTGGGCACCTGGCTGCAGCCGGCGGCGTTCACCAAGCAGTGGGCGTCGACCCGCGCGGTGTCGCTGGACAAGAAAACGATGTCGCGCACGGTGCAGATCGAGACGCGGCTGTCGCTGACCGGCTCCAACGCCGACGAGCGCGTGCGCGTCCTGCCGAGCGAGCAGCGCGGTCTGGTGCTGGCGCTGGCGGCGAAAGTGGCAGCGGCGACCGGCGTGGATCTGGGCGTGACGGCGGCCAGCAACGACAAAATCGACAAGATTGCCAAGGACTTGCTGGCCAACAAGGGCAAGTCGCTGGTGATCAGCGACTCCGACGATCTGGCGGTCCAGGGCGCCGTGGCGTTTATCAACGAGCAGCTGGGCAACTACGGCAAGACGCTGGACTTGAACTCGCACCTGCAGTCCAACCTCGCGGATGCCGCGGCGGTCGAGAAGCTGCTGGCGGACGTGAAGTCCGGCGCGGTGACGGGGCTGATCCTGGTCGGCGTCAATCCGGCGTACGACAGCCCGACGCCGGGTGCGTGGGCGGAAGCCATCAAAAAGGCGACGTTCTCGGTGGCGCTGGCGCAGCGCGCGGACGAGACCGCCAAGCTGGCGAAGATCATCGCGGCGAGCAACCACGCGCTGGAGTCCTGGGGCGACCTGGAGACGATCGCCGGCACGCTGACGGTGCAGCAGCCGCTGGTCAACCCGTTGTTCGACACGCGCCAGGCGGAAGATTCGCTGCTGCTGTGGGCGGGCGTGCAGGTCGGCGGCAAGCCGGCGACGTTCCTGCCGTTCCAGCAGGAGATTTGGCAGCAGCAGGTCGCGATCCGTGCGGGCAAGCCCGCGGATTTCCTGAAGTTCTGGGATAAGTCGGTGCATGACGGCTTCGTCGTCGTCGGTCGCGAGACCGTGGTGCTGCCCGGCGGGCCGAGTGAAGTCGCGCCGCCGCAGGATGCCAGCCCGGTCGCTGCGCCGGGTGAAGTCTCGGCGGTGGCGCTGCCCGTGGCGGCGACGCCCGAGGTCAAGCTGGAAGCCCCGCCGCCGCCGCTGTACACGCTGGACGGCGTCAAGAAAGCGCTGGCGACGCCGGCGGCCAAGGTCGAGGGCGCGGGCAAGTTCGAGCTCGTGCTGTTCCCGACGGTCGGCTTGCGCAACGGCCAGCAGGCCAACAACCCGTTCTTGCACGAAATGCCCGACCCGATCACCAAGTCCACGTGGGGCAATTACGCGTGCCTGTCGCCGAAGACGGCGGCGGCGCTGAACGTCGGCTCGAGCGACGTGGTGGCGGTCAAGGTTGGCGGCGCGACGGTGGAGCTGCCGGTGGTGCTGAGCCCGGGCCTGCACGACGGCGCCGTGGCGCTGCCGCTGGGCTTTGGTCGCACGGCGGTCGGCAAGATCGGCGATGGCCTGGGCAAGGATGTGCGCGTGCTGGCGCCGAACGGCAACGCGGTCAAAGCCGACGTCACCAAGACCGGCGCTGTTGACCCGGTGGCGTTCAGCCAGGTCCACCACAGCTACGAGCACCGCGACAGCGTGCGCGAGACCAGCTTCGCCGAGTGGTCCGAGGACGCCAAGGCCGGCAACGAGACGCTGGAAGAAGCGCTGCATGAGCCGGGCAAGAAGGACAAGCGCATTACGCGCTCGATCTGGAACCGCCATGAATAC
>CAIPXZ010000041.1 GCA_903869075.1 uncultured Myxococcales bacterium | reverse complement strand
TGGCCCGCGGCAAGGTGGTACGCCTCGGCGGGCTCGGAAGTCCCGGCGTAGCAAGTCGTCAGCTGGGTATCCAGCGTCTTGTCGCGCACAAGCGCCGTCGGATTCGCCGCCTGCAGCGCCGCCAAAAACGCCTTGTTGATGTTCACCGAGTGGCTGACAAGCGCGTCGCTGAAGCCCGTGTCGAGCTGCGCCAGCGCCGGCACGCCGGCGACGCGAATCGGCACCGTCGGCACGTTCGGCACATGGCCGCCCGGCGTCGCTGTCGTGTCCACGGTCGTGTACGCCTTGAGCAGCGTCAGGTCGTGCTGGTAGTAGCCCGCCGTCGACAGCGCCACGAGACCGGCTTGCTGCAGGGCCGCGTCGCTGCAGAACGTCGCGTCCGGCGTGGCGAAGATCTGGCTGCCGCTGAAGCTGAGGCTGATGACGTGCATGCTGAGGAAGTCGGTGCCGACGATGCCGGCTTGGCGCAGCGGGCCGGTGAGGCCGGAGAAATCTTCGAGCACCAGCGCGGCTTTGTAGACGACGCCGAAGACGTGGAAGTCCGGGACCGTGCACGAGCTGCCGAGCACGGTCGTGTCGCAGCCGGTCGTCGGCGGCGGCGTGGCGAAGGCGGCGAGGTCGATGCTGGAGTACGTGGACGAAAAATCCAGTACGAAAGCGCCGGTTTGCGGGCTTGTGGCGCCGATGGAGATTGTCGCGTACGGCATCAGCACGGAAATCGTCATTGGCTGCGACACGCCGACGCAGCTGCCGAGGGCGACGAGCGGGTCGCCGGACGGCTGCGTGGTGTCGGCGGTGGTCATGTCACCGCCTGTGGCGTCGGTGCCCGCGCTGTCGGCGGTCGCGGCGTCGGTGCCCGTGCTGTCAAAAGTGAGGTTGAGGTCGGTGCTGCTGCTGGCGTCGGTGCCGCCGCCGCCGCTCCCCGCGGTGCTGCCGCATGCGAGGAGGCTGAGCGAAAAGAGGACTGTGACGCTGCGAATTCGGTTGTTCATGGCTGCGATGCCTACCACACGGGTTGCGGGGTTGTATAGCGCAAAAGACGCGGCGTGGCGCCGCTATTGGCACGTCCAGGTGACGTTGTCGAAGGCGAAGCCGCCGTAGCTGCTGACGCTGGCGGTCGGCGTTGTGACGGTGATGGCCAAGGTTTGCGTGGTGTTCCACAGCGCGGCGTCGACCGGCAGGACGACCTGCACCTTGCGCGCGTCGCCCACGAGGTGCGTCGCGTACGGGCCGATTGTCACCTTGCTGGTGCCCAGGCTGGCGGTGAACGTCGCCGCCGTGTCGATCCCGTACGACGTGGGCGTGCAGTTGCTGAGGCCGCCGCAGTTGTCGCTCAGCACGTTCTGCAGCGTCGCGGCGATCGTGATTGTCTTCAAGCCCGTCGGCACGACAAGCTGGATCGACGCCGAGGAGCCCGTGGGCGCCGCTGCGTAGCCGAAGCCGGGGTTGAACCACGTGAGCGCTGAGCCGCCGTACAGCGTCAGCCAGCTGGCCCAGCCCCAGCCCGCGGCTAGCGTCCAACCCTGCGTGCTGGCGTCGAAATTGTAGGCGACGCCGTTGCTGCAGATCGGCCCGCAGCCTTCGTCGGTGGCGCCGTTGCAGTTGTCGTCCTGGTTGTTGCCGCAGACTTCGCTGACGCCGGGGTTGACCTGCGCGCTGGCGTCGTTGCAGTCGCCGCCCTGGGTCGCGCTGAACGCGCCGGCGGCGGCGCACAGGCACTGCGAGACGCCGGTGACGCCGTAGCCGTCCTTGTCGGCGTCGCTGAAATACGGGAGGCAGCCGCCGGCGTTCTTGGGGTCGATGACCCCGTCGCAGTTGTCGTCGACGCCGTTGCAGACCTCGGTGGCGGCCGGGCTGATGGCCGCGACGGCGTCGTTGCAGTCACCGCCGACAGTCGCTGTGTACTCGCCGCTGGCGCCGCACAGGCACTGCGCGTCGCTGGTCAGGCCAAAGCCGTCGCCGTCGTGGTCGCGGTGGCGGTCGGTGCAGCCCTGCGCGCCGGCTTCGTCGATGCTGCCGTCGCAGTTGTCGTCGACGCCGTTGCAGACCTCGCCGGCGGTGGGATGGACGGCGGCGTTGCCGTCGTCGCAGTCGCCCGGTTTGCTGGCCTGGAACGCGCCGGTGGCGCCGCACAGGCACGCGTTCTTGGCGGTCGCGCCCCAGCCATCGCCGTCGCCGTCCGCGTAAAAGACCTGGCAGTCCGCGGCGTTGGCCTCGTCGATGCTGCCGTCGCAGTTGTTGTCGACGCCGTCGCACACTTCCGCCGCGCCGGGGTGGACGCCGCTCGCCGTGTCGTTGCAGTCGCCGGCGACCGCGACGCTGTTCAGCGCCGACTTCTGGCACAGGCACACGCCGCTCGCCGGGTTGCCAAAGCCGTCGCCGTCGCCGTCGATGTAGAACAGGCTGCAGCCGGTGGCGCCGAGCTCGTCGGTCGCGCCATTGCAGTTGTTGTCGATGCCGTCGCACGTCTCGGCGGCGGTCGGGTTGACGCCGGCAGCGCTGTCGTCGCAGTCGCCGCCTTGCAGCGTTGGATGGCTGCCGTCGGCGGCGCACAGGCATGTCGGCGTGGCGGTGCCAAAGCCGTCGCCGTCCAAGTCGACGTAAAAATCTTTGCAGCCCAAGGCGTTGGCCTCGTCGACCACGCCGTTGCAGTTGTCGTCGATGGCGTTGCACAGCTCGCTCGCGCCGGGGTGGATTGCAGGGTTGGCGTCGTCGCAATCGCCGGTCTGGGTCACCGTGAAGCCGCCCTTGGCGCCGCACTGGCAGACGGGGCTGCCGGCGCC